>NZ_CP039383.2:608060-912090 GCF_004803715.2 Luteimonas yindakuii
GTTAAGACTCCGTCAAGACGTCCTTGTCGGATGGTCCGGTGCGGGCACGTATTCAGCCGGTCGGTGATTCGTCCTCGATGACCCCCGCCGCCACCAGCATGGTGTGGATGCGCTCCTGGATGTAGGCGTCCAGTTCGGCGGGCGGGTCCCTGGTCAGCGGTTCGGCTTCGCGGGCAAACGCTTCGCGGACCTGGTCGGGTGGCAGTTCCGCGCATAGCACGAGCAGTCGCTGCTGCAGGTGGCCGAGCTCGGTGTCGATGTCGGATCGGGATCGCATGCAGGGACGGTGCGACGACCGCCGTCATGGCTGCGTGCATGCCGGCCGCGCGTGGACAGCGCTGGTACAGCGGGGTTTCCCCCATTCAGGTCGGGGAAATCCCGACTGACCGGGTGCGCGCGCCGCTCCATCATGTGCGGACCGGCGGACACGGTGTCGCGACTCCCCATCCCCTTGTCGCCGTCACGCTCCACGTGGCCATGCCCCCGCAACGGGGGCAGCCGGTTCCTTTTTCCGGGCGCTGCGACGTTCCGCGTCGCGGCGTACCGTCGTCGGTCCCAGCCCGTCCGGGCGCGCGGAGGCCGGTGCTAGACTCGGCCCCCGCCCAGCGGGGACGTGGTCGCTGCACCACGGTGCCGCGGGCCTGCCCCGGCACACAGGACCCCGCGCATGCGTCGCATCTTCCCACCCGTCTCCCTGATCGGCGTGCCCACCGACATCGGCGCAGGCCATCTCGGCGCGCGCCTGGGTCCGGATGCGCTGCGCATCGCCGGGCTGGCGCAGGCGCTGCGGGGGCGCGGGATCGAGGTCGAGGACCGCGGCAACCTCGCCGGCCCGCCGAACCCGGTGGAGCCGCCCATGGATGGCTACCGCCATCTGGCGGGCGTGGTGGCGTGGAACGAGGCGCTGATGCAGGCGTCGCTGCGCGAGCTCGAAGCCGGGCGGATGCCGGTGGTGCTGGGCGGCGACCACTCGCTTGCGATCGGCTCCATAGCCGCGGTCGCCGCGCATTGCCGCGCAACCGGCCGCAGGCTGCGCGTGCTCTGGCTTGATGCGCATGCCGACTTCAACACCAGCGACGTGACCCCGTCCGGCAACATCCACGGCATGCCGGTGGCCTGCCTGTGCGGGATCGGTCCGGACGTGCTGACGGGCATCGGCGGCCACGTGCCGGCGATCACCCCGGCGCAGGTCACCCAGGTCGGCATCCGCTCCGTCGACCAGGACGAGAAGCGCATGGTCAAGGAACACGGGCTCGACATCTACGACATGCGCTACATCGACGAGGTCGGGATGAAGCGCACCATGGAAGCCGCGCTCGAAGGCCTCGACGACGACACCCACCTGCACGTGAGCTTCGACGTCGACGTGCTCGACCCCAGCATCGCGCCGGGGACCGGCACCCGCGTGCCCGGTGGCCTCAATTACCGTGAAGCGCAGCTGGTCATGGAGATGATTGCCGACAGCGGTCGCATGGGCTCGCTCGACGTGGTCGAGGTCAGCCCGGCGCTGGACGAGCGCAACCGCACCGCGGAACTGGCGGTCGACCTCGTCGAGAGCCTGTTCGGCAAGTCCACGTTGATGCGCGACTGAATCACGGTGTGCTGGCGCGGTTGGCGGAGCGAGCAACGCGCGCCAGCACAGCCTGAACACGACAGGTGCCGGACTGCGGCGCGCAGGCGGAATCGACGTGGCGTTCACGCCTGACTGCGCTTACTTGCGCCACGGGCCGCACCGCAGCGACCCACCCCATTCCGACCAGGAGACTTCCATGAAGCGTTTTACTGCCCTGCTGCTGCTCGCCCTCTTCTCCGTCGGCACCCTTTCGGCGTGCAACACCATGAAGGGCGCCGGTCAGGACGTGCAGAAGGCCGGCGGCAAGCTCGAGGATGCGGCCGACAAGACCGGTGGTACCGGCACCGAGTGATCGCGCGGTCACAGTGACGCCTGAAAGAGCCGGCGAAAGCCGGCTTTTTCTTTGGTCTGCAGACCTCGCCTTGCGTCACGACTGGCCAGGACTTCACCCGGCGCTGAGGTTGCTGGCTGGGCGTTTATCGAGTTGATTTCCGGCCAACAGAATTTTGACCGGGCCTGAAGGGTGGCTGCGCGAAGTTGGAGCCGTCATCCACAACACAGAGGCAGCTCAATGAACAAGGACATCATTTCCGGCAAGTGGACGCAGCTCAAGGGCAAGGCCCAGGCACGCTGGGGCGACCTGACCGACGACGTCTTCGACGTTGCCGAGGGCGACGGCAAGTACCTCGCCGGCAAGCTGCAGGAGAAGTACGGCTGGGAGCGCCAGAAGGCCGAGGACGAAGTGCGCGACTTCGAACGCAGCCTGTAACCTCGCAACGTGCACGAAGGGACCGGCTCCGACCGGTCCCTTTTTTATGCGCGATCGCACCCGGGGCAAGCGCCGGGAGGGGCCGGTAGACTTGTCGCTTTCCGTATCGCCTGGCCCCTGCCGATGTCCGCCACCCGCGCCACCCGTGTCCTGACCGGTATCACCACCTCCGGTACGCCCCATCTGGGCAACTATGTCGGCGCCGTGCGTCCGGCGATCGCCGCCAGCCGCGCGCCCGCGACCGAGAGCTTCTACTTCCTTGCCGACCTGCACAGCCTGATCAAGGCGCAGGACCCGGCGATGACGCAGCGTTCGACGCTGGAGATCGCCGCAACGTGGCTTGCCGCAGGGCTGGAACCCGACAAGGTGTGGTTCTACCGCCAGAGCGACATCCCGGAAATCACCGAACTCACCTGGCTGCTGACCTGCGTGGCCGGCAAGGGCATCCTCAACCGCGCCCATGCGTACAAGGCCGCGGTCGACCGCAACCGCGCCGACGGCGAGGACGACGATGCGGGCGTCAGCGCGGGGCTTTTCATGTACCCGGTGCTGATGGCCGCCGACATCCTGATCTTCAATGCCGACCGGGTGCCGGTCGGGCGCGACCAGATCCAGCACATCGAGATGGCGCGTGACTTCGGCCAGCGCTTCAACCATGTCTATGGCCGCGACTGGTTCAGCCTGCCGGAAGCCGTCATCGACGAGCAGGTGGCGACGTTGCCCGGGCTCGACGGCCGCAAGATGAGCAAGAGCTACGGCAACACCATTCCGCTGTTCGTGCCGCGCGAGGAGCTGCGCAGGCTGGTGTTCTCGATCGTTACCGACTCGCGTGCGCCGGGTGAGCCCAAGGACACCGGAGGCTCGGCGCTGTTCCAGCTGTTCCAGGCCTTTGCATCGGCCGACGAGACCGCGGCATTCGCGCAGGCGTATGCCGACGGCATCGGCTGGGGCGATGCCAAGCAGCGCCTGTTCGAGCGCGTGGATGTGGAACTCGCGCCGTTGCGCGATCGCTATGACACGCTGATGGCGCGGCCGGGCGATATCGAGGACATCCTGCGCGACGGCGCGCGCCGCCTGCGCGAGCGCTATGCAACGCCGCTGCTCGCGCAACTGCGCCATGCGGTCGGGTTGCGCGATCTTGCGGCGCAGGCCGTCGACGAACGCACGGCCGCGGTGGACGCGGTGCGCGCGTTGCCGGTGTTCAAGCAGTACCGCGAGGATGCGGGCTTCTCGTTCAAGCTCGTCGATGGCGACGTGCTGCTGCTGCAGGGCGCACGCTTCGACGCACCGCGCGATGCCGGGCAGCTGATCGCGCGACTCAGGCGTGGCGAGGGCGCGCTGGGCGAAGGCGAGGGCGGTGCGGTGCTGCTCGACGGCCAACGCGTCGGCGAACTCGTCGACGGACAGCCCTTCGCTTCGCTCACCGACGCACTGGCGCGTCTGCGCGAGGCGGAGGCCGCGGCATGAATGCACTGGTCGAGATCAACCTCGCGTTGATCCTGTTCCTGCCCTGGTTCCTGATCCTGAGCGTGCTGTTCTGGGTGTACCCGCGGCAGCCGCGTGGCGTGTCGCGACGGCTGTTCGACCTCGTCGCGATCGCGATGTCGGTGGTGGCATTCGTGGCCAGCATCCACTGGTCGTTCCGTGTCGCCGATCCGACCTATGGCGGCATGTGGCGGCAGGTCCTCGCCACCGCGGTGGGCTACGGCGTGTACCTCGCGGTGATGACGCTTGCGTTCTTCGTCCGCGCGGCGTGGCTGCGCCGGCACCGGCGCTAGTCGATCCCGCCGCCGTCGCGGGTCGGCCGTCACAGCACATGCACCCGGCTTCCGGCAGTGGTCGCCGTCGAGGCGATGCCTGCGACCAAAGCCCAATTCCGGCATCCTGCCGCGCTGCCTACACTGGCCGCGTGTGCCCGCAACAGGTGGTGACATGAGCGAGTCCGACGGCATCGTCACCATCGATACCGGCTACCAGCGGACGGCCTTCTGTGCGGCCTACATGGTGGTAGAAGCGGGGCGCGCGGCGTTCGTCGACAGTGGTACCAGCCGCAGCGTGCCGCAGCTGCTGGCGGCCCTCGACGCCCGGGGCCTGCCGCGCGACGCGGTGGACTGGGTCATCCTCACCCATGTCCACCTCGACCACGCCGGCGGTGCGGGTGGCCTGATGCGTGAACTGCCGAACGCCACGCTGGTCGTGCACCCGCGCGGCGCGCCGCACATGATCGATCCGGAACGGCTGTCGGCCAGCGCACGCGCGGTCTACGGCGACGAGGAATTCGAGCGCAGCTATGGCGCGCTGCTGCCGGTGCCGGCCGGGCGCGTGGTCGCGGCAACCGACGGCCAGGTGGTCGAGCTGGCGGGGCGCAAGCTGGCCTGCGTGCATACGCCCGGACATGCGATGCACCATCTGTCGGTGTGGGATGCACGCGCGCGCAGCTGGTTCAGCGGCGACGTGTTCGGCATCTCCTACCGCGAGTTCGACACCGCGCGCGGTCCGTTCGTGATCCCGACCAGTTCGCCGGTGCAGTTCGATCCCGAGGCGATGAAGGCTTCGGTGCGACGGATGCTCGCCGAGGCGCCCGCGCAGGTGTACCTGACCCATTTCGGCGGCGTCTCCGACTGCCAGCGCCTGGGTGCCGACCTCATCGCGCAGGTCGACGCGATGGTGGCCCTCGCACGGTCGCTGGCACAGGCGCCCGACCGTCATGCGCGTCTGCTGGACGGCCTGCAGGCGCTGTACGTCGAGCGCGCGCGACGCCACGGCATCAAGGACGCCGCCCGGCGCATCCCCGAACTGCTGGGAATGGACATCGAACTCAACGCACAGGGGTTGGCGGTGTGGCTTGACCGCGCCAGACGCGACGCGACGCGGGGCAATGGATGAACGCGTTGCCACGCGCGCAGAAGGCGCACACCGGGGGCTTCTGCCGCCCACACCCCGCGATGCCGCCGGCCTCATTCCCAGCGGTTGAGGTGTGGCCCGAACGACTCGCGTTGCGGGCGCACCACGCAGAAGCGGTGCCCACTCGGGGCTTCCATTACCCACCAGCGTTTGACGAAGCCGATGCGGCGCGCACCAAGACGTTCGAGACGATCGGCCTCGGCATCGATGTCGTCGCTTTCGATGTCGAGGTGGATGCGCGAGGCATGGTCGACCTTCTGCAGCAGCAGGATTGGCTCGTCATCGGCGGTGGCCAGCGTCGCGTAGCGGCCGTCGCCGTCCTCGTCGGCGCTCTGCACGGACTTGCCGAGTGCCTGCGACCAGAAGGCGACATGGGGGGCGAGATCATCGACCTCGCAATCGAGCACGAACGTGGACAGGCGGCTGTGGTGGGGCATCGCGGCGGCTCCTCGCGGGCGGGGAGCCACAGCATGCGCCGGTCCGGACGCGACTGGCGAGAGACCCGCCGCTAAGACGCCGGGCGTCTGTCCGCCGTCCACCGGCAGCGCCCGGCCGGTGATCCAACAGGCCTGCGGCGAGAACGGGACCAGCGCCGCGGCGGCGAACGCTTCCGCGATCGCCTGGCCGATGCCGCGGCTGCCGGCGGCCACCCGCACGCGGCGTCCGGTGCCACCGCGTGCCGGCGTACCCGTCAGTTCGGCAGCGAGAGGTCGTCCAGCAGCGCGCGCAGGAAGCGCGCCGCCTCGCCGCCGGTGCAGGCGCGGTGGTCGAAGGTCAGCGAGATCGGCATGCGGCGGTGTACCTCGATGCCGCCCATCACCGCGACCACGTCCTGCGACAGCTTGCCGGCACCGATAATGGCCACGGTCGGCGGCACCACCACCGGCGTCGCGTAGCGGCCGGCGAACATGCCGAAGTTCGACAGGCTGATGGTGTAGCCGGACAGCTCGCTGGCCGGGATGCTGCGATCCTCGACCTGCGCACGCAGGCGCTGGATCGCCGAGCGCACGCCGGCGGCATCGAGCACGTCGGCGTTGCGCAGTGCCGGCACGAACAGGCCGTCGTCGGTGTCCACGGCGATGCCGATGTCGACTTGCGGATGCAGCGTGCGCACCAGCTTGTCGCCGTCGAACCAGGCGTTGAGCGCGGGCACCGCCTTGCAGGCGGCGCAGATCGCGCGCACCAGGCGGGCGGTGATGTCCTGCTTGCCGATCCAGCTATGCAGGTCGGCATCGTCCACCAGCGTGGTCGGGACGACCTTGGCGTGGGCATCGGCCATGACCCGCGCCATGTTGCGGCGCACGCCCTTGAGCTGTTCGGGCTGGCCGCTGGCGGACACCGACGGCGGCTGCGTGCGCATCGGCTTGCCGGAGGCGGACATCGCGGTGCGCTGGTCGGCGTCCCTTCTCCCGCCTGCGGGAGAAGGTGCCCGCAGGGCGGATGAGGGCGACGATGCGGCATTGCCCTCACCCCCAGCCGCGCGGGCGCTGCCCATCGGCGCACTGCCATCGGCGGCGGCCTGCTTGACGTCGGCCATGGTCACCACGCCATCGCTGCCGGTGGCGCGCACACGGGTGATGTCGACCTTGAGCTTGCGCGCCATCGCGCGCACCGCCGGCATCGCCCTGACGCCGCCAACCGAGCTCGCCTGCTCGGTGAGCACGGCATCCGACGACTGCATCGCCCCGACCACCGTGCCGCTGTCGGCACGCGCGCCTGGCTCGGACTTCGCTTCCGGCTGGATCTCGTCGGTGGCCTCGATCGCGCCACCTTCGCTGGAGGCGACAACGCGATGGTCCGGAGCCGGGTCCTGCGAGCCCACACCCTTGCCCGGGGTCGGGCCATGGTGGTGGCCGGTGTCCTGGCCTTCCGCGCGCTGCGGCAGGTTGGGGTCGATCTCGAACTCGGCCAGCACCGCGCCGGTCTCGATCACGTCGCCGGCAGCGCCGGCGAGCTTCAGGACCTTGCCGGAAAACGGCGACGGCACGTCGACCACCGCCTTCGCGGTCTCCATCGACACCAGCGGCTCGTCGAGGCGGATGGTGTCGCCGACCTTGACCGCCCATTCGACGATGGTGGCGTCGGGCAGGCCTTCGCCCAGGTCGGGAAGCTTGAAGGATTTGGTGTCAGCCATGTCGGTCCTCGCAGGAACATTGTGTGACGCGAAAGAACAACCCCCCGCCCGCGTGCGGGAGAGGGGCAGGAATGAGGGCAGGAGCGGCCGGCAGTGCCCTCATCCGCCCCGCCGGGGCAGCCCCGACCAGAAGCACTCCGGGGCAGGCTCTTCCCCGCAAGCGGGAGAGAGGCCATGCAACGCGGCATCCGCACGGCGGGCGTCGCGCCGCAACGCCCGGGCTCAGCCCGCCGCCATCACGCGCTTGGCCGCCTCGACCACGCGCTCGGTCGTTGGCAGGTACTTCATTTCCAGCCGGAACAGCGGGATGTGGGTGTCGTAGCCGGTGACGCGCTCGACCGGTGCCAGCAGGTCGTACATGCAGTCCTCGGCCAGGCGCGCGGCGATCTCGGCGCCGAAGCCCGCGGTGCGCGGCGCCTCGTGCACGATCACGCAGCGGCCGGTGCGGGTGACCGACTCGGCGATGGTGTCGAAGTCGAGCGGCTTGAGCGTGGCGACGTCGATGACCTCGGCGCTGATGCCGTCGGCCGCCAGCTGGTCGGCGGCCTCGAGGGCTTCCTTCACCTGCGCGCCCCAGGTCACCAGGGTCACGTCGGTGCCGTCGCGCAGCACGTAGCACACGTCCAGCGGCAGCGCCTCGCCGTCGTCGGGCACGAGTTCCTTGTACTGGCGGTAGATGCGCTTGGGCTCGAAGTAGATCACCGGGTCCGGATCGCGGATCGCCGCCAGCAGCAGGCCGTAGGCGCGCGCCGGGGAGGACGGCATGACCACGCGCAGGCCCGGCACGTTGGTGAACATCGCCTCGTTGGCCTCGGAATGGTGTTCCGGTGCGCGGATGCCGCCGCCCCACGGCACGCGCAGCACCATCGGGCAGTGCAGGCGGCCGCGGGTGCGGGTGCGGAAGCGCGCGGCGTGGCAGATGATGTGGTCGAGCATCGGGTAGACGAAGCCGTCGAACTGCGCCTCGGCTACCGGCTTCATGCCCTGCAGCGACATGCCGACGGTGAGGCCGGCGATGGTGGTTTCGTCGAGCGGGGTGTCGATCACGCGGTTCGAGCCGAACTGCGCATGCAGGCCGGCGGTGGCGCGGAACACGCCGCCATTGACGCCGACGTCCTCACCGAGCACGACGACGGAATCGTCGTTGCGCATCTCCCAGGCCAGCGCCTGGGTGACGGCCTCGATCAGGGTGATCGGCGCGGCCGCATCCGTGGTCTTCGCGACGGCGCTCATCGGCGCTGCTCCCGGGCAATCGCGTCTTCGCGCTGGGCCAGCAGTTCGGCAGGTGGATCGGCGTAGAGGTAATCGAACATCGCTTCGACCGGTTGTACTTTCGATTCGAGGTAGGCGTTGATCTCGGTGTCGACGCGCTTGCCGCAGTCCTCGGCCCAGGCCTTTTCCTGTGCCTCGTCCCACACGCCCTGTGCGGTGAGCCAGGTGCGCAGGCGGGTGAACGGTTCCTTCTCCCACGCCGCCTTGACCTCGGCCTCGTCGCGGTAACGACGGGCGTCGTCGGCGGTGGTGTGGTCGTGCAGGCGGTAGGTCATGAACTCGATGACGCTGCCGCCGCCGCCGTTGCGGGCGCGATCCATGGCGCGGCGCATCCCTTCCAGCACCGCGAACAGGTCGTTGCCGTCCACCTGCAGGCAGTGCAGGCCGCCGGCCAGGCCCTTCTGCGCCAGCGTCTTTGCGCCGGTCTGTGCCGAGCGCGGCACCGAGATCGCCCAGCCGTTGTTGACGATGCATTGCACGAACGGCAGTTCGTAGGCGCCGGCGGAGTTGATCGCGGCGTAGGTATCGGTCTTGGAGCTGCCGCCATCGCCGCAGCAGGTCACGGCCACGCGGGCTTCGCCGCGCAGCTTGAACGCCAGCGCGGCGCCGGCCGCGTGCAGGCACTGGGTGGAGATCGGCACGCACCACGGCAGGTCGTGGCGGGGGATCTCGAAATCGTTGCCGCGCTCGTCGCCGCCCCAGTACATCAGCACGTCGCGTGGCTTCACGCCGCGCATGAACTGCGCACCGTATTCGCGGTAGCTGGGCGCCAGCAGGTCTTCGGGCCGCATCGAGGCGCCGATGCCGATATGGGTGGCTTCATGGCCCAGGCAGGCGGCATAGGTGCCGAGCTTGCCGGTGCGCTGCAGGGCGATCGCCTTGCTGTCGAAGGTGCGGACGAACAGCATTTCCTTGAAGAGTTCGAGGATGCGCTGGGGATCGGCGAGATCGGCCGGCGGCTCGGCGACGAAGCGTCCGTCCGGGCCCAGGTACTGCAGGTATTCGATCTCGAAGGTGGCGGCGACAGTCATGCGAAAGGGTCTCGGCACACGCGACGGGGCCGGAGATGATAGCCAGCGCGCCGTAAACTCGCGTTGCGCAATGCGTCATGACAGGCGCAGCCCGACATGGCATCGCCCGGGCGTGGCGTGCCCCGGATCGTTCGCCGGTACGCATTCAGTAATCCGGAGTGGCGATGACCCGACTGCAACTCGAACGCCACCAGGTCTGGATCTACCTGGCCGCGATCGCCGGTGGCCTGGTGCTGGGGACGTCGCACGCCGGGCGACGCGACGCCTTCGAGCTCCTGCTGTGGCCGGCTCTGGTGGTGCTGCTGTACGCCACCTTCGTGCAGGTGCCGTTGCTGCAATTGCGCGAAGCTTTCGCCGACCGTCGCTTCCTGGTTGCCGTGGTGACTGGCAACTTCGCGCTGGTGCCGCTGCTGGTGTTCGCGATGCTGCAGCTGCTGCCCGCCGATCCCGCGTTGCGGCTGGGCGTGGCACTGGTGCTGCTGGTGCCGTGCACCGACTGGTTCATCGGTTTCGCGCAGATGGGCGGTGGCGATACGTCGCGCGCGATCGCGGTCACCCCACTCAACCTGGTGCTGCAGTTGCTGCTGTTGCCGCTCTACCTGTGGTGGCTGCCGGGGGCGTGGCGGTCCGACGGACTGCCGGCGGCGTCCGTGGTCCCGGCGGTGCTGGTGGTGCTGGTGCCGCTGGTCGCGGCGGCGATCACCGCGCGGTGGGTCGATGCACGGTCCACGCGCGCATGGCTGCGCGAGCGGCTGGCGTGGTGGCCGGTGCCATTGCTGGCGCTGGTGGTGCTGCTGGTGGCGGCGTCGCAGGTGGCGACGGTGCGCGCCGCGCTCGACGTGCTGCCGGTGGTGGTGCCGTTGTTCGCGGGTTACCTGGTGGCGGCGGCGATGATCGCGAAAGTGTTGGGGAGCGGGTTCCGCCTGCCCGCACGGCATGGCCGCACGCTGTGCTTCAGCCTCGGCACGCGCAATTCGTTCGTGGTGCTGCCGCTGGCGCTCGCCCTGCCGGATGGCTGGGCGGTGGCGGCGGTGGTGATCGTGACCCAGTCGCTGGTGGAACTGCTGGGCATGCTGGCGTACCTGCGCTGGGTGCCGCGGCTGTTTCCGGATTGAGGGGTAACGTCGGAAGGGAGCAGGCCGCAGGCGAAACGAGGTGTTTGAAACCCCGCTCCCGCGTGCGGGAGAGGGGCAGGGGTGAGAGGCAATCCGCGTGTCGCGTCGGCTAGGGCTGCCAGCGTGCGGCGAGGGTGAGGCGGGCGAAATCGCGCACGCCTTCGACGCGGACATACCAGATGCCGTCGACCGGGCGCGCAATCTGCACGACCTCGTTGTTGCCCGGGCGGGCGGAGCGCGCGTCCCAGGTGTCGGCGGTGGGTGGTTCGTCGCGACGCAGCAGCAGGGTCACGTCGCCGCTGCCGCCATAGCTCGTCACCCGCAGGTTGCGCGCACCCGGCGGTAGCTCGATGCGATAGAGCAGCGAGGTGCCGGCATCACCGGACAGCGCGATGACCGGCACGCCGTTGGCGAGCAGCGGCGCGGCCTGCGGATCCTCGACCACGCGGGTGCTGGCGCTGGCGGCGTTGTCGCTCTCGTCGGGATCCGCGGTCTGCGAGGTCGCGGCCACCGCCAGGGTCACGTCGCGACCGAGTGCATCTTCCGGTGCGGTGGCGGCAAGGCCGAACACCGCGTCCGCACTGGCCGCGAGGCTGTCCGTGGTGCAGGCCAGCGAGGTATTGGCGGCGCCCTGCACCGGCGCGTCGCAACTCCAGCCTGCGGGTGCATCGACCTCGAGGTCGTCCAGGGGTGCGTCGAGCGCGAAACCGATACCGGCGAACTGCGCCACATCAGGCCCGGCGTTCGACAGCGTCGCCGCGAACGCCATCGTCCGGCCAACCGCGGTCTCGGCCGCATTCGCTTCGGCGGTCACCGCGAGGTCGGCGTGCTGCACCGGCGCCATCCGCACCAGCAGCAGGGTCGGATCGTGGTCCGACAGCCGGGTGGGTGTGTCGGCTTCGTTGCGGGCGATTTCCGGGAAGTCCGCGTTGATGCGCGCGTGGCTGATGGTATGGCCGACCACGTCCGGAAACTCCAGCAGCGCGCGGTTGACCAGGATGTGGTCGAGGGTCTGCGCCTGGTAATCGAACACGAACGAGTAGCGCTGGTCCGGGGTCGCATCCAGCGTGGTGTTGCGCAGGTCCGGTTCGACCAGGTCCACGCCGTCGCCGTCCACCGCGGTTGCGTTATCCGGGCTTGGCTGGCCGGTGACCACGCCCATCGCGTCGACATGGCCGTCGTTGAACTCGAACGCGTTGAAGTCGCCCAGCACCACCAGCCCCCGCTGCGGATCGGCCTGCTGGATGCCCTGCACGAGCCCGGCGAGGAACTCGGCCTGCGCCTGGCGCTTGGCGCGCACGCGGGCTCCGGCACTCACCCAGCCGTTGGCACCACCGGCGTCGTCCTCGATGCCGCTCAGCGAACGCTGGTGGACGACGATCGCGGTCACCGGCAGCGTGCGACCGTCGGCGAAACGGATCGTGGCGTCGAGCCGCGGCGGCGGGCGGTCGTTGAGCAGGCTGCTGCTGCCGTCGGGATTGGCCAGCACGACGTCGGCGCCTTCCTGCGTCACCGCGTGCACCTCGACGCGTGACGCGCCGGCGCCGTTGTCGCCGCCACGCACCAGCAAGCCGACATCGATGCCGCCGACGTCATTGCCTTCGATCAGGTGCGCCACATAGCCCGGATCACCCTGGCCACTGGCGATCGCGTCGGCATTGATGCGCGTGGCCAGCGTCTGCAGCGTGGCGAGGTTTTCGACTTCGGTCACGCCCAGGATGTCGGGGAGATGCAGGTAGCCGCGCACCGCCAGCGAAGCCTTGCGCAGGCGCCGTTCGAAGGCCTCGGCGGTCAGTACCGGCTCGCCGATCGCCGGGTCGTTGATGACGTCGAAGAAGCGCTCGAGGTTGTAGGTGGCGAACGTGGCGTGGTCCGGCCCCGGCAGCTGCGCCGGACGCGGCTGGTCCGCACCTTCACAGGCCACCGACAGTTCGGCTTCCGGATAGATCGTGTAGCGGCGGAAGCTGTAGTCGAGCGGACCGACGAGGCTGCCGTCGACGATGCGGCAGCCGGCGGCGAGGTTCGCGGTCGGCGCACCGATGGTGCTGCTGTTGACGGCGATCAGCTCGGGGTTGAAGTCCCAGCGCGGGATCATTGGTGCGCTGCTGCCCAGCGGATCGGGATCCATCCGCGGCAGGCCCGCTTCGCGGAATGGCCGCGGCGTGCCGGTCACCACCACCGCGAAACGGCCGTTGCTGGTGGCGGTGGCCTGAGTCTCGTTGACATTGCCGCCGGTGGGCGCGACCACGGTGAAGTCCGCCGCGCTGACCCGCATGCCTTCGAGCGGTTCCAGCTGCTCGAGCGCGCCATCCGGATGCGGCAGCGCGGTGGTCAGCTGCGCCGGCGCCGGCAGCGCATGGCTGCTGGACAGCTGCACCACGCTTGCGTTGGTGATCTCGGTCAGCGGCAGCTGGTACGGGTCGGCGGCCGGCACGTATTCGATCACCGTGCCCTGCACCAGCACGCGGTTGCCGACCGACGCCGCGTCCGGCGGCGCAGTCGAGGTGAACACGAACACGCCCTCCGATGTCGCCGGGTTGCCGTCGTCCTCGCCGTCGGCGGTCTGCAGGAAGAAGCCGTTGTTGCGGCGCGCGGTGACGATGCCTTCGGTCGCGACCGCGAGATTCTCGTACGGCGAACGCGCACCCGCGCCCTGGATCGCGTGGATCGCCAGCCGGGTCACGTCGTCGTTGAGGATGGTGCCGGTGGCCTCGGCGCGCTGCAGTTGCGCACCGTCCGGGCTGGACAGCGTGACCACGAAGGTCTCGTCGGGCTCGGTGGCGGTGTCGCCGCGCACCTGCACGACCACCGTCTTCGACGTTTCACCTTCGGCGAATTCGACGGTCCCGGTGGCAGCGATGTAGTCGTCGCCGGACACCGTGGCGGTGCCATCGGCGGTTGCGTAGCCGACACGGACGCCACCCGCAGGGGCCGGCCGGTCCAGCCGGACATTGAAGAAGAATGGCGTGTTGCCGCTGTCGCCCTCGGCAGCCGCGGTGTCGGCGATGGTCAACCATGGCGTGCCGCCACCTGCGCAGGGCAGGGCCGGCGTGGCGCGGTTGCGCGGTGCAGGCGCCCGCGCGGAGAAGTCGGCCGCGTTGTCGTTGCTGTCGGTGCAGCCATCGTCGGCGCGCCAACCCGCCAGCGCCGCTGACAACGCTGGCGCCGGGCCGCTGCCTTCGAACCAGTTCGCACTGCCGAAGCCAACGAGATCGACGATACGTGCCGACTGATCCGACGTGCAGGGCGTGCTGCCGCCATTGCAGCCGAGGCTGGTGGTGCCTTCGACCAGCGCGACCTTGCCGGCCGCCGCGGCCATGTTGATGGTGCCGCTCGCATCCACTGCCGGCAGCGGCGCGCCGTTGGCCCCGCCGGCCAGGCCGACCAGGAAATACTGGCCCGGAGCGAGGCTGACATCGGGCAGGGCGACCAGCTGGGTGGCGCTGGCGCCGAAGTTGCCGGTTCCGGTGGCGCTGGCGTACTGCAGCGACCTGCCGCCCAGCGGTTCGGGCGTGTCGCCGCGATTGAGCAGTTCCACGTAATCGGCGTCATGGACCGCGCCGCTGTTGCCGCCGGCCCCGTACACCTGGCTGACCACCACCTGGGCATGGGCGGTGGCGCCCAGGCCGCACCCCAACGCCATGGCCAGCAACAGCCGGCCCGCGAGCATGCGCATCGCGCCTCTCCCTGTCTGGCCCCCCGGTCCCGGGCCGATTCTGCACCCATCCCGTGGCTGCTGCATGACAGCGGGGCGCGGAGTCGATCGGGTACGCTTTCGCCGATGAGCACCGACCGCAAACCGCCGGTTTCCGACCTGTCGTCCCCGGGCCAGCCTCCATCGCAGCCGGGAGCGCCTGGCGCCCCCGTGCCCGCCCCGCCAGCCTCCAGCCAGCCGGCCTCCAGCCAGCCGGCCTCCAACCAGCCGGCCTCCAACCAGCCGGCCTCCAACCAGCGTGACCTCGAAGCCGGCATCCACACCGACCTCGAAGGCCGCATGACCTATGGCGGCTACCTGCGGCTGGACCGGCTGCTGTCGGCACAGGTGCCGCTGTCGGATCCGCCGCACCACGACGAGATGCTGTTCATCGTGCAGCACCACGTCTCGGAGCTGTGGATCAAGCTGATGATCCACGAGCTCGGCGCGGCGATCGTGCACCTGCGGCGCGACGAGGTCGGACGTTGCCGCAAGGTGCTGGCGCGCTGCAAGCAGGTGCTGCGCCAGCTGACCGAGCAGTGGTCGGTGCTGGAGACGCTCACCCCGTCGGAATACATGGAGTTCCGCGAGATCCTCGGGCCGTCGTCGGGCTTCCAGTCGCTGCAGTACCGCACGGTGGAATTCCAGCTCGGCAACAAGAACGCGCAGATGCTCCAGGTGTTCGCGCATGACCAGGACGGCCGGGCCGCGCTCGAAAGCGTGCTGCGCGCGCCCAGCCTGTACGACGAGTTCCTGCGCTACCTCGCGCGCTGGGGCCATGCGATTCCGCCCGCGCATCTGGAGCGCGACTGGAGCCAGCCGCATGTCATGGACCCGGCGCTGGTGGAAGTGATGCGGGCGATCTACGCCGATACCGGCACCTGGTGGCGCGAGTATTCGCTGTGCGAGGACCTCGTCGACCTGGAGTCGCAGTTCCAGCTGTGGCGCTTCCGCCACATGCGCACGGTCATGCGCATCATCGGCTTCAAGCGCGGCACTGGCGGCTCCAGCGGCGTCGGCTTCCTGCGCCAGGCGCTGGACCTCACGTTCTTCCCCGAGCTGTTCGAGGTGCGCACGCATCTCGCCCCGCCCGCAGGCGCAACCGACCGTTACTGACAGGCGCCCGCGGTAAAGCGGCTGCTAGGATGCGGGCGGTTCGTCAGTCCGCACAGGGGATTCCCGCATGCAACAGCCAGTTCCGGAAGCCACGTCCCAGCGTGGCGTGATGTCGCGTTTCCTCGATTCTGTGGAGCGCGTCGGCAACCGGTTGCCGGATCCCGCGATGCTGTTCCTGCTGCTGATGCTGGCGGTGTGGGTGTTGTCGTGGGCACTGTCGGGCGTGTCCTTCCAGGCGCTCGATCCGCGCACCGGCGACCCGATCCGGATCGTCAACCTGCTGGCCGGCGAATCGCTGACCGCGTTCATGGCCAACATGGTCAGCGTGTTCCTCGGTTTTGCGCCGCTGGGCGTGGTGCTGGTGGCGATGCTCGGCCTCGGCGTCGCCGAGCACACCGGCTTCATCAATGCCGCGCTGCGCCGCGCGCTGTCGGTGACGCCGAAGCAGCTGCTGACGCCTGCACTGGTCGCGGTGGCGGTGCTCAGCCACGTCGCGGTGGATGCCGGCTACGTGCTGGTGATCCCGCTGGGCGGGGTGATCTTCTACGCCGCGGGGCGGCATCCGATCGCCGGCATCGCCGCGGCGTTCTGCGGCGTATCCGGTGGCTTCTCGGCGACGCTGCTGGTGCCCTCGTCGCTGGACCCGATGCTGGCCACCTTCACCCAGAGCGCGGCGCAGATCCTTGATCCGGATCTGGTGGTCAATCCGCTCAACAACTGGATCTTCACCACGGTGTCGTCGCTGCTGATCATCGCGATCGGCTGGTTCGTCACCGACCGCATCGTCGAGCCGCGACTGGCGCGGATGCAGGTCGACGGCGATACCAGCCAGCTGCCGACGATGGAGCCGCTGACCGTCGCCGAGCGTCGCGGCCTGTTCTGGGCGCTGGTGGCGATGACGATCGCCGCGGTGCTGTTCGCACTCAGCCTGATGCCCGGGACCAGCCCGTGGCGTGCAGCGCCGCACCTGGTGCCGGATGGCAGCCACCCGCTGCTGGTGGCCGCGGCGCCGGTGATGCAGTCGATCGTGGCGCTGATCTTCGTGTTCTTCCTGCTGCCCGGCGTGGTCTACGGCTATGTCGCAGGCACGGTGAAGACCCACCGCGACGTGATCGCGGCGATGACGAAATCGATGGCCGGCATGGGCTACTACATCGTCATCGCGTTCTTCATCGCGCAGTTCCTGGCCGGCTTCAATGGCTCCGGGCTGGGCACGCTGATGGCGGTGGAAGGCGCGGACTTCCTGCGCGCGCTGGGCCTGCCGATGTGGATGACCATCCTCGGCCTGATCGTGATGACCGGCATCGTCAACCTGTTCATCGGCTCGGCCTCGGCGAAGTGGGCGCTGCTGGCGCCGATCATGGTGCCGCTGATGATGCAGCTGGGCGTCTCGCCCGACCTCACCCAGGCGGCCTACCGCGTCGGTGATTCGATGACCACGATCCTGACGCCGCTGATGCCGTACTTCCCGCTGATCGTGGTGTTCTGCCAGCGCTACGTGAAGTCGGCCGGCATCGGCACGCTGGTGTCGGTGATGATCCCGTACTCGATCGCGCTGTCGATCCTGTGGACGCTGCTGCTGCTGGCGTTCTGGGGCTTCGGCATCCCGCTCGGCATCGGCGCCAGCTACGAATACGCGCCGGGCTGAGCAACGCGCCCCCGAGGCCGGTCGCGCGCTGTTTGACGCGGGCCGGCCTGGCGATCCATCCTCGCGCGTCCGCCGCGGCGGACCGCAACAGCCCTGTACCGAATTCCACTGGGGGAGTCCCGTCGCATGAGTTCCACGCCCACTGTCGAGCCGGCCGGTCCCGGCATGCACAAGCCGGTTTCCGGCTCCCCACCCGATTTCCCGCAGGTCATGGGTCATCCGCGTCCGCTGTGGATGCTGTTCATGACCGAGTTCTGGGAACGCTTCGCGTTCTACGGCATGCGCTGGGCGCTGGTGCTGTACATCGTGGCGCAGTTCTACCGCGGCGATTCCTCCGGCGAGGCGCCTGCCAGCGAGCTCTACGGTGCGTATCTCGCACTGGTGTACGCCGCCGCGATCTTCGGTGGCTACGTCGCCGACAAGCTGATCGGCTACCAGCGTTCGATCCTGCTGGGCGCGGTGTTCATGGCCGCCGGCCTGTTCCTGATCGCGCTGCCCAGCGAACAGTGGCTCAAGCTCGGCCTGGCCACGGTGATCGTCGGCAACGGCCTGTTCAAGCCGATCATCTCGACGATGGTGGGCAAGCTCTACGCCACCGGTGACCACCGCCGCGACTCGGGTTTCACCATCTTCTACATGGGCATCAACATGGGCGCGTTCATCGCGCCGATCCTGACCGGCCTGCTGGCCGAGAAGGTGTTCGGCAGCGACGGCATGCCGGCCTACACCGCGGTGTTCATCGCTTCCGGCATCGGCATGCTGCTGAGCCTGGTGTGGTTCTGGTTCGGCCGCAGCCAGCTGCAGGGCGTCGGCGCGGCACCGGTGGCCGCCTCCGGCAACGGCATGGGCCGGGTGCTGATGGTGGCGATCGGCACGGTGCTGGCGATCCCGGTGTTCTACTTCCTGCTCACCATCGAGGCCGGCCTGCTGAACTGGATCCTGCTGGCGCTGTTCGTGGTGCCGGCGATCATGCTGCTGGTGGAAGGCATCCGCGAGGGCTCGAAGCAGCGCGACATGGTGATCGCGATGCTGATCATCTTCGGCTTCAACGTGCTGTTCTGGATGTTCTTCGAACAGGCCGGCAGCTCGTTCAACTTCCTCGCCCAGAACATCGTCAACCGCGACCTCGGCGGCTGGATCTTCCCGGTGGGCTGGTTCCAGTCGGTGAACTCGATCGCGATCATCACCCTGGCGCCGATCATCGCCTGGCTCTGGGTGAAGATGGGCAGCGCCAATCCGTCGATCCCGCGCAAGTTCGGCCTCGGCCTGATCTTCAACGGCCTGGCCTTCCTGCTGCTGATGCTGGCGCTGTCGAGCATGGTCGATCCGGAGACGCTGAAGCTCCCGTTCTGGACGCTCTTCATGGTCTACGTGATCCAGTCCGTCGGTGAGCTCTGCCTGTCGCCGATCGGCCTGTCGATGACCACCAAGCTGGCGCCGTCCAAGCTCACCGGCCTGGCGATGGGCGGCTGGTTCCTGTCGATCGCGATCGGCAACAACCTGTCGGGCATGTTCGCCTCCAGCGTCAGTGGCGAGGGCGGCATGACGGTCGCCTCCGCGCATGCCGGCTACACCTTCGGCTTCTGGGCGCTGCTGGGCGCCGGCGTGCTGCTGTTCCTGATCGCGCCGCTGATCCAGCGCCTGATGCACGGCGTGAAGTAACCGCCGTCGCCTGCCCGCGACGCGGGCAGGTGCTGCATGTCGCCGGCCCCGCGCGGGCCGGCGACGATATCCCTGCTGCCTTGTCCCGAGCCATCGTCCGATGACCGATCACGCCGCCAACGTCCTGCCCCGTCCGTCGCCGCTGCAGCGCTGGGTCGCGCTGGTGCTGGTCAGCGTGGCCATGTTCGGCAACTACTACGTCTACGACGCGTTCGGCCCGGTGGTCGACCTGCTCCGCGAGCAGGAAGGCTTCACCTACGACCAGATCAGCATGATCTTCAGCGCCTACAGCATCGCCGCGGTGGTGGTGCTGCTGATCGGCGGCTACGTGATCGACCGCTGGGGCACCAAGCGCTCGATCACCCTGTTCGCGCTGATCTGCCTGGCCGCGGCCGCGCTGATGGCGTCCACCGCGCGCTTCGAGACGATGCTGGCCGGCCGCTTCCTGCTCGGTATCGGCGCCGAGCCGCTGATCGTCGCCGCCACCGCGGCGCTGGCGAAGTGGTTCAAGGGCAAGGAGCTGTCGTTCGCGTTCGGCATCAACCTGTCGATCGCGCGACTCGGCTCGGCCTCGGCCGACTGGTCGACCTCGTTCGCCAGCCCGCTGTATTCGAACTGGCAGGACCCGCTGTGGCTGGCCACCGGCGTGGCCACCGTGGGCGTGACCGCGGCGATGCTGTACTGGATGGCCGAGTCGCGTGCCGAGGGCCGGTTCGATCTCGGCCAGGTCGACCAGACCGACAAGCTGCAGCTCAAGGGCATGTACGCCTTCAGTGCGTCGTACTGGTACATCGTCGGCCTGTGCGTGGTGTTCTACGCCACCGTGTTTCCGTTCCGCGCGTTCGCGATCGACTACTTCCAGCAGGCGCACGGGCTGGATCGCGAAACCGCCGGCATGCTGAGCAGCCTGCTGCCGATGGCCGCGATCGTGGTGACGCCGCTGTTCGGCCTGTGGGTGGACCGGGTCGGGCGCCGCTCGCTGTTCATGGCGGTCGGATCACTGGTGATGCTGCCGCTGTTCCTGCTGGTCACCTATGCGCCCCCAGGGCCGGCGATCGGCATCTGGATCCCGTTCGCCGGCAGTGCCGAGGTGCCGCTCACCCTGTTGCTGGTGATGCTGATGCTGGGCGGCGTGTTCTCGCTGATCCCGGCGGTGATGTGGCCGTCGGTGGCCTATATCGTGCGCGAGAGCCGGCTCGGCGCCGCGTATTCGATGATGACGCTGTGCCAGCAGGTCGGCGTCGCGCTGGTGCCGCTGGCGGTGGGGCGCTTCAACACCGCGTTCGCCGCCGGGCCGGAAAATCCTGCCGGCTACGCGCCGGGCATGTGGTTCTACACCGCGCTCGCCGCGCTCGGCCTGCTGTTCTCGTGGCTGCTGTGGCGCGCGGAATCCGGCCCGGGTGCACACGGGCTCGAATACAGCTCGGGGCGCAAGCCGGACTGACCGCCTAGCCCGTGGGCGACCCGCCCGCGGCATCGAGTTCCGCCTCCACCTCCAGCGCATCCAGGCGGTCGAGCAGGCCGAACAGCAGGTCGCGCTCGCCGTCGGACATGCCGCGCAGCAGCCGCTGCTCGAAGGCGAGCGCCAGGGGCGCGACCTCGCGATGGATGCGCTGGCCCTCCGCCGACAGCCGCAGCACCGAACGTCGGCGATCGTCATCGTGGATCTCGCGCTCGAGCCGGCCGGCCTCGAACAGTCGCGACACCGCGCGGCTGACCGCCACCTTGTCCATCGCGGTGCGCTGCGCGACCTCGTTGGCCGACAACCCGGGGAAACGTTCGAGCACCGCGATCACCCGCCACTCGGTGATCGCCAGGCCGAAGCGCTGCGAGTACACCTGGGCGATGGCGGTGCTGAGACGGTTCGACAGCACGCTCAGGCGGTAGGGCAGGAAGCGTTCCAGCTGCAGCGCGTCTGCGGCCGGGGTGGCGGAGGGGGTGGGGATGCTGGCTGCCATGCTGCGACGCACCTTGCATATGGTTACACGTGAAACTATAACGGCAATAACGTCCCCCACAAGGCCGCCTCGCGGCCGGCCACCGATCAAGGAGCCGCATATGAGCGCGCAACCGCAGACCTCCCAGGCACCCAACCTCGGCATGCAGGTCACCACCTTCGAAAACCCGATGGGCATCAACGGGTTCGAGTTCGTCGAGTTCGCGGCGCCGGCCGGGCGTGCCGAGTCGATGCGCACCTATCTCCAGCAGCTGGGCTTCACCGCGATCGCGAAGCACCGCACGCGCGCGATCACCCTGTTCCGCCAGGGCACGATCAACTTCCTGCTCAACGAGGAGCCGGGTTCGTTCGCCTCCGATTTCGCCGCCACGCACGGCCCATCGGCCTGCGGCTTCGCGATCCGCTTCCAGCGTCCGCCCGCCGAGGTGCTCGAGCACGTGCTCGCCCAGGGCGGCGAGAAGGCCGACCACAAACCGGAAACCGGCGCCGTCGACTTCCCGGCGATCAAGGGCATCGGCGACTGCATGCTGTACCTGATCGACGACAACAGCAGCGACGTCTATGCCGATTACGAGCCGCTGCCGGGCGTGGACCAGCATCCGCGCGGCTTCGGCCTGACCTTCATCGACCACCTCACCCACAACCTGTTCCTCGGGAACATGCAGAAGTGGTCGGACTACTACGAGAAGCTGTTCAACTTCCGCGAGATCCGCTACTTCGACATCAAGGGCTCGAAGACCGGCCTGCTGTCAAAGGCGATGACCGCGCCGGACGGCGTGGTGCGTATCCCGCTCAACGAGTCGTCGGACGAGAAGAGCCAGATCAACGAATACCTGCGCGACTACAAGGGCGAGGGCATCCAGCACATCGCGCTGTTCACCGACGACATCTACGAGTCGGTGGAGAAGATGCGCGAGGCCGGCATCGCCTTCCTCGACACGCCGGAGAGCTACTTCGACGTCATCGACCAGCGCATCCCCAACCATGGCGAGGACGTCGAGCGACTGCGCCGCAACGCGATCCTGATCGACGCCGATCCGGAGACCAAGCAACGCAAGCTGCTGCAGATCTTCGGCCAGAACGCGTTCGGTCCGATCTTCTTCGAGATCATCCAGCGCAAGGGCAACGAGGGCTTCGGCGAAGGCAACTTCCAGGCACTGTTCGAATCCATCGAGCGCGACCAGATGAAGCGCGGCGTGCTGTAAGCGCCCGTGTCCTTCTCCCGCAAGCGGGAGAAGGTGCCCCGACGGGGCGGCTGAGGGCGCGCACGCGTGTCCTGACCCCTGCCGCTCTCCCGCATGCGGGAGAGGGATCCAACACCAGGCGACGCCATGAACGCATCCACCGACGACAACGTGATCCCGATGCCGCACGCCGACGCCCGGGGCATGCAGCCGCGCGGCTACATGAGCGGGTTCGGCAACCATTTCGCGACCGAGGCCGAGGCCGGCACCCTGCCGGAAGGGCAGAACTCGCCGCAGCGGGTCGCCCATGGCCTGTATGCCGAGCAGCTGTCGGGCTCGGCCTTCACCGCGCCGCGCGCGGAGAACCGCCGCAGCTGGCTCTATCGCATCCGCCCGGCCGCCATGCACGGCCCGTTCGAGCGCTGCGTGCAGCCGCGCCTGCATGACGATTTCGGCGACGGCCCGGTGTCGCCCGACCAGATGCGCTGGAGCCCGATGCCGCTGCCGGAGACGCCGGTGGATTTCGTCGATGGCCTCTACACCGTGGCCGGCAACGGTTCGGCCGCGGCGCAGACCGGCATCGCCGTGCGCGTGTACGCGGCCAACACCTCGATGCAGGGGCGCTGGTACTACAGCGCCGACGGCGAGCAGCTGATCGTGCCGCAGCAGGGCCGGTTGCGCATCGCCACCGAAATGGGCGTGCTGGACGTGGAGCCGCAGGAGATCGCGGTGATCCCGCGTGGCGTGCGCTTCCGCGTGGAGCTGCCCGACGGGCCCGCGCGCGGCTACCTGTGCGAGAACTTCGGTGCCCACCTGCGGCTGCCCGACCTCGGGCCGATCGGCTCAAACGGACTGGCGAATCCGCGCGACTTCCTCAGCCCGCAGGCGGCCTACGAGGACCTCGAAGGCGATTTCGAACTTGTCGCCAAGTTCCAGGGCCACCTGTGGCGTGCCGACATCGGCCACTCACCGCTCGACGTGGTCGGCTGGCACGGCAACTACGCGCCGTACAAGTACGACCTGCGCCGCTTCAACACCATCGGCTCGATCAGCTTCGACCATCCCGACCCGAGCATCTTCCTGGTGCTGACCTCGCCCAGCGACACCGCCGGCGTGGGCAACCTCGATTTCGCGATCTTCCCGCCGCGCTGGCTGGTGCAGCAGCACACGTTCCGGCCGCCGTGGTTCCACCGCAACGTGGCCAGCGAGTTCATGGGCCTGGTGCACGGCGAATACGACGCCAAGGCCGAAGGGTTCGCGCCCGGTGGCTGCTCGTTGCACAACTGCATGACCGGCCACGGACCCGATGCGGCGACATTCGAGAAGGCGTCCAACGCCGACCTGTCGAAGCCCGACGTGATCCGCGACACCATGGCCTTCATGTTCGAGTCGCGGGCGGTGATCCGCCCGACGCAGCAGGCCGTGGATGCCGGTCATCGCCAGCGCGACTACCAGGCCTGCTGGGCCGGCCTGAAGCGCAACTTCAGCACACCGCGCGGCTGACCAACCGCGACCCCGTCGTACGCGGGGTCCGTTCAGCACGCCCCGGGGCCATGCCGGCCCCCCGCACTCATTCGACGTGCGGACGCTCGTGGTCGCGCGCGCGCTGTTCGGCGATCTCGTCGGCGTCGTCGCGGATATGGGCTTCCGGATCCGGCGTCACCGACGGGTCGTCGGGCCGCCCGTCCATCAGCGACAGTGCCGCGCGCGACATCAGGTGCGCCGACACCGGTGCGGTCATGAACAGGAACAGGGTGATCAGCAGCTCGCGCGGGTGCAGGCCGCTGCCGTAGGTGGTGTGGTAGATCACCGAGGCGAACAGGATGCTGCCCACGCCGAGCGTGCTGGCCTTGGTCGGGCCGTGGATGCGATGGAAGAAGCTCGACAGCTTCACCAGCGAGAAGCCGCCGAGGAACACGAAGAAGGCGCCGACCAGCAGCATGAAGATGATCAGGGCCGCGAGCAGGGTGGCGATCATTCGACGATGTCCCGGCGGATGACGTACTTCGACAGCACCACCGTGCCGAAGAAACCGAGCATAGCGATGACCAGCGCGATCTCGAAGTACAGCGACGAGTCGAGGAACATGCCGAACAGGATGAGTTCGGCGATCGTGCTCACGTACAGCGTGTCCAGCGCGAGGATGCGGTCCGGGGCGGAGGGGCCCTTGATCAGTCGCGTCAGCGAAAACAGCATGGCGGAACCGACCACGACCATCGCGAACAGGATGGCGGCGTTGATCATGGGAACACCCTGCGCAGCGGCGCTTCGTAGCGGGTCTTGATCTCGGCGATCGCGGCGTCCGGATCCTCGACGTCGAGGAAGTGCACCAGCAGGTGCTTGCGGTCTGCGGAGAGTTCGGTCGACACCGTGCCCGGCGTCAGCGTGATCACGCTGGTGAGCGCGGAGATGCCATGGATGTTGGTGAGCTCGAGCGGGATCCAGATGAAGGCCGAGCGCAGTTCCTTTTCCGGGCCCAGCACCTGGCGGGCGACGGTGATGTTGGCGACCACCACGTCCCATGCGAGCTTGGCCGCCAGCGGGATCAGCGCGCCGGCATTGCCGATCTGGGCGAACTCGCGCTCCAGGCGCGCGGAAAGCTGCGGCATCAGCAGCGCCAGCAGCAGGCCCATCAGCAGGGTCGCGGCGCTGTAGTTCTCCGCCATCAGCACCCAGAAGATGAAGACGGTGATGCTCTGCGGGATCGAGGGAAAGAGCTGGAATTTCATGTCAGGGCGCCCTCAGCTGGGGACCGGTCGAGCGCACCGATTCGATGTAGTCGTCGGGCGACAGCAGCTGGGTGGCGGTGGCCTGCGTGTAGCGCAGCACCGGCTCGGCGGCAACGCTCAGCGCGATGCCGTACGCCAGCAGCAGGGTGGTGGCGGCAAGCTCGAAGCCCGGGATCGTCGGCGGTGGCGGGCCGGGCAGGTCACTTTCCTCCACCCGCCAGAACAGCCGCGTGCCGGTGCGGGTCAGGCCGATGATGCCCAGCAGGCTGCTGCCGAGCACTGCCGTGTAGACCCAGCCGACGGCCGTGTCCGGGGTGGCGTCGAGCAGCACGAACTTGCCGATGAAGCCGGACAGCGGCGGCAGGCCGACGATCGACACCGCCGCGATGAGGTAGAGCGAGCCGGTCAGCTTCGGCAGCGGCGGCGCAGTCGGCAGCACGCGGTCGCCGAGCAGGCCGCGCTCGCGCTGCACGATGTGGGCGACCATGAACATCGCCGCGGCGGCAAAGCAGCTGTGTGGCAGGTAGTACAGGCCTGCGGAGATGGTGCCCGGCTCGGCCAGTGCGAACGCGACGAACAGCGTGCCCGCCGACAGCAGCACCAGATAGGCCGCGCCGATGCGCAGGCGCTGCGAACCGACCACGCCGACGCCGGCCAGCACCAGGGTCACCAGGCCGAACGCGAGCAGGGTGTCACGGCCGAAACCGGCGAGCAGGCCGGCCTCGTCGCCGAACATCAGCGTCGACACCCGCAGCAGCGCGTACAGGCCGACCTTGGTCATGATGGTGAACAGCGCCGCCACCGCCGCCGGCGCGCGCGAGTATGTTTCCGGCAGCCACAGGTACAGCGGCAGCAGCGCGGCCTTGGAACAGAACACCACCAGCAACAGGCCGCATGCCGCGCGCACGATCGCCAGGTCCTCGGGGGCGACCTCGCGCAGGCGCACCGCGAGTTCGGCCATGTTGAGCGTGCCGAGCAGTCCGTACAGCAGGCCCAGCGCGACCAGGAACAGGGTGGACGCGGCGATGTTGAACACCACGTAGTGCATGCCCGCCTTCATGCGGTCGCCGCGCCCGCCCGACAGCAGCAGCCCGAACGACGAGATCAACAGCACCTCGAAGAACACGAACAGGTTGAAGATGTCGCCGGTGAGGAAGGCGCCGTTGAGGCCGGCGAGCTGGATCTGGAACAGCGAATGGAAATGCAGCGCGCGCTTGTCCCAACCGGCACATGCGTACAGCAGGCAGGGAATGGCCAGCAGCGTGGTGGTCACCACCATCATCGCGCTGAGCCGGTCGACCATCAGCACGATGCCCAGGCGCGCCGGCCAGTCGCCCATCAGGTAGACGTCGATGCCGCCCTGCGAGGCACGCACCAGCAGCGCCAGCGCCGAGGCCAGCAGCAGCGCCATGCCGATCCATGCGCCGGTGCGCAGGACCTGGCTGTCGTGACGGCGTTCGAGCAGCAGCAGTGCCGCGCCGGTGATCAGCGGCACCAGGATCGGTGCGAGGACCAGGTGCTGCGTCATCGGTCACCCTTGCGCGCGCGGGCGGGCTCGCGGCCATCCACGTGATCGCTCTGCAGGTCGGCGTGGTTGCGCATCGCCACCACCACCACCACCGCGGTCATCGCGAAGGCGATCACGATCGCGGTCAGCACCAGGGCCTGCGGCAACGGGTCGGCGTAGTTGGCCAGCGTCGGCGCCACGTCGGCGGCGAGCACAGGCGGCTTGCCGATCACCAGCCGGCCGGACGAGAAGATCAGCAGGTTGGTCGCGTACGACAGCAGGGTCAGGCCCAGGATCACGTCGAACGTACGGGCGCGCAGCAGCAGGTACACACCCGAGGCGGTGAGCACGCCGATGGCGCTGGCAAGCGCGAATTCCATCAGTAATCCTCCTCTGCGGCACGCTGGCGGTGCTTGACCGTGCCCATCGTCGACAGCATGAGCAGCGCACCCGCGAACACCACCACGTACACGCCGGTATCGAACACCAGCGCACTGGCCAGCGGCAGCGTGCCCACGATGGGCAGCTCCAGGTCGTAATGCCCGCTGGTCAGGAACGGCAACCCGAACAGCAGCGAGCCCAGACCGCCGACGCAGGCGATCAGCAGGCCGATGCCGACACCGCGCAGGTAGTCGAAGCCGAACGTGGCCTCCACCGCGCGCGCGCCCTGCAGCACGTACTTGATCAGCACCGGCACGGCGATCGCCAGGCCGGCGATGAAGCCGCCACCGGGCGCGTTGTGGCCGCGCAGGAACAGGTAGATCGACACCGTCAGCGTCAGCGGGAAAAGCAACTGGGTGAGGTCGGCGGGGATCGGCAGCTGCACCGGTGGGCCCGGCATCACCTCGTCGGGCTTGAGCCGCGCCCAGCGCAGCAGCGCGTGCACGGTGAGCGCGGCGACCGCGAACACGGTGATCTCGCCGAACGTATCGAAGCCGCGGAAGTCCACCAGGATCACGTTGACCACGTTGGCGCCATAGGCCTCGGGCAGCGAGCGCGCGAGGAGTTCGGGGGCGATCGTCTGCGACGGCCGCAGCAGCATCCCGTAGACCAGCGCGAACACGCCCAGGCCCGCGGCCAGCGAAATGCCGGCATCGCGCCAGCGGCGGAACGGCGTACGCGACTGCTTCGACTGCTTGGGCAGGTAGTTGAGCGCCATCATCATCATCGCGATGGTGACCATCTCCACCAGCAGCTGGGTCAGGGCGAGGTCGGGCGCCGACAGCAGGGCGAAGATCGCACACAGCATCAGGCCCACCGCACCGATCACGATCAGCGCGGTCAGGCGGCGTCCGTGCGCGGCAACCGTGGCCACCGAGCTCACCACCAACACCGTCCAGATGATCCATCCCAGCACCGGCATCGGCTGCGAGCCCGGCAGCGAGGCGAGGCCGATCGCCTCGCCCACCGCGTCGCCCATGAACGGCACCGCGCCCACCACCAGCACCACCACGATCATCCAGAACAGGCTGCGGCGGATGCCGCCGGCGGCGACGCGTTCGGTGAACCTGCCGGCCGCGGCGAACAGCTTCTCGATGTTGACCTGGAACAGGTGGCGGCCCCAGGAACGCAGGATCGCGTCGTGCAGGGCGAACAGCCGGCGCAGGGTGAAGTACAGCACCACGCCGCCGACCAGGCCGATGATGCTCATCGCCAGCGGCAGGTTCCAGCCGTGCCAGACCGCGAGGCTGAACTCCGGTGCGGCATCGCCGAGCGTGCCCGCCACCGCGGTTTCGAGGATGCCGCTGACGGTCAGTGCCGGCAGGATGCCGACCGCCAGGCACATCACCACCAGCACCGCCACCGGCACGCGCATCCAGCGCACCGGCTCGTGCGGGTCGGTGTCGAGGTCGCGCGGGCCATCGCCGAAGAAGGTGTCGTGGACGAAGCGCAGGCTGTAGGCAACGCCCAGCACGCCGGCCAGGCCCGCGGCAACGGTGACGAACAGCTGCATCGCGCCCTGGGCCTCGACCTGCAGCGCCTCGGCGAAGAACATTTCCTTGGACAGGAAGCCGTTGAGCAGCGGTACGCCGGCCATCGCCAGCGAGGCGATGATCGCCAGGGCGGCGGTGTAGGGCATGAAGCGCCGCAGGTTGCCGAGCCGGCGCATGTCGCGGGTGCCGGTCTCGTGGTCGATGATGCCCGCGGCCATGAACAGCGAGGCCTTGAAGGTAGCGTGGTTGAGGATGTGGAACACGCCGGCCACCACCGCCATCGGCGTGGACAGCCCGAACAGCATGGTGATCAGGCCCAGATGGGAGATGGTCGAGTAGGCCAGCAGCCCTTTGATGTCGTGCTGGAAGATCGCATACCAGGCGCCGATCACCAGGGTGATCGCGCCGACGGTGGTGACCACGTAGAAGAACAGGTCGGTGCCGGCGAGCGCCGGATGCAGCCGGGCCAGCAGGAACACGCCGGCTTTCACCATCGTTGCCGAGTGCAGGTAGGCCGACACCGGCGTCGGCGCGGCCATCGCCTGCGGCAGCCAGAACTGGAACGGGAACTGCGCGCTCTTGGTGAAGACGCCGGCCAGCACCAGGCCGAGGATCGCCGGGTACCAGCTGCTGGCGCGGATCACGTCGCCGGCAGCGAGGACCGCGTCGAGTTCGAAGCTGCCCACCACGCGGCCGATCAGCAGCACGCCGCCGAGCAGCGCCAGGCCGCCAAGGCCGGTCACGGTGAGCGCCATGCGCGCGCCCTGGCGGGCGTCCTCGCGGTGGGTCCAGAAGCCGATCAGCAGGAACGAGCTGATCGAGGTGAGTTCCCAGAACACCACCAGCAGCAGCAGGTTGCCGGCCAGCACCATGCCGAGCATCGCGCCCATGAACAGCAGCAGGAACGAGTAGAAGCGCGGCGCGTTGTCGCGGCTGCTGAGGTAGTAGTGGGCGTACATCACGATCAGCACGCCGATGCCCAGCACCAGCCCGGTGAACATCCAGGCGAGGCCGTCGAGCCGCAGTGACAGGTCCAGCCCGGCCGAGGGAATCCAGGGCAGGCTCGCACGCAGGATCTCGCCGCCCATCACCGCGGGCGACATCAGCCCGAGCAGGACCAGGCCTGCCAGCGGCGCGGCCGCCGCGGCCCACGACACGGCGCCACGCGAGAGCGTGCGCGGCAGCGCAGCCACGACTGCCGCTGCCAGGAACGGAAGCGACAGCAGGATATGCAGGGTCAGGGGCATGCAGGGAATGCGTGATTCACGAGCGGCGCCCGATTCTAGCAGTGCCCTGCGACGGTCCTGTCCATAATCGCGCGCACGTGTAACTGGAATGGTGCGTCGCAGGAACCCCGTGCAACCGCATCGCGCGCGGTGCGGACACCACCATCCGCAGCGACGCTGCAGCGTGTTGTCAGTCGCGTCGGCGAACGGGACACTGGCGATCCCTGTCGGCCTGGCCAGACCTCTGCGCACGATCCTCGTCCACGCCAATGCGAACGCACCCGGGCCGCTGCCTGTCGGGGTGTCGGCAGTGCGCGGGGGTTCTGCAGTGCGCGGGGCGATGCAGCGATGACGCCCGCCGGGCCGCGCCGGGCCCTGGTGTTCGGTGCAAGCGGACAGATCGGCGACGCACTGCTGGGCCGGCTGGCCGCGACGGACTGGCGGGTGGACGCGGTGTCGCGCCGGCCCCCGGCTACCGAGCGCGCGATGCTGCGCTGGCATGCAGGCGGATTTCCCGACTTCGTCGCCCCCGACGAATGCTTCGATGCGGTGTTCAGCTGTGGCCCGCTGGATGCATTTTCGGAGTGGTACGCAAACGCGTCGCTGCAGGCTCCGCGGGTGATCGCGTTCGGTTCGACCAGCCTCGAGACCAAGCGGTCAGCGGGCGATCCGGGTGAGCGCGCGTTGGCGGCCACGCTGGCGGCGTCGGAGGCGCGGGTGTTCGCGACGGCGCACGCGCGTGGCGCGGCGGCCACGCTGCTGCGGCCGACCCTTGTCTATGGCGCCGCGCGCGACGCCAGCCTGAGCCGGGTCGCGGCACTGGCGCGGCGCACCGGCCTGTTCGTGCTTCCACGCGATGCGCGCGGCCTGCGCCAGCCGGTGCATGTCGACGATCTGGCCGCCGCAGCCATTGCCGCGCTGGATTCGCCCAGCGCCGCGGGACAGGCCTACGCGCTGCCGGGCGGTGAATCGCTGCCCTACGACGCGATGGTCGAGCGGGTACTGGCGGCGTTGCCGGAACGGCCGCGGCTGTTGCGCGTGCCCTCGCCACTGTTCCGCTTGGCACTCGCCGCCGCGCATGCGGGTGGGCGGCTGCACGGACTGCCGGCCGGTGCGGTGGCGCGGATGCGCGAGGATCTGGTGTTCGATGCCAGCCCGGCGATCCGCGACCTGGGTTACGCGCCGCGGGAATTCAGGCCGACGCGCGGAATGCTGGTGGCGGACTGAGAACAGTGGCCGTGCATGGCGGCGGCGCGCCCTCCAGCACGCGCCCGGGCTTCACCAGCGCAGTCCGAGCTTCCGGTAGAGCTTGGACAGCACCCAGGCCGGGCCGATCAGCAAGTAGCGCAGGTCGGTGAAGAAGCTGGGCTTCCTGCCTTCGTAGCGCTTGCTGTGGCCGACGAACTGCGCGATCCACGCCAGCACGAACACGATGATCGCGGTCACCAGCAGCCCGCGCGTGCCCAGCGACAGTTGCAGCGCATGGGTCAGGGTCGCCATCGCCAGGAACACCGCGGCCATGCCGATGCCCAGTGCGCGCGACGCGCGGAAGTAGAACAGCCATGCCGCGAACATCGCCATCGCCGCCCAGATGCCCGGGCGGAACAGGCCGCCGTCGGCAACCGGGATGCACCACAGCAGTGCGATCACGCTCCACAGGATCAACGGCACGGCCACCACGTGGATGTGCTGGTTGGTCTGGTTGCGGTGATCGTCGGAGTAGCTGGCGAACCAGCGGTCGATCGGGCGCGGGCCCGCCTGGTCGTGTGTCGCGTCCATCCTCCCCTCCCGAGGGTCAATGCGCGGCGGCCTTCGAGAATAGCTGCAAAACCGCCACCCCGCTGACGATCAGGCCGATGCCGATCACCGCCGGCAGATCCAGCGTCTGGCCCAGGACCAGCCAGCCGATCAGTGCGATCAGGGCAACGCCGACGCCGGACCAGATCGCGTAGGCAACGCCGACCGGCACCGTGCGCAGCACCAGCGACAGGCAGTAGAACGCGATCGCGTAACCGATCACCACGACCATTGAAGGCCAGAGTCGGGTGAAGCCTTCCGACGCCTTCAGCGCGCTGGTGGCGATCACTTCGGCAACGATGGCCGCGGCAAGGAGGAGATAGCCGGTGTGCATGCCTGCGCCTCGATCGGAGCCGGTGGCCATGCTCGCACGCGGCCACCGGGGCCGCATGCGCAGAGCCGCTCAGTCGATGCTGATGCCGGCCAGTTTCTGCAGGGCGTCGGCGTAGCGTGCGCGGGTGCGCTCGATCACCTCCGCCGGCAGCCGCGGCCCGGGCGGGGTCTTGTCCCAGTCCTGGGTCTCCAGCCAGTCGCGCACGATCTGCTTGTCGTAGCTCGGCGGGCTGCTGCCGACCTGGTACTCGTCGGCGGGCCAGTAGCGCGACGAATCCGGCGTGAGCATCTCGTCCATCACGTACAGGCGGCCGTCGGCATCGGTGCCGAACTCGAACTTGGTGTCGGCAAGCAGGATGCCGCGCGCGGACGCGTACTCGGCGGCATAGCGGTACAGGCGCAGGGTCGCATCGCGGATCTGCTCGGCGAGCTCCGCACCGACCGTGCGGACCATGGTGTCGAAGTCGATGTTCTCGTCGTGCTCGCCCACGGCGGCCTTGGTCGACGGGGTGAAGATCGGTTCGGCCAGCTGTTCGGCCTGGCGCAGGCCGTCAGGCAGGCGGATGCCGCTGATGCGGCCGGTACGCTGGTAATCCTTCCAGCCACTGCCGATGACGTAACCGCGGGCGATCGCCTCCACCGGCACCGGCTTCAGCCGCCGCGTCACCACCGCGCGCTGCTCGTAGGCGGCCGGGTCCACGCCTGCGGGCAGCACCGCCGCCACCGGAATGCCGGTGAGGTGGTTGGGCATCAGGTGCGCGGTCTTCTCGAACCAGAAATTGCTGATCTGGCAGAGCATCTCGCCCTTGCCGGGGATCGGATCGGGCAGCACCACGTCGAACGCGGAGAGGCGATCGGTGGCCACGATCAGCAGGTGGTCGCCGCTGCCGCGATCTTCGGCGGGCAGCAGTGCATCCGGCACGTCGAACACGTCGCGCACCTTGCCGCGGTGGCGCAATGGCAGGGTGGACAGCTCGGCTTGGGTCAGCGTCGTGGACAAGGGCGTGGGCCCCGTGCGTGAGGGGTCGGCCAGTGTAGTGCGGTTTATGTCGGCGGTGCATCGTCGCGGCAAGCGGTCCTGCACGGGGCCTGTTCACCGCTGCCGGCAGCGGCGGCAGGGCGTGCTGCGCTTACACTGGTCGCCATGAAACCCTGGTATGGAAAACTGCTCGGCTTCATCGCCGGCTGGCTGCTGCTCAGGCATCCGGTGGGTGGCCTCATCGGTCTGTTGATCGGCCATGCGTTCGACGCCGACTGGTTGCTGCCGCAGCGCGCGGCCCCGTACCGCGTGCTCGGCCTGGAGCGCGGCGCCAGCGACGAGGATGTCGACCGCACCTACCGCAAGCTGATGGCGCAGTACCACCCCGACCGCGTTGCCACCGCCGCGCCCGAACTGCAGGAGCAGGCCGCGCGCCGCGCCGCCGAAATCAACGCGGCGTATACCCGCATCCGCGGCAAGCGCCGTCGCCGCTGACCCCTTCTCCGAACCCGCGAGCCGCAATGCAACCGACCGTCATCGCCCCGTCCATCCTCTCCGCCAACTTCGCCCGCCTCGGCGAGGAAGTCGACGCCGTGCTCGCAGCCGGTGCGGACTGGGTCCACTTCGACGTGATGGACAACCATTACGTGCCCAACCTCACCATCGGGCCGCTGGTGTGCGAGGCGCTGCGCAAGCATGGCGTCACCGCGCCGATCGACGTGCACCTGATGGTCGAACCGGTGGACCGCATCGTGCCGGACTTCGCCAAAGCCGGTGCCAGCCTGATCAGCTTCCATCCCGAGGCCTCGAAGCATGTGCACCGCACGATCCAGCTGATCAAGGCCGAGGGCTGCCAGGCCGGGCTGGTGCTCAATCCGGCGACGCCGGTCGACGTGCTGGATTACGTGCTCGACGAGCTCGACCTGGTGCTGCTGATGTCGGTCAATCCGGGCTTCGGCGGGCAGGCCTTCATTCCGTCCACGCTGGACAAGCTGCGCCGCGTGCGCGAGCGCATCGACGCCAGCGGACGTTCCATCCGGCTGGAGATCGACGGCGGGGTGAAGCCGGACAACATCGGCGAGATCGCCGCCGCCGGTGCCGACACCTTCGTCGCCGGCTCGGCGATCTTCGGCCAGCCCGATTACGCGGCGGTCGTGGATCGCATGCGTGCCGGGGTGGATGCCGTGCGCGGGCAGCGCCGGGCCTGACCGCCCGCCGCGGTCGGGAGCGTCCCTGCTCCCGACCGAAGACATGGAGGCATTCCGGCCTCCGCCCGTCGTCCCTGCCCTGGACTCCCATGCTGGGCGCGTGCGATGACAGCCAGGCGACATCCCGGTGACGGCGATGCACCGCTTCGTCTTCATCCACGCCCTGCAGGCCCGCGATCTACACTCCGGTGCGGCACTTCCGCCGCGTCCTGCGCGCTCCCCATGACCGCACCGTGCTGGTACGTGATCCTCAATGCCAAGGCCGCCGGCAACGACGAAGTACGCGACGCGGTGCACGCCGCGCGCGAGGCGGGACACGCGATCGAAGTGCGGCTGACCTGGGAGGAAGGTGACGCCCTGCGTTACGTGCGCGAGGCACTGGCCGCCGGTGCGGTGCGGGTGATCGCCGGCGGTGGCGACGGCACGCTGCGCGATGTCGCCGCGGCGCTCGCCGATGCGCCGGGCGATGCCGACGTGCTGCCCGTACTCGGCCTGCTGCCGCTGGGCACGGCGAACGACTTCGCCACTGCCGCCGGCGTGCCGGATGCGATCGGCGAGGCCTTTGCGCTGGCGGCCGGCGGGAGCGTGCACGCGATCGACCTGCTGCGCATCGCCCATGATGACGGCGCGACCTGGTCGCTCAACCTGGTCAGCGGCGGCTTCGGGACCGAGATCACCGTGGAGACCCGCGAAGGCCTGAAGAAGATGCTTGGCGGCCTGGCCTACCTGGTCACCGGCATCGCGCGGATGGGCCGGATCGAACCCGTGCCGGTGTCGCTGCGGGGGCCCGGTTTCGCCTGGGAGGGCGACTTCATCGCCCTGGGAATCGGCAACGGGCGGCAGGCGGGCGGTGGCCAGGCGTTGTGTCCCGACGCGCAGGTCGACGACGGCCTGCTCGACGTCACCGTGGTGCCGCAGCTCGAAGGCGAAGTCGCCGCCACCGTCGGCACGCTGGTGGGTGCCGGCAAGGAGGCGGCGCTCGACCGCGTCGCCACGCGGGCACGCCTGCCGTGGATCGAGGTGTCGACGCCGCAACCGCTGATGCTCAACATCGATGGCGAACCGGTCACCGGGCAACGTTTCCGCATCGACTGCGTGCCGCGTCGCCTGCGGGTGGCGCTGCCGGTGGATTCGCCGCTGCTGTCGACCAGCACTGCATGAGCACGGCTCATCGCCGCCCGCAGGGCGAGCCGTTACAGTAGCGCCATGCCTTCTTTCGACCGCCCTGCCAGCGCCCACGCGTGGCGATGGTGACGCCACCGCGTCGCCATCCGTCCATCCATCGTGGAGCCAGCGCTTGATCACCCAGCAGCAGTTCGACCGTTTCGCCGCCGAAGGCCACACCCGCATCCCCGTCGCCCGTGAGGTTCTGTCCGACCTCGATACGCCGTTGTCGGTCTATCTGAAGCTTGCGGATGGTCCGTACACCTACCTGTTCGAATCGGTCGAGGGCGGCGAGCGCTTCGGCCGCTATTCGATCATCGGCCTGCCCGCCACGCAGGTGTTCGAGTTCCGCGGGCACGAGATGTCGGTGCGCGAGCACGGCGAGGTGGTCGATCGCCGTGTCGTCGAGGATCCGTTCGTCGAGGTCGAGCGCCTGCGCACGGCGGAATCGGTGCCGCGCATCGAAGGCCTGCCGGCCTTCACCGGTGGCCTGGTGGGCTGGTTCGGCTTCGAGTGCATCGGCTATATCGAGCCGCGCCTGGCCGATGCCGCCGACGCCCCTGCGCGCCGCGACGAGCTCGGCACCCCCGACATCCTGCTGATGCAGTCGGAGGAGGTCGCCGTTTTCGACAACCTGCGCGGCCGGCTGTATCTCGTCGTCCACGCCGACCCGCGCCAGCCGCAGGCCTGGGCGCGGGCCAACCGCCGCCTCGATGCACTGGCGCACCGGCTGCGCCATGGCGGTGCCGGCTACCCGGAAACCCTGCAACCCGCGGCGCTCGACGAGGCCGACTTCGTGTCGGGCTTCACCCGCGAAGGCTTCATCGAGGCGGTGGAGCGGTCGAAGGAATACATCCGCGCCGGCGACGTGTTCCAGGTGGTGCTGTCGCAGCGGATGTCGGTGCCGTTCAACGCGCGCCCGGTCGATGTCTACCGCGCGCTGCGTGCGTTGAATCCCTCGCCGTACATGTACTTCCTCGATGTCGGCGGCACCCAGGTGGTGGGTTCGTCGCCGGAAATCCTGGTGCGCCAGCAGGGCGGCACCGTCACCGTGCGGCCGATCGCGGGCACCCGCCCGCGCGGCGCGACGCCGGAAGAGGATGCCGCGCTCGAAGCCGAACTGCTGGCCGATCCCAAGGAACGCGCCGAACACCTGATGCTGATCGACCTCGGCCGCAACGATGTCGGCCGCGTGGCCGAAGCCGGCACCGTGGAGGTCGGCGAGCGCTTCGTCATCGAGCGCTACAGCCATGTCATGCATATCGTCAGCGAGGTCACCGGTCGCCTGCGCGATGGCCTCGACTATGTCGACGTGCTGCGCGCGACGTTCCCGGCCGGCACCGTCAGCGGCGCGCCGAAGATCCGGGCGCTGGAAGTGATCCGCGAGCTGGAGCCGGTGCGGCGCAACGTCTATTCCGGCGCGGTGGGCTATATCGGCTGGCATGGCGATGCCGATACCGCGATCGCGATCCGCACCGCGGTGATCCAGGACGGCCGCCTGCACGTGCAGGCCGGCGCCGGCATCGTCCACGACTCCGACCCGCAGAAGGAATGGGACGAGACGATGAACAAGGGCCGCGCGCTGTTCCGCGCGGTCGCGCAGGCCGCGAAGGGGTTGTAGCGGGGCGTTTACCCCTCTCCCGCCCGCGGGAGAGGGGCAGGGGTGAGGGCGCTCCCTTCATCGACCGCCGCCCGCCGCACCTGCGCGCGTCCCAGCCACAAAGCAAGCCCGGCCCACACCAGCGCCAGCGGGATCACCACGCTGACCAGTCCGCCCATCGCCAGGCCCAGTCGCCCCAGCGCCCCTTCGGTCTGCGCGCCGACGACGTCGCCGGCGCGGTAGACGAAGGTGTCGATAAAGGCTTTCGCCTTGTACTTGTCCTCGCGCGCGACCACGGTGAACAGCGCCTCGCGCGCGGGCCGGGTGATGCCGCGTTGCACCGCGCGGTTGGCGGCCTCCAGCAGCACCAGCACCACGAACGAGCCATAGATCGCCAGCCCGATGAAGCCGATGGCGGTGGCGATCGGCAGGATCGCCAGCGCGACGCCGAGGCCGAAGCGGCGGATGATCCGGCCGGTCAGCGTGACCTGCAGTACCAGCACCGCCACCTGCGTCCACATGTCGATGTTGCCGAGGATCGCCGCACGCGTATCCACGTCGTCCGCCACTGCGGCGACCATCTGCAGGCGGGTGAAGTAGATGAAGGTGGCCACCACCGTCATCAGCAGCACGTAGCCGGCAATGCCGGCGAGATAGGGCGAAGCGAACACGGCTCGGAAGCCCGCCCACGCACTGCCGCCGATGCGTTCGGGGTCGCGCGCCGTGGCGGGCGCCGTGTCGACCGTGCTTGCCCCGGGTTGGAGTCGCACCAGCAGCCACGCCGCACCCAGTGCCAGCAGCAGGAAGCCGCCGGCCACCAGCAGCAGCGCCGGGGTGCCCAGCGGCCGGGCGAGTTGCGAGGTCAGCCACGGGCCGAAGATCGCGCCCAGCGTGCCGCCCACCGAGACCAGCGCGAACACGCGCTTGCCCTGGTCGCTGCTGAAGCGGTCGGCCATCAGCGCCCAGAACACCATGGTCACGAACAGGTTGAACACGCTGAACCAGACGTAGAACACCTGTCCGCTGCGCGCGCCGATGGCGCCGGGCGCAAATATCAACAGCGCCCAGAAGCCGACCAGGCTGGCGACGAAGAACCCGTAGGTGGCACCGATGGCCTGCAGCCGCCGCAGCCGGCTCACCAGCCAGCCGAACACCGGGTTCACCGCCAGCGTCACCACCGCGGTGCCGATGAAGAGCCAGCGTACGCTGTCGATCCCGCGTTCCATGCCCAGCGCGTCGCGTGCCGGTCGCAGCAGCATCAGCGCGGTCAGGACGCAGAAGAAGAACAGCGCGGCGACCAGGACGGGCGCGCCTTCGCCATGTCGAAGATTGAAGAACTGCAGCAGGCGTGAACGGTTGTGCGGTGGTGCGTCGGCGGCAGTGGGCATCGAAGGCTCCGTCGATCGTGCTGGATGCGCCGCCTGGCGACGCATGGGCGAGTATGCCCGCGCCAGCGGCGCCGGTTGCGTGCCATCGGTCCTGCCGGCAGCGCGCGTGCCGATGGTCGTCGCGGCGCGGCGCCGGTGCATTTCTGTGGAACGTCCGGCGCCGGGCGGAGCGCATTCCGGCTGCTAAGCTGGCGCCCCTTTTCGGTCCGGCGTCGCCCCCATGCTGTTGATGATCGACAACTACGACAGCTTTACCTGGAACCTCGTGCAGTACCTCCAGGCGCTGGGGTCAGAGGTCCGCGTGGTGCGCAACGACGAGCTGTCGGTCGAGGAAATCGAGCGCCTGGCGCCGGAGCGCATCGTCATTTCGCCGGGACCGTGCACCCCGAACGAGGCGGGCGTGTCGCTGTCGGTGATCGAGCGCCTCGGCGCGACCACGCCGATCCTCGGCGTGTGCCTGGGGCACCAGTCCATCGGCCAGGCCTACGGCGGGCGGGTGGTCCGCGCGGGCCGGATCATGCATGGCAAGACCTCGTCGATCCACCATGCAGGGCAGGGCGTGTTCGCCGCGCTGCCCGACCAGTACCAGGCCACGCGCTACCACTCGCTGGTGGTCGAGCGCGACACGTTGCCGGATTGCCTGCAGATCACCGCGTGGACCGAACACGAGGATGGCGGCTTCGAGGAGATCATGGGCCTGCGCCATCGCGAGCATCCGGTGGAGGGCGTGCAGTTCCACCCGGAGTCGATCCTCACCGAGCACGGCCACGCGCTGCTGAAGAATTTCCTCGAGCGTTGAGCGTCGCCGGCACGCTGCGATCCGCCGGCCCGGGTTCACGACCGCGCGGCGCACGGGTAAGGTCATCGGCCCGCACACCGCGCCACGCCCCGACGGACCCCGCATGCCCATCACCCCCCAGGACGCGCTGCAGCGCACGATCGAACACCGCGAGATCTTCCACGACGAGATGGTCGATCTGATGCGGCAGATCATGCGCGGTGAGGTATCGCCGACGATGACCGCGGCGATCCTGACCGGCCTGCGGGTCAAGAAGGAGACCGTGGCGGAGATCGCCGGTGCCGCCGCGGTGATGCGCGAATTCGCCCGTCCGGTGGAGATCGCCGACCGCCGTCACCTGGTCGACGTGGTCGGTACCGGCGGCGACGGCGCACATACCTTCAACATCTCGACGTGCTCGGCGTTCGTCGCCGCCGCCGCCGGCGCGCGCGTGGCCAAGCACGGCAACCGCAGCGTGTCGTCGAAGTCCGGTGCCGCCGACGTGCTGGAAGCGCTGGGTGCGGCGATCGAGCTGCAGCCGGCGCAGGTGGCCGAATCGGTGGCGCGCACCGGCGTCGGCTTCATGTTCGCGCCGGTGCACCACCCGGCGATGAAGGTGGTCGCGCCGGTGCGCCGCGAGATGGGCGTGCGCACGATCTTCAACCTCCTCGGTCCGCTGACCAACCCGGCCGATGCACCGGCGATCCTGATGGGCGTGTTCCATCCCGACCTCGTCGGCATCCAGGCCCGCGTGCTGCAGCGCCTCGGCGCCGAACGCGCGCTGGTGGTGTGGGGGCGCGACGGCATGGACGAGCTGTCGCTGGGCGCAGGCACCCTGGTCGGCGAGCTGCGTGACGGCGAGGTGCGCGAGTACGAAGTGCATCCGGAGGACTTCGGCATCGCGATGTCGGCCAGCCGCAACCTCAAGGTGGCCGACGCCGGGGAGTCGAAGACGATCCTGCTGTCGGTGCTGGACGGCGCGGAAGGGCCGGCGCGCGACATCGTCCTGCTCAATGCCGGGGCGACGCTGTACGTGGCCGGCGTGGTCGAGTCGATCGCCGAGGGCATCGCGCGGGCGCGCGTGGTGCTCGCCGATGGCAGCGCACGCGCCAGGCTCGACGCGTTCGTGGCGACCACGGTGGAACTGGCGCAGGCGAAAGGGGACGCGAACACGGACAATGGCGGCGGTCCTTCCGTCGCAACAGCAAGCCCATGACCGACATCCTCGAACGCATCCTCCAGCGCAAGCACGAAGAGGTCGCCGAACGCCGCCAGGTCCGCCCGATGGACGAACTGCGCGAACGCGCACCGGGCGCGCCAGCACCGCGCGGATTCGCGCAGGCGATCGAACGCACGATTGCCGCGGGCCGGCCGGCGGTAATCGCCGAGGTCAAGAAGGCGAGTCCGTCGAAGGGCGTGATCCGCGCGGATTTCCAGCCGGCGGCGATCGCGCGCAGCTACGCCGAGGCCGGTGCGACCGGTCTGTCGGTGCTGACCGACCGCGACTTCTTCCAGGGCGCCGACGAGTACCTGGTCACCGCGCGCGCGAACTGCGACCTGCCGGTGCTGCGCAAGGATTTCGTGATCGACCCGTACCAGGTGTACGAGGCCCGGGTACTCGGTGCCGATTGCGTGCTGCTGATCGTCGCCGCGCTCGATGACGCGGCGCTGGCATCGCTTTCGGTGCTGGCGCAGTCGCTGGGGATGGACGTGCTGGTCGAGGCGCACGACGGCGAGGAGCTGGCGCGCGCACTGCGGCTTCCCGCCCACGACGGCCGGTTGCCGCTGATCGGCATCAACAACCGCAGCCTGCGCAGCTTCGAGGTCTCGCTCGACACCACCCTGTCGCTGCGCGACCGCGTCAGCGGCGGACACCGCCTGGTCACCGAAAGCGGCGTGCACAACCGCGCCGATGTCGAGCGCCTGCGTGCGGCCGATGTCCATGCCTTCCTCGTCGGCGAGGCCTTCATGCGCGAGCCCGACCCGGGCGCCGCGCTGCGCCGGCTGTTCTTCGCGGACGCCGCCGCATGAGCGCGCCCACCGCATTCCCGATGGAGCGCGCCGGTGCGCCGACGGTGGTGTTCGACTTCGACCACACCCTCTATGACGGCGATTCCGGCAGCCACCTGTTCGCCTGGCTGATCAAACGCAGCGCGTGGCGGATGGCGCTGGCGCTGCTTGCCACGCCGGTGCTGGGGCCGATGATCGCGTTCCTGCCCACGCGCCGCCGCGGTATTTCCGGTTTCGTCTGGATCGGCACCGTCGGTCTGCACCGGCCGCGCACGCTCGACCTGTTGATCGACCGCTACGTGGCACAGCACACCGAAGAGCTGCGCAGCCGCCTGCTGCCGATCGCGCTGGACGTGCTGCACGGCCATCGCATGGCGGGCGACCGGGTCGTGGTCGCCACCGGCGCACCACCGGAACTCGCCCGCGCGATCCTCGGCTTCGTCGCCCATGAAACCGTACCGGTGATCGGCAGCCTCACCGGGCCGCGCGCCGGCGCGATCCTGGTGACGCGCCACTGTCACGCCGAGGAGAAGATGCGGATGCTGCGGGACGCCGGCTACGACGGCGTCGACATCGCCTATTCCGACAGCACCGCCGACATGCCGCTGCTGCGCGCAGCGCGCGCGCCGGTGGTGGTCAATCCCAAGCACGGTGCGGTCGACCTGTTCCGGCGCGTGCTGCCCGCCGGCACGCCGATCCTCAACTGGGGCTGTGCAAGCCGCGGCGGCGATCCGGTGGCCGCGGCCTGACCGTCCGGGCAAGGCCGCGGCGTGGATGGGCGTCCGTCCACAGCCTGTGTGGATGACGCCCCGCGAAAGCTGTGCACAAGTGGTGCAAGTGGCTGACCTGCAAGCTGTGCTGCCTGCACTGGCCAATAAATCACCGCTGCCCCGCAGGTTCAGAACATGCCGAGCCCGGCGCGCACGATGTTGTAGCCGCTGATCGCCGCGACCAGCGCACCGACCGCGCCCAGCACCCAGCGTTCCCTGACGTGCTTGACCAGCACCGCCGCCAGCGGCGCGGCCACCATGCCGCCCACCAGCAGGCCGAGCACGATCTCCAGATGGTCCAGGCCCATGCTCAGGAAGAACGTCAGCGAGATGGCCAGCGTGACCAGGAATTCCGACGCATTGACCGTGCCGATGGTGGTACGGGCAAGGCCACCACGGGCGAGCAGGGTGGAGGTCGCCATCGGCCCCCAGCCGCCACCGCCACTGGCATCCAGCAGGCCGGCGACGAAGCCCAGCACCGGGATGCGCCGCACCTCGCGCGGTGGGCGCGTGCGGCCGAACGCACGCAGCAGGATCAGCACCGCCAGCACCAGCAGGTAGGCGTGGACGAACGGCCGGATGGTGTCGCCGGGCAGCTGCGTCAGCAGCCACGCGCCGATCACGCCACCGACCATGCCCGGCAAGGCCAGGCGCAGGAACAGCCGCCGGTCGACGTTGCCGAACGCGAGGTGCGACACCCCCGACGCGCCCGTGGTGAAGATCTCGGCGGTGTGCACGCTGGCACTGACCGCCGCGGGGGGCAGGCCCATGCCGAGCAGGATCGACGACGACACCAGTCCGAACGCCATACCCAGCGCGCCGTCGACGAGCTGCGCGCCGAGGCCGATCAGGACGAACCACCAGAAGGCGTCGGTCAGTTCCATGGAGCTTCCAGTGGCCGGAGTAGCCGAGCGCGCAGAGTAATGATCGGCCGTGAAGCCGGTGGCGTCATCGCAGTCGCGCGATCAGCAAGTGGTGGCGTGCCGGCAGCGTGGGCGCCCGGCGGCGCGGTGAAGCTCAGGCGTCGCCGAGGTGCTTGATGAAACGCAGCGTGCCGTCGCTGTAGCCGCAGGCCTTGTAGAAGGCGTGGGCGTCGCTGCGCTGCGAGCCGCTGGTGATCTCCAGCCGCGCCGCGCCGCCGAAGCGCGCGCGGCGCTCGGCTTCCTTGAGCAGCCTGCGGCCGAGCCCGCGACCCTGCGCATCGTTGCGCACCACCAGCGCGGTGATGCGGCAGGTGGTCGTGCCCAGCGGCAGGTAGTACATGAAGTCCAGCGCGAGCAGGCCACAGACCACGCCGTCGCAGCGCGCGACCACCAGCGCCTGGCGGTCGTTGTCGATGATGGCGCTGATCCGACGCGCGGCATCGTCGACGTCGCAGGGATAGCCCATCTCCGACAGCAGCGCCGCCACGTCGTCGGCGTCGACCAGCGACGCGCTGCGCAGGTCGGCATCCGACAACACGCCGTGGCCGGCCGTGATCATCCGGGTCAGCGCGTCCCGTACAGCACGATGGTCTTGCCGCGGGCGTGCAGCTTGCCGTCGATCTGCAGCTTCTTCAGGACGCGCCCGGCCATCTCGCGCGAACAGCCGACCAGCCGCGCCAGCTCCTGGCGCGACACCCGCAGCTGCGTGCCCTGCGGATGGCTCATCGCCTCGGGCTCGCGGGTGAGGTCGTGCAGGGTGCGGGTGATGCGGTCGGTCACGTCGAGGAAGGCAAGCCGCCCGGCCTTGCGGCTGGTGTCGATCAGGCGCCGCGACAGCTGCGCACCGATGGCATAGAGGATCCGCGTGGCGTCGTTGGACAGCGGCCCTTCCAGCAGGGCCTGCAGGCGCTCGTAGCTGATCTCCGCCAGCTCGCAGGGCATGCGCGTGCGCAGGATCACCTCGCGGCGGTTGGAGTCGATGAACAGACCCATTTCGCCAACGAACTCGCCGTTGCCGAAATAGCCGAGCACCAGCTCACGACCGTCGTCCTCCTCGGCGATGATGCTGACCGAGCCGCTGACGACGTAATAGAGCGTGCCGGCGGGGTCGCCGGGGCGGAAGACATCGGTGCGCGCCGGGTAACGGCGGCGGTGACAATGGGCGAGGAATCGTTCGATAGTCGCCGGCGTGGGCATAAGGGGATGCACCGGTCGTTGGAGGAGGGGGATGACGGCCACAGCGCGTACGCTCATTGCCTGAACAGTCGGGGAAGCACCGGAGAGTAGGCGGTCCCGGCGCGCCGGGCAAACTCCGGTACAGCGAAGTCTGCCCGATTGCCCCATAATTCGCCTTTCGCCGTCTCAGCCAGAGGTCGACCGAGTGGTCAAGCCGCTGCCCCGCCTGAAGCTCCAGGGGTTCAACAATCTTACGAAGGCCCTGTCCTTCAACATCTACGACGTGTGTTACGCGTCGTCCGAGGACGAGCGTCGTCGCTACATCGAGTACATCGACGAGGCGTACAACGCGGACCGGTTGACGCAGATCCTCACCGACGTGGCCGAGATCATCGGCGCCAACATCCTCAACATCGCCCGCCAGGACTACGACCCGCAGGGCGCGTCGGTGACCATCCTCATTTCCGAGGAGCCGGTGATCGACCGCAAGGATGCCAAGGGCGTGATCTCGGATGCGGTGGTCGCGCACCTGGACAAGTCGCACATCACCGTGCACACCTATCCGGAGACCCATCCGGACAACGGCATCGCGACCTTCCGCGCCGATATCGACGTCGCCACCTGCGGCGTGATCTCGCCGCTGAAGGCGTTGAACTACCTGATCGAAAGCCTCGAGTCCGACATCGTGGTGATGGACTACCGGGTGCGCGGCTTCACCCGCGACATCAAGGGCAAGAAGCACTTCATCGACCACAAGATCAACTCGATCCAGGACTACCTGGCCAAGAACATCAAGTCGCGCTACGACGCGCTTGACGTGAACGTCTACCAGGAAAACATCTTCCACACGAAGATGCACCTGAAGGAGTTCGACCTCGACCAGTACCTGTTCGAGGAGAAGGCGCGCAACCTCTCCTTCAAGGAGCGGATGAAGATCGAGGCACGGTTGAAGCGCGAGATCGAGGAGCTCTACCACGGCCGCAATCTGGCCGATTGATCGAGTGCCGTGATTCGTGATTGGTAATTCGTGAAAGCAAAGGCCCCGCTTCGGCGGGGCCTTTGCTTCGTGAGTCGCTCTTACGAATCACCAATCACGAATCACCAATCACAGCCTGTAAGCCACCGTCTTCATCGCCTTCGAAGCCAGGCGCATCACCGCCGGGATCGGCTGCGGCAGTACGCGGGCGCCGGCGCGCTCGGCCTCGTCCGCGTGGCGGGCCTCGTCGGCCTTCATGGTTTCGAGGATCGCGCGGCTGCGCAGGTCGGCGGGCGGCAGCGTCTGCAGGTGCTCGTCCAGATGGGCCTCGACCTGGCGTTCGGTCTCGACCACGAAGCCCAGGTTCCAGCCATCGCCACGCAGCCCCGCAGCCAGGCCGATGGCATAGCTGCCGGCGTACCACAGCGGGTTGAACAGGCTCGGGCGGTCGTCGAGCTCGCGCAGGCGCTCGGCGCACCAGGCGAGATGGTCGGTTTCCTCCTGCGCGGCCGCCATGAGGTGCTCGCGGGTATGTGCATCCCGCGCCACCGCGGCCTGGCCCACGTACAGCGCCTGCGCACAGACCTCGCCGACATGGTTGATGCGCATGAGGCCGGCCGCGTGCCGGCGTTCGGCCGGCTCCAGCGCGACATCCGGGGTGCCTGCGGCGGGGTTGGGGCGCGTGGCGGGCGGGTCGCCGAGCACGGTATCCATGGCGTGCTGGGCCTGGGCGAGGATGCGGTCGAGGAAGGTCAGCTGTCGGGCGTGCATGGCGGCGTCGGGCGTGGGGAGCTGGCATCATGTTCGCCCCGGGTGGCCGCCGCGCCAATCCCCGTGTGGGAAAACCCGCCGCCGCTTGCGAGGCGGGCCGCGGCCGGCTATCATTCCGCTTCTTTGTTGCACCGAAAACGCGAGGCGACGTTCCGCCGGCCGCAACGGCCCGCCCGGAACCAGCCCGACCATCGACCTTCGAGTACCAGTATTCCGTCATGAAGACTTTCACCGCCAAGTCCGAGACCGTCCAGCGTGACTGGTACGTCGTCGATGCCTCCGGCAAGACGCTCGGCCGCCTCAGCAGCGAAATCGCCCGCCGCCTCCGTGGCAAGCACAAGCCCGTCTACACCCCGCACGTCGACACCGGTGATTACATCATCGTGATCAACGCCGAGAAGGTGGCCGTGACCGGCAAGAAGCTCACCGACAAGCTCTACCACCGGTTCACCGGCTATATCGGCAACCTCAAGACCGAGACGCTGGCGCAGGCGCTCGAGCGCCATCCGGAGCGCGTGATCGAAACCGCGGTGAAGGGCATGCTGCCGAAGAACACGCTGGGCCGCGCGATGTACCGCAAGCTCAAGGTCTACAAGGGTACGGAGCATCCGCACACCGCCCAGCAGCCGCAGCCCCTGGAACTCTAAGTCATGGCTATTTCGCAGAATTACGGCACTGGCCGTCGCAAGTCCTCCGTCGCCCGCGTGTTCCTGCGCAAGGGCAGCGGCAACATCAACGTCAACGGCCGTCCGCTCGACGAGTTCTTCGGCCGCGAGACCGCGCGCATGATCGTGCGCCAGCCGCTCGAGCTGACCCAGAACACCGACAAGTTCGATGTGCTGGTCACCGCGTCCGGCGGCGGCACCACCGGCCAGGCCGGTGCGATCCGCCTCGGCATCGCCCGCGCGCTGGTCGAGTACGACGAGTCGCTGAAGACCGAGCTGCGCAAGGCCGGCTTCATGACCCGCGACGCCCGCGAGGTCGAGCGCAAGAAGGTCGGTCTGCACAAGGCCCGCCGCGCGACCCAGTTCTCCAAGCGTTAATCGCATCGCGCCGGGCCTGCGTACCCTCTGTACGCATCCGGCCGGTCGACGCTACAATCCGCTTCCCACAGCCCCGTCGCCAAGCGGTAAGGCACCTGACTCTGACTCAGGCATTCGGAGGTTCGAATCCTTCCGGGGCTGCCAGATCCAACTCCCGCCGCGTGCGGGGGTGCGAAGAACCCGCCGCGAGGCGGGTTTTTCCGTTGTGGGCCGTGGGTCCGGCGCGGGGATGCCGGCAGCGGTGCGCGGCAGCCCGCTGCGTAGCGCCATCGCACGCTGGTTCCTGCCGTGGCCTGGCAGGACAATGTGCGGGCGGCCACCCGCGACCTTCCAGGACCCTCGCATGACGCCCGACCTCGCTCCCTCCTGCACCCCGCTTGCCGATGTCGTCGCGACGATGCGCGCGCGAGGCTACGCGGTGCTGACGGCCGCCGACGTGGCCGCACTGGCCGGCGTGGGCGCAGGCGCGTTCGAGGACATGCGCGGGAGCTGGGAGCGCCTGCCACCCGATACCTACCTGCTGGATGGTGGTCGCTACCGCCATCGCCGCCACTCCTGTTTCGTCGTCGATCACGCGGCCGGTTCGATCCAGCTCGCGCCGCACCGCGCGCACTGGCAGCCGCGCGACTACAACGCGTTGCACGGCGGCATGCGCCGCTGGTTCGAACCGGTCGAGGAGCCCGTTGTGGCGGCGCCGGCGTGGAACGGGCTGCTGCAGGGCCTTGCTGGAATCGGTGACGCGCTGCATGGGGCGCAGCCGTGGTACGTCGAGGCGCACCAGTTCCGCATCGACACCAGCGACGGCATCGGACGCCCCACGCCCGAGGGCGCGCACCGTGATGGCGTGGATCTCGTCGCCGTGTGCATGGTGGGCCGCCATGCCATCAAGGGCGGCGAAACCCGCGTGTTCGACGCGGACGGCCCCGACGGGCAGCGCTTCACCCTGTCCGAGCCGTGGTCGCTGCTGCTGCTTGACGACGCGCGGGTGATCCACGAATCCACGCCGATCCAGCCGGTGGACGGGCACGGGCATCGCGACACGCTGGTCATCACCCTGCGGGCGGGCAATTTCCAGGGCGACGACTGAGGGCGCTTCGGCGGTCATCAACGCGGGCCGGTGGCGCAGCGGAGTTCACGCCTGCCACGCCGTGCATTCCGCCACGCGGAAGGCGCGCCACGCAGGGCTTCACCGGTGACTACCGGATCCGGAGCCGCGAAGCGCCGTGGATCCGCACTCCTCCGCGTTTGCGTCGATCCGCGGCTGGAACCACGACTTCAGGCCGCGCCGCTACAATTCCCGCTTTGCACTGTTTTGCGGAGCGGCAATGAAGCTTGGTTCCCTGAAGGAGGGCGGCCGCGACGGCACCCTCGTCGTCGTCTCGCGTGACCTGGCCCGCGCCGTGCGCGCCGATGGCATCGCGCCGACCCTGCAGCGCGCACTCGAGGACTGGTCGAACATCGCGCCGCGGCTCAACGCGCTTGCGCAGCAACTCGAAGCCGGCGACGTCGATGGCGTGTTCGAGCTCGACATCGCCGCGCTGGCGTCGCCGCTGCCACGCGCCTACGAATTCGTCGATGGCAGCGCCTACCTTCCGCACGTCGAGCGCGTGCGCCGCGCGCGGGGTGCCGAGGTGCCGGAGAGCTTCTACACCGACCCGCTGATGTACCAGGCCACCAGCGCCGGTTTCCTCGGCCCGCGCGACCCGGTGCGCGTGGTCAGCGAGGACTACGGCATCGACCTCGAGGCCGAGATCGTGGTGATCACCGACGACGTGCCGATGGCGGCGACGCCGGAGCAGGCCGCGGGCCACATCCAGCTGGTCGGCCTGGTCAACGACGTGTCGCTGCGCAACCTGATCCCCGGCGAGCTGGCCAAGGGCTTCGGCTTCCTGCAGTCCAAGCCGCGCTCGGCGCTGAGCCCGGTGTTCGTCACTCCCGACGAACTGGGCGACGCCTGGCGCGACAACAAGCTGCACCTGCCGCTGCTCACCCACGTCAACGGCGAGTGGTTCGGCGCGCCCGAGGCCGGCGTGGACATGCAGTTCGACTTCGCGCAACTGGTCGCGCACGTGGCGAAGACCCGCCCGTTGTCGGCCGGCACCATCGTCGGCTCGGGCACGATCGCCAACCAGGACACCGGCAAGGGTGCGTCGTGCTTCGCCGAGAAGCGCACCGTGGAGACGCTCGAACACGGCAAGCCGCTGACCCCGTTCCTCGCCTTTGGCGATACGGTGCGCATCGAGATGCTGGATGCGCGCGGCGATTCGATCTTCGGTGCCATCGAACAGCGCATCGAACGACAGGCGGTCTGAGCATCCGCGCGCGCGGCATTCCCCGCGCGCGCTGAACGCGTTAACGTGCACGGCTGGCACGGGGGTGCCGAAGGGGACGGGGACAGATGAGCGAGCGCCTGGCGCTGTATTCCTACTGGCGATCGAGCGCCGCCTACCGCGTGCGCATCGGCCTGAACCTCAAGCGCCTTCCCTACGACATCATGCCGGTGCACCTGGTGCGCAACGGCGGCGAGCAGCTCGCGCCCGCGTACGCCGAACACGCCCCGCAGAAGCTGGTGCCGATGCTCGTGCACGGGCAGCGTCGCATGCGGCAGTCGCTCTCGATCCTGGAGTACCTCGACGAGGTCTGGCCGGAGCCACCGCTGCTGCCGTCGACCGCGCGTGGCCGGCAGCGCGTGCGCGAACTCGCGCAGCTGGTGGCCTGCGAAATCCATCCGCTCAACAACCTGCGGGTGATGCGCTTCTTTGAGCACGAGTGGAACGTGCCGCAGCCCGAGCGCGAGGTATGGATGCAGCACTGGATGGTGGAAGGGCTGGGCGCGTTCGAGGCACTGCTCGACGGCCACCCGTCCACCGACGCGTTCTGCGAAGGCACGAGCCCCGGCCTGGCCGACTGCTGCCTGGTGCCGCAGCTCTACAACGCGCGCCGCTTCGGCGTGGATCTGTCGCCGTTCCCGACCTTGCTGCGCATCGAGCAGGCCTGCCTGGCGTTGCCCGCGTTCGATGCCGCGCGCCCGGAAAAACAGCCCGACGCGCCCTGAGGCGCGACTGCATCGGTGTCGTGGGAGCCCCGCTGCGGGTGCAGGGTGGTGGAGCGGGCAGGGCGCCGGAGGCTGTCCGGCGCGCATGCAGTCAGCGGATCAGTTCCTCGCCCGGCGAGTAGACGTCGGCATAGGGATCGTGCACGTCGCCGCCCTCCGACAGGCGGAACTTCAGCGCCAGGCCGTCGCGCGAGTCGGCGGCCTTCAGCGCCTCCTCCATCTCGATGCGGCCTTCCTTGTACAGGCGGAACAGGCACTGGTCGAAGCTCTCCATGCCTTCTTCCAGCGAGTCCTCCATCGCCTGCTTGATCTCGTGCACCTGCCCGCGTCGCAGCAGGTCGCGGATCATCGGCGTATTGATCAGCACTTCCGCCGCCGGCATGCGGCGGCCGTCGCGGCCGACCACCAGGCGCTGGCTGACCACCGCCTTGAGGTTCAGCGCGAGGTTCATCAGCACGTTCTTGTGCGCGGCCTCGTTGAAGAAGTTGAGGATGCGTTCGATGGTCTGGTCGGCATTGTTGGAGTGCAGCGTCGCCAGGCACAGATGGCCGGTCTCGGCGAAGGCGATCGCTGCCTCCATCGTCGTCGCGTCGAGGATCTCGCCGATCAGGATGACATCCGGCGCCTCGCGCATCGCGTTCTTGAGCGCGTTGTGGAAGGTGTGGGTGTCGAGCCCCACCTCGCGCTGGTTGACGATCGACTTCTTGTGCCGGTGCAGGTACTCGATCGGATCCTCGATAGTGAGGATGTGGCCCGAGGTGCTCGAGTTGCGGTAGTCGATCATCGACGCCAGCGTGGTCGACTTGCCGGAGCCGGTCGAGCCCACGATCAGCACCAGCCCGCGTGGAGCCATCACGATCTGCTTGAGCACCTGCGGCAGCTGCAGTTCCTCGATCGACGGAATGGTGCTGCGGATGGAGCGGATCACCATGCCCATCTCGCCGCGCTGTTTGAACACGTTGACGCGGAAGCGCCCGGCGTCCTGCAGCGACAGCGCCATGTTGAGCTCGAGCTCGCGCTCGAACACCGGCACCTGTCCCTCATCCATCAACGAGTAGGCGATCTTCTTGACCATCCCTGCCGGCAGGCCGGTATTGCCGAGGGGGTACAGCTTGCCCTCGACCTTGATGTACACCGGCGCGCCGGTGGTCAGGAACATGTCCGACGCGTTCTTTTCCGTCATCAGCTTCAGGAAATAGCCGATGTCCATGTGCGATCCCCTTGGTCTGGCCAGCCGGTCATTGCGCGGCGGGCACATGCTGCAGACAATTGGCCGCAGGTTCCCCACCCGGCGCGGCCCGATGTCCACTTTCGCACACTTCCCACGGTTCCTGCAGGCCTGCGCACTGGCAAGCGTGCTGGCGCTCACAGCTTGCGCTACCGTTCCGCCGCCGACGTCCGAGGTCGCGACCGCGCAACAGGCCGTCACCCGCGCCGCCAGCGCCGATGCCGACCAGTACGCCTTCCAGGACATCGAACAGGCACGCGCGCTGCTGGCACAGGCGCAATCGGCCCTTGCCGCGGGCCGCGATGCCGAGGCCCGTTCGGCCGCGCTGTCGGCGGCGGCGCTCGCCGACCTCGCCGCAGCCCGCAGCCGCGAGGCAGTCGCGCAGGCGGAACTCGCCCGTCACCGCGCCCAGATCACCGACCTGCGCCGCCAGTTGCAGATCGACGAGGAATGAACATGAAAGCCATTTCAGTGCTGCCCTTCCTCCTGCTGGCCGCTGTCGCAGGCTCCGCTGCGGCGCAGGCCATCGACGAGACCGACATGCTGGGCCGGCGCCTGCAGGCCCTCGAGATGGATCCCGCCACCAGCGGTTTCGCCCAGCTCGAACGGTTGCAGGCCCGCCAGGCCATCGATGCCTACGTCAATGCGCGCGCGCGCGACCGCGACGCGCTGCGGCAGGTGGCCGGCTGGCGCGTGGATACCGCCGAAACCGCCGCGCGTAGCGAGGCGCTGCGTCGCGAGATCGATCGCCTGGACCGCACCCGTGCGGACCTGCTGGTCGAGGCCAGTCGCCAGGAGGCCGCGCGGGCACGCGCCGAGGCCGAGCGCCTGCGCATCCAGGCGCAGATCCAGGCGGAGGAGACGGCCCGCCTGCGTGCTGCCGCCGATTCCGAGCTGACCGCCCGCCAGCAGGCCGAGACCGTGCTTGAGGGCGTGGCGAGCGACCAGGCGGCGAAGCTGCGGGCCGCACGTGCGCGTGATGCCGAGCTCGCCCGTCGCGAAGCCGAGCTGCTGCGCCAGGCCGAGCAGGACGGCGACTGAGCTGGAGCCGGGGCGCTCAGGCCGGGTTCAATAAAATCAAGAGGTTGGGTGAATGGGGTCGCGCCGCGCGATGGCGCCGCGATTACCCTCAAAGACCGCCGAAGTGGAAGTTGCCCGCGGTCGCAAAGTGATGACGCACACCCTTGCCCGGGTTGTGGCCGAGGAGTAGGGTCGATTCGAAGCGGTGCCACTGCGGTACCGCCGTCCAGGCCACTGCATATGTCGTACGTGCCCATCGCCCCAGCCGCCCCAGCCCGCCCAACGGCGACGCTGCGGTACGGGGCGGCTGGGCGTACGCGGTGTGGTCTGACCCCCAGGAACGCCCCGGTCTTCGCCGGGGCGTTCCTGTCTGTGCAACAGAGCTGCTGACAGGAGGCTTCCATCATGTTCGAAGGGCAACCCCAGGCCGAAATCGAAGCGGTGTTCCAGGCCAACCCGGAGTTCCGGCGCCTGTACCACCATCACAAGGAACTGGACAAGAAAGTCATGGATGCCGAACTCGGCGTGCTGCCGATCGATGAAACGACCCTGGCGCAGATGAAGCGCGAAAAGCTCCACGCCAAGGACCGACTGGTCCGCATGTACGACACCTTGCAGAACCACTGAGCGCGTCCCTACCCGCGGGCGGCACCGGTTCCCTCGTCGGCCGGTGCCGCCCGCGGGGTATCCGCGGGACGGGAGTGCGATAATCGCGGGTCCGCATCACGGCCGCGATCCCATGCCCATCCACGCTTCCGTTCTCGACCTCATCGCCGACACGCCCATCGTCAAGGCCCAGCGCCTCGATACCGGCGTGTGCGAGCTCTACTTCAAGCTCGAGAACCAGAACCCGGGCGGCTCCATCAAGGACCGCATCGGCATGAGCATGATCGAAGCCGCCGAGGCGCGTGGCGATATCCGGCCCGGCGACACCCTGGTCGAGGGCACGGCGGGCAATACCGGCATTGGCCTGGCGCTGGTGGCGCAGCAGAAGGGCTACCGGCTGGTGCTCGTCGTCCCCGACAAGATGAGCCGCGAGAAGATCTTCAACCTCAAGGCGATGGGCGCGGAGGTCGTGCTGACCCGTTCCGACGTCGCCAAGGGCCATCCGGAGTACTACCAGGACCTCGCCGCGCGCATCGCCGCCGAGACCCCCGGCGCCTACTTCATCAACCAGTTCGGCAACCCCGACAACCCCGCCGCGCACGAGCACGGCACCGGCCCCGAGATCCTCCGGCAGATGGCTGACGTCGGCGGGCTGGACGCGATCGTGTTTGGCTGCGGCAGCTCCGGCACCATGACCGGCCTGTCGCGCTGCTTTGCCGAGCAGGCGCCCCATGTCGAGATGATCCTCGCCGACCCGGTCGGATCGATCCTCACCGAGTACATCAACGAGGGCACGCTCAGCGACAAGTCCGCCAGCTGGATGGTCGAGGGGATCGGCGAGGACTTCCTGCCGTCGATCTCGGACTTCTCGCGGGTGAAGAAGGCCTATGCGATCGGCGACAAGGAGAGCTTCCTCACCGCGCGCGAGCTGCTGGAGAAGGAGGGCATCCTCGGTGGCTCGTCCACCGGCACCCTGCTGGCCGCGGCGCTGAAGTACTGCCGCGAGCAGACCACGCCGAAGAAGGTGCTGGTGTTCGTCTGCGACACCGGCAACAAGTACCTGTCGAAGATGTACAACGACTACTGGATGCTGGACAACGGCTTCCTCGAGCGCGAGCAGCACGGCGACCTGCGCGACCTGATCCTGCGCCCGTACGCCCAGCGCGACACCGTGGTGGTGGCGCCGACCGACCTCCTCATCACCGCCTACCAGCGGATGAAGCTCTACGACGTGTCGCAGCTGCCGGTGATGGAGGGCGACCGCCTGGTCGGTATCGTCGACGAATCCGACGTGCTGCTGCACGTCTACGGCGACGAGGCGCGGTTCCGCGACCCGGTGTCCACCGCGATGGTCAGCAAGCTCGACCGCCTCGACGTGAAGTCGCCGATCGAGGCACTGCTGCCGGTCTTCGATCGCGGCCAGGTGGCGATCGTCGTCGACGGCGAGCGCTTCCTCGGCCTGATCACCCGCATCGACCTGCTGAACTATCTGCGGCGGCGGGTGCAGTAGGCACTGGTGCGTTCGTAGCGCCTGCTATCCTGCGCGACCCAAAGTTCCCCGAATCGCAATGCACTCGGCTACCCCATTTGCAGCGGAACTACCCGTACCGCCGGCCCCGCGTCGTTTGGGGGAGCTTCTGGTTGCGGAGGGGCTCGTTACCCACGCCGATGTTGCGAAGGCACTGACGTTCCAGCAGCAGTTTGGCGGGCGCATTGGCAGCATTCTGGTGCGCCTGGGCGCCGTCTCGGAAGAGTCGCTCCTTCCCGTCCTGGGCCGTCAGCTGGATATGCCGTTACTGGACTCGGCGGACTGGCCGGCAGAGCCCGAGATGTTCATGGCTGCGCTGTCGGCCACTGGGATGCCGCCCGAGTGGTGGGTTGATCACGGCGTGGTGGCCTGGAAGACGAATGACGGCCGATTGTTGGCGGTGGCACGCGATCCACTGTCGCCACTGCTGAACGAAGTACTTGAGCGCGAGCTGGGCGAGCAGGGCTGGGGTTGGTGCCTGGCTCGTGCCCAGGATGTGGATCGCCTGGTGGAACAACTGTCGCGTCGTCGTGGCGACCAAGATGTCGACAACGACGATGTCAGCCATCTGCGCGAATTGGCCGAGGAAGCCCCGGTCATCGAGCTGGTCAACAATATGTTGGCGCAGGCGATGGACCAGCGTGCATCCGACGTGCACGTCGAACCCGAAGAGCAGCAGTTCAACGTCAGATTGCGCATCGACGGCATTCTGCACACGCGCATGACATTGCCAGCCAGCCGTTATCCGGCAGTGGCATCACGCATCAAGCTGATCTCCGGCATGGACATCGCCGAGCGACGTCTTCCGCAGGATGGGCGGCTTTCGGCTCGCGTAAGCGGCCGCGAGGTGGACATCCGCGTCTCGGCGGTCCCGGCTGTGCATGGGGAATCGCTGGTCATGCGCCTGCTGCCCAAGGAGCGTCAGGACCTCAGCCTTGAGCGCCTTGGCCTGTCGCCGCGTGACTTGCGCATGTTCCGCGGCTGGGCACGTGAGCCCCACGGCATCGTGCTGGTGACCGGTCCGACCGGCTCCGGCAAGTCGACCACCTTGTACGCAGTGCTGGAAGAAATGAACCAGCGCGACCGCAAGATGATCACGGTCGAGGATCCAGTCGAATACCAGGTGGGCGGTGTGACCCAGATCCAGGCAAATGCCGAGATCGGCTACACATTCGCGCGCGCCCTGCGCGCGATCCTGCGGCAGGATCCCGACGTCATCATGATCGGCGAGATCCGCGATCTGGAAACCGCCGAGATCGCAGTGCAATCGGCGCTCACGGGTCATCTGGTGCTCTCCACGCTTCATACCAACGACGCTGTCAGCGCATTCACGCGCCTTGTCGATATGGGGGTGGAACCCTTCCTGGTTGCGTCCAGCGTGCGCGCGGTGCAGGCGCAGCGCCTGGTGCGCCGCCTGTGTCCCGCGTGCAGCGCCGTCGACAACCCGTCGCTTGCCTCCGTTGAACAATCCATCGCCCCCTGGGTCGAGGACAAGAGTGCCGCAAACTGGCGCCGCGCAGTCGGGTGTTCCGCGTGCCAAGGCACGGGGTATCGCGGGCGGCTGGGCATTTATGAACTCGTTGACGTGACGCCGGCCATGCAGGAGCTGGTCATGCAACAGGCCACTACCGAGCGCATGCGCGAGCAGGCCGACAGTGAAGGTGCGCGCACACTGCGCGTGGACGGCCTGCTGAAAGCGCGCCAGGGCCTGACGACGGTTGAGGAAGTCGCGCGCGTCACCGGCGGCATGCCGGCGGACGCCTGACGTGCTGTTCCGCTACGAAGCCGTCGATCGCAGCGGCGCCAACGCCTCGGGCACCATCGAGGAGACCGGGGAACGCGAGGCCATGCGCCGGCTGACGACGTCCGGATTGACCGTCTTCTCACTCGTGCCGCAGCGGGAGGGTTGGTGGGCCGGCCGGCGGCGTGGTAAGCCGGGCAATCGCGAACTGCAACTGATACTTCAGGAATTCACCACACTGCTTGAGGCGGGAGTGGCCCTGGTAACAGCGCTGTCTTCGCTTGCACGCTCCAGCCACCATCCGGGCCTGACGGGTGCCTTCTCCAGCATGGAAAAGCAGGTGCGTCGTGGCGAGAGCTTCTCAACCGCGATGCGAGCTTCGGCGCTGGAGGTGCCGGAGTATTTCCATCAGCTGGTACAGGCAGGCGAGGCAACCGGCCGCCTGCCCGAATCCCTGCGTAGCGGTGTAGAGCAATTCGAATACGACCAGCGTGTGCGACAGGAGATGCGGGGAGCGCTGATCTACCCCAGCGTCCTGGTGGGCTCGGGCTTCGCGGCGGTGGGCATCATCTTCATGTGGGTGGTGCCACGGTTTGGCGGCATGCTCGCGCAGCACGGCGACCAGATGCCGACGATGTCGCGTTGGACCATCGCCACCGGAGTCTGGTTGAGCGAGCACGCGAGCCTGGTGGGAGTTGTGTTGCTCGCACTGGCACTGGCCGTGCGCGCGATCGTGCGGAGACCTGCCGTACGCGAGGCCTTCCAGGAGAACGCCGCGCGCCTGCCCGTGCTCGGTGATTGGCTGGTCGAGGCGGAAGTGGGGCGATGGGCCGGCACATTGTCGGCGCTGCTCGTGGGCAGGGTCGAGTTGATTCGCGCGCTCGGATTGGCTGCCGGATCCGTGCGTCTTGGCTTCCTGCGGTCACGCCTCACGCGCGTAGCGCAGGCGGTGAAGAGCGGTAGCAGTCTCTCTGCGGCGCTGCGCGAACACCGTGCCCTCAATCCCACCGGATACGACCTTGTGGCCGTGGGCGAAACCAGTGGCGAGCTACCAAAACTGCTTGCCGCGCTTGCACGGCTCTACGAAACAACAGGCCGTGACCGCATGAAGCGCGCGCTACAATTGATCGAACCGCTCGCGATCATTGTCATCGGCGCCGTGATCGGCACCATCGTTACGGCCATCATTCTGGCGATCACCAGCGTCAACGACGTCCCCCTCTGAACAGATTTACCGGAGTTCCCGCATGCGCGCCCCGTCCCGATCTGCTGGCTTCACCCTGCTGGAAATGCTGGTGGTGCTGGTCCTTATCGGCCTGATCGCCAGCCTGGTCGGCCCGCGGCTGTTCAGCCGTGTCGACGCATCCAAGGTGCAGGTGGCCGAGACCCAGATCCGCATGCTGCGCGGTGCGGTCGAGACCTACAGGCTCGAGGTCGGACGGCTGCCTACGGATGAAGAGGGGCTGTCGGTCCTGTTCAGGGCGCCGTCGGACGAGCGCGCTCGCGCCCGCTGGCGCGGCCCTTATCTCGACGAGGCGGTCCCCGAGGACCCATGGAACCGCCCGTACCTGTACTCCATTCCCGGCCCCGATGGCATGGGTTTCGCGCTGTACTCCCTGGGTGCCGATGGCGAACCGGGCGGCGAGGGCAACGATGCCGACGTGGGTTTCCTGCCCCCGCGCTGACCGCGGCCGCCCCGTTGCCGGGTTCAGCCTGCTGGAGTTGCTGGTTGTCCTGTTCCTGATCAGCGTGATGGCCGCCATGGTCGCGCCTCGCCTGCAGCGCACCTACCAGGCAATCGCCAGCAGTGGCGACCGCGCCGAGGTGCTGCGCAGCATCGAGCAACTTCCCTTCATCGCGCGGGCGCAGACACAGGCGTTGTCACTCCGGCCGGGGAATGCCTCGGAGGCGGAACTCACGGAGCTGCTTGCGCTGCCGGAGGGCTGGTTGGTTGCGCCGGTCACTGCGCTGCGCGTGGAGATCAATGGTTTTTGCCACCCGGCCGTGCTGCGCGTGAGTGGTGCGGGCACGGTCGAGGACTGGGCGCTTGCAGCGCCCGACTGTGGGGTGAGCGATGCGCCCTGACCAGCGGGGATTCTCGCTGCTGGAAGCCGTGGTCGCGCTGGCGATCCTGGCTGCTGCCGGCCTGGCGCTGTTCGCGGCAATGAGCCAGTCGATGCAGATGGTCGGTCGCGCCGAGGACTCGCGCACAGCCGACGCCGCCATGCGCAACGCCCTGGCCTGGGTGGAACAGCTCAATCCCACCGAGTCACCGAAGGGCGAACTGCAGTTTCCGCCGTACACGGTGTCGTGGACCTCGACCTTGCTGGAACCGGCTCGTCCCTCCGCCACTGGCTACCTCGCGCCCGGCCTGCACGACGTCGGGCTCCACCGGCTGCAATTGACGCTACGCCGCGATGGCGCCCTGATCCGCGAGTTCGACGTGCGCAAGGTCGGCTACCGCCAGGTCCGGGCGCCGGCGGAGCTGTGACCATGCCGTCGAGATCACCACCGCTGCTGCGCCGGAACATGCGCGGTTTCTCCCTGCTCGAGGCCATCGTCACCCTGGTGGTGGTGTCGCTGATCGTGACCGTGCTGATGCAGGCACTCGCACAGGCGTTGGACATGCGTGAGCGGCTGCTGCGCCACCAGCGTCAGTCGCGCACCGCGGCGCTGCAGGAGCAGTGGTTCCGGGACAGCGTGTCCAGCGCGCTGTCCGACCTTCCGGACGCGCTCGGTCACCTGGAAGGCGAGGCCGGTGTGCTCAACGTCCTCACCTCTGCGCCGCTTGTGGGCCAAGGTTTATCACGGGTGCGCTGGGAGGTGGTCGAGGCCAGCGAAGGTCTGGCCCTTGCTTACGATGGCCCGGGTTGGGCCGGTGTGGTCGTGCCGTCGCCCTTGCGCGAGGCACGCTTCAGCTACATGGATCGCGAAGGCGGATGGCACAGTGACTGGGCGCCCGAGGTTCCGGCCGACGCAGCTCCCGGAACCGTGCCAATGCTGCCTCGCATGGTGCGCTTCCAGGCCGAGACCACGCGCGGCGAAATGACCTGGCTGGTGCCGGTACGAAGCGAGCCCTATGTGCCGCAGCGAATGCGCGTGGGCAGCGATGGCATCTGAACCGCGCCGCCAGCAGGGTTTCATCCTGGCCATCACTCTCTGGCTGCTGGCCGGCATCGCGGTGGTCGTGGGGTTGATGACCTGGTGGGCGCAGGAGCAGGTGCGTGGCGCTACCGTCGAGCGCGACCGGATCGAGGCCGAGGCCGCCATGCTGTCAACCGCCCAGACCGTGATCTACCTCGCGGTCACCCGCGATATGACTCGCGCCGGCATTCCCACCACGGCACTCGCCGATGACGAGCGCTCCATGCGCCTGCTTGACGAAATGGGTGGGCTGATGCGCGACCCCATCGGCGGCGAACTCTCGGTAGACGGTTCGGTGTACCTCGGTCTGGGCGACACCCGTTTCACGATCCAGGACGAGTCCGGCCTGTTCCCGCTGGTGTTTCCAAGCGACCAGCGCCTGGACGCCTTCCTCGTCAGCCAGGGCGTTCAGCGCGAGCTGATCCCGCGGCTGCGCGACACGCTGCTTGACTACATCGATGCCGACGACCTGCGGCGACTCAACGGCGCCGAGTCGCGGGAGTACCGCCAAGCGCGCCAGCCGGAGCCGCTCAACCGCCGACTGCTGCTCCCGGTGGAGCTTGACCGCGTGCTGGGTTGGGACGAACTGCCCGAAGCAGTGCGTCGCCGCCTGCCGGACCTGGTGACCACTTATTACGGCGGTGCCGTCAACCTCAATACTTCGCCGCCAGAGCTGCTGCCGATCCATCTGGGCGGCTGCCCCGAGACCTGCCAGCTGCTGGCCGAGCAGCGTACCCGCCGGCCTTTCGCCAACAGCGTGGAAGTGCTGTCCGCGGTGGGCGCGCGGCTGGAGGGCGACCCCGCCGTCGACTATCGCTACATGCCTGCCCAGGAGCTGCGTCTGACGGTGTGGGGCGGAACGGGCGCCGCTTTGCGCATGCATGTACGATTGTCGCCCCTTGCCGATCAACGTGCGCCCTGGGCGGTCCTCGCGGCCTACCCGGTGCCCAGACCTGCCTCCGATGACCCTGCGCGAACGCCTGAGGGCGCTCTTTTTTCCGACCCGCAGACTGCTGACCGCTGACGCCACCCAGGTGTTGGCCGGCGGCGCGTTGGGTGGGGTGGAATGGGTGGTTCCCAGGGCACGTTGCCAATATCACCGGGCCGAGTTCTCCGGTCTTACACCGCGGCGGCGACAGGCGGCTGCCGCGCTTGCAGCGCGGCAGCACGAAACCGGTCCTGCCGCTCGCTCGCAGGTGGCCTGGAGCGGCGCTGTCGCGCATATCTGGGTCTGGAGCGAAAACGCGGACGAAGCCGCGCCGCCCGGGGCGGAGTTCGCCTGGACTCCCGAAAGCCTGCTGCGTCCGGCACCTGCGCTCGACGGTGTACGCCTTCTGCGGCTGGTCGACGGCTTCGAGGGCCAGTACTGGCGGGACGGTGTCCTGCGTGCGAGCCGCTGGTGGGGCGAGCCGCCACGGGCGGACGCCTGGGGCCGGTTCCTGCGTGGGTGCGGGCTTCCCGCTGGAACCGATGTGGCAGTGCCTGAGGATCCGGGCTGGGCACGACAGCCCTGGGCAAGCCGCGGCTGGAGGCTGCCAGCCTCGCCGGCGCGCCTGGAACGCATCGCCTGGCAGGGCGTATTCGGGCTGCTGGTGCTTCTGGCTGGCTGGCAGTTGGCCGCTGCCCTGACCTGGGCGGTGGCACGCGAACGCCTCGACAGCTCGCTCGCCAGCCTGCGCGCGCAGGCCACGCCCCTGCTGGAAGCGCGCGAACGCGCCGAGACTGCGCGCGGCACGCTGGAAGGCTACCGTCGCCTGGCCGAGGACGGCCTCAGCGACTACGCCTTGATGGCCGACGTCGCCACGGGCCTGCCTGAGGACGGGCAACTCAGGGCATGGCAGCGCGACCGCGAACGGCTGCAGGTCCAGGTGGCTTCCGCCGAGGCCGACCCGCGACGCTTCGTCTCCGCCTATCAGAGCAGCGACACCCTCGGCGAAACCAGTGCCACCCCCGGGCGCGACGGCGCCATGCAGATCGACTTCGTCCTGACCACCACGAGCGGTCCCGGCGCCGGTGACCTGCCTTGATCGCAACGCAGCGGGACCGCGTGCTCAGCGAGTGGCGGGCCAACCGGCGCCTGCGCCTGGCCGTGCTGGTGATCGTGCTGGTGGCTGGCGTGCATCTGGCGCTGTCTGCTTCCGAGCGGCGCGCGCCGAAGATCGAGGAATACCGTCGCGATGCCGAGCTCGTGGAGCGCCTGCGCGAGGCCAGCGCCGAGTCCGCGTGGCCCGCACGCGCTGAAGAGGCGGCGCAGCGTTTGGCCGAAGTACACGAGGGCCTGCCCCAGGTCGCCAGTACTGGCCTGGCCCAGGCCGAGATCCAGGCCTGGCTGGCGCAGCAGGCCCAGGCCGCCGGCCTCGGCGAGCCGAGAGTGCGAGTGGAAACCACGCTCGATGTTCCTGACCACCCGGAACTCTGGCAGGTGCTCGCGCGCCTGGATGCCACCGTCTCCCCGGGTGGCCTCGGGTCCTTTCTGCAGGCGGTGGCCGGTGGCCTGCCGTGGATCCAGGTCGAGCGCCTGGACATCTCCACCACCGCGGAAGGCCAGCGCCTGGTGCTGACCGCGCGCGGCTATTACCGCAAACCTGCCGGCGACGCGGAGGCTGCAGGCGATACCGATGCCGATGGCGCTGTCGATGCGGGTGTGCAGCTGGAGGACGATGCATGAGGCCGCTGCCCCGCTGGGCCGCGGTCGGCTCTACGCTTTACCCGACACTTCGCCGCATCGCGCCGTGGCTGCTGCCGGCCGTGGCGGGCGCGCTGCTGTTTGCGGTGTTTGGCACCGTGCCCTCGCGCCTCGATCGCACTGGCACCGGCGGCTCCGAGTGGGTCCTGCCAGATCTCCCGGACCGGGCGGCAACCGCGGCCGAAGCTGCAGCCGTCTGGGTCCAGCGTCACCCGTGGGGTGGGGCGCCGCCCGCCGAGGATCCGGCAGCCGCGGCGGCGGCTGCCGCGCCTGTGCCGGTCGCGATCGTGTCCACCGCATCGGGCCACGAGGCCGTATTCGTGATTCCTGGTGCGGGCGAAGTGCGCACCCGCGCCGGCGACACCCTGCCCGACGGCGGCCGCGTGGAACAGGTCGACGCGCTGTCTGTGGCCTGGATTGATGGCCAGGGCCAACGGCAGGAGCAGCAGATGCTCGCCGACCCGCCCAGGCAGCTCCAGCCCATCCCGTGAGTGCCAGGGCACTTCCCAGACCCGAGCCTTTGCCGTGCCATATTTTTCGAGTGCAGACCCGATGATTCAGAGCTCCCAGCGTTTCGATTCGGCCAGCAAGACTGCGAGCCGCATGCCGGTTCCGCGGCTGCATTGGCGCGGCCTGTGGGCGGGAATGCTGCTGGCCCTTCTGGCTGCCGGTTGCGCCACCGAGCCGTTGCGCATCCCCGAGCCGTTGCGTGCGCCCAAGCCGGTGCCGGCCTCTTCGGCTGAGGTGCTCGAGGAAACAGGTGGCACTGCGGCGCCGTCTCGTCCGCTGGTGGAGGCGGGGCCCGCGACCGACGTGCCGGCGGTCGTTGCCGCGGGCCAGGCTGGCCCCGCTGTTCCGGCCATTCCCAATACCGAGCCGGTCTCACTGGTGCTCGACGGCGTGCCCCTCGCCACGTTCATCAACGTGGTGTTCGGCAGCGAGCTCGGCTTCGCAATCGAGATCGAACAGTCGGTCCGGGAGCGCCAGGAGCTGGTGACGCTGCGCGTGGCTGCGGCCCAGCGTCCCCGTGCGCTGTATCTCACCGCGGTGGAAGTGCTACGCAACTACGGCGTGTCGGTGAGCGAGCACAACGGACTGCTGCGTTTTTCCCCCGGGGGCGACGCCGCACAGCCTCCATTGCTGGTCACCGCCCGCAGCCTGCCGGATATCCCCGCCGGCCAGCGCACGGTGTTCGCCGCGATGCCCCTCAATGCCAGCACACCGGGGCGCGTGGCCGCACAGGTGCGCAGCATGTTCCCCAACAACACCGTCACGCTGTCGGAGATGGTCGAAAGCAACGCCATCCTGATCAGCGGTCCTGGAGACAGCGTCCGCGCCGCTGCCGAGGCAGTGCAGGCGCTTGATCGCACGTCCCTTCGCGACAAGCGATCGGTGCGGATCAATCCCATGTACCAGGCCGCCGAAGTGCTGGCCACTGAAATCGGCCGTCTGTTGTCGGCCCAGGGCTATTCCGTCGCGGTAGGTGCGGGGCAGGGCGGCGTGATTGCGCTGGTCCCTGTCAGCAGCGCCAACGCGGTCATGATCTTCAGTGAATCGGAGGCAGCGCTGGCCGCAGCGGTGGAATGGGCGCGGCAACTCGATCTGCCGGGCGAGGCCGGCGCAGGCGGCGGCGTGTACCTGTATGCCGCGCGCCACACCACGGTGGAGAGCCTTCGCCCCGTCCTTGAAGCGATGGTAGGTGCAGCGCCAAGCGCGGCGGTCGCAGCCGCGCCCGCGCCGGCCGCTGCATCGCCGGATGGCATGCGCGAAGGCTCCCGGAATGCTGCCGGAGGCACAACTACGGGCGCTGCCGGTGCCATCGCCGGCGCCGATGGCCAGATCGCGGTGGACCCGGTGCGCAACGTCATCGTGTTCCAGGGCGATGCGCAGCGTTGGCAGGCGATCCAGGGCGTGCTGGCACGCCTCGACCAGCCCGCGCGCCAGGTGCTGATCGAGGTCACGGTGGCCGAGGTCACGCTGACCGACGAGTTCAGCCATGGCGTGGAATGGGCGCTGCAACGGGTCAGCGTGCAGCACATGAGTGGCCCCCTGACCGCCTTGGGTGGCAGCACGCCAAATGCGGGGGGGCTGATCTGGCGGGGCCTGTCTTCCTCCGGCCAGACGCGCGCGGTGCTCAACCTGTTTGCCCGCGACAGTCGGGTCCGGATCCTCTCCACACCGCGCCTTCTGGTGAAGAGCGGCGAAAGCGCCAGCATCGATGTGGGCACCGAAGTGCCGATCATCACCAGCCAGGCCACTGCGCCGGATCTCCCGGTGGGCAACACGCCTTCCGTCCTGCAGTCGATCCAGTACCGCAAGACCGGCGTACTGCTCGAGCTGGAGGCTCTGGTGCATTCCGGACAGCGCGTGGACCTCAACATCACCCAGGAAGTCAGCGAGGCCGCGCAGACGGATACGAGCGACATCTCGTCGCCGAGCATCTTCAGCCGCCGCCTGCAGACCGCGCTGACGCTCTCCGATGGCGAGAGCATGCTCCTGGGCGGGCTGATCTCCTCCACCGCGTCCGACGGCAAGACCAAGGTCCCGCTGCTCGGTGACATTCCGGGCCTGGGCCGGCTGTTCCAGAACCGGCAGCGCGAAGGTGTTCGCACCGAACTGCTGATGCTGATCACCCCGTACGTCATTGAGGATTCCATTCAGGCAAGGGAGATTACTGAAGCCGTTCAGGCGCGTTTTCGTGACGTGGAGCCATAAGCGGCTGCGACATCGGTCGAGCCATCCGTCGGGTTAGAAATATGTTGTTCAGTCCCCATTGACCTACCCAAACGCCGGCTCTACCATCCATGCCGTATCTGGATGCTGCGCGGTGCTGATGCATGCGCAGGGAAGGGGGAGACGAATGGAGGCATGGGTCCGTGTCAGGACAACACCTCGGCGGCTCGCCCGGATGCCGGCGCCGGCATATGCGTGCAGGCGGTGGGCGGTGTCCCGATGCGTAAGTTGTCCCGAATAAAACCTAAGCTTAGGAGTTCCAACAACATGTCTTTGAACAAGAAGGTTCTTGCCGCCGCCATCGTCGGTGGTCTGTTCGCCGGCTCGGCGCACGCTGCTGTCGACATCAGTGCACCTGCCAGTGCCCCGAGCCCTGCGGTTCGAATCGCCGCTGAGTCGGTGGTCCCTGCAAACGGTCTGGTCGTCGCTAACACCGGCAATGCGCTGGATCTCGTCAGCCGTCTGGGTTATTCCTTCTCGAACGGCGAGGTTCGTTATGCACGTGTCGAGTGCTCCGACAATATGGAGTTCACGTCGGGTGCGGTTGCCCTCTCGGGCGCGGGCACCCCAGGTGCCATCAACGGCCTTAACACGAACGCCATCTATTTCTCGATCACTGCAACCGGCGCCACGCTGACTGCTGACAGCACGCTTACGATCAACGGCGCGCGCACGGTCGACTCGAAGGACAATGTGTCGTGCACCTATGGCCTCTACGACGAGCCGTCGCAGGCGCAGGCTGGCGGTACCAACGGTCGCATTGCCACCTTCACCGGTAACTACCTGACCTTTGCCCAGAGCTATGACATCGTGACCACCCCGGGCACGAGCATTGCCGACGTGGAAGCAAACCCGTCGTTCAGCCTTTTCGATACCGATGAGCTGTACACCTCCATCGGCGCGTTCCGCTATGGTCTGGTCGGTAACCTGGGTACCACCCCGGCCCGGACCACGCCGATCGATCCGGCCGACGGTGTGGCTGTGACGCTGACCGATATGATGGGTACGGGCACTGCACTCGTGTTCACGGGTGATTTCTCGGCCGCAGCGAACGCCACCGGTAATGCGTGGACTGGCGAAGCGCTGAACCGCGTATTCATTGCGCCGACCGCTGCAGGTTGCGATAGCTTCACCGCGGGCACTGATTTTGCTGCGAATTCGCTCAGCGCCACCACTGCGCGTTTCACGGTGAACAATAATTCCCGCAGCGGCGTTCTTTGCCTCGTGTCGCGTGGCGGTGGGTATGCGATCCCGGCGTCCGATTACACGGTCGCGCTGGACGCCGTCGCCACGGGTACCGCGTTCGTCGCCACGGACATCGCCGCCAAGGACCTCGGTAGTATCGAGCGTAACGGCACCGAACTGCAGGCTCCGCTGGCGCAGATCCCGAACGACTGGTTCAGCCGCGTTGTGCTGACCAATACCAGCGGCACTGCACGATCGTATTCGATCAACGTGCTGACCGAGGAAGGCGTTACCGTCACCACGGGCACCCTGACCGGCATGGTGCCGGCCAACGGCACCAAGGTGATCGAGAACGTGCGTGAGATCTTCACCGGCGCGAACCGCGCGACGCTCGTCGTCAACGTTGCGGGCCCCGACAAGTCCATCCAGGGCCTGTACCAGATCGTCAACCCGTCGCAGGGTTCGATCAGCAACCACGTGATGGTGCGTCCGGGCACCAACTGATCCCTGATCGGTTGACCTGAAACACCTGTAGTACCCGAAGGGCCCGCGCAAGCGGGCCCTTCTCTTTGTGCGGCCGTCGCAGCCGGCTGGCTTGCGCCGGGTGCGGGTTATCCTTCCGCAATGAACGGGGAAAGCGTGGATATGCAAAGGGGCGCAACAGCGCATGCGGACAGAACCCGCTTCCGCGAGTTGTTCCTGGGTCGCCCCCGCGCGCGCCTGAACCACCTCGACGCCCTCGATGGCCTTCGTGGTGTGGCGGTGCTGATGGTGATCGCGTCGCACCTCTCCAACGTGGGCCTGCTGCCACAGCCGGGCCTGTCCGGTACCGGCAAGCAAGGGGTCTACCTGTTCTTCGTGCTCAGCGCCTTCCTGCTGGCGCGCATCCTGATGTCGCGGCCATTGTCGGCCCTGGGGAGCGTGCGGCTCTGGGCCGATTACGCGTTGCGCCGGGTGCTGCGGATCTGGCCGCTCTACCTTTTCGTCCTGCTGCTGTCCTGGATGCTGACCCGATCGGGCCTGCCCTGGCACTTCCGGCTGGACGATGCATCCCTGCTGCGCCATCTCACCCTGGCCGAGGGCCAGAGCGTGCTGTGGAGCATCCCGGTGGAGTTCACCTTCTATCTCTGGCTGCCGCCGCTGGTGCTGGCCATGCTCTGGCTGCGTGGGCACTGCCCGGCGTGGCTGGAGGCTCTGGCGGCCGGAGCGCTGATGGCGGCGGTGCTATGGCACTGGCCGGCCTCGGAAATGGCGGTCAACGACGTCCGCCTCGGGCCCTATCTGCCGGTGTTCCTGTGCGGAGCGTTTGCAGCGCGGATCGACCTCGTGCTGGATTCCAGATTTGCGGGCCGTCCCGGGTCCTGGCCATGGGCGATGCTGGCGCTGGTCATGGCGACAGGTTGCGTGCTGATGGTGCCATCGGTCTGGGCACGGGTGACGGGCACCGGTTTCAATCCGGCCCTCAACCACGGCTGGTTCCTGGCCCACGGGCTGGCCTGGTCCGGCCTGCTGCTGGCCCTGTTGCACGGTCCGTCCTGGCTGAGGCGGCCCTTCGCCTGGGCGCCGCTGCGTCTGGTCGGCGTGGTCAGCTTCAGTGCCTACCTCTGGCACATGCCGGTGCTCGACCTGGTGGCGGCGTCGGGCGTCGGGCGCTTGCCCGGGCTAGCCCCGGCGCTGGTCCTGGTGCTGACGCTGATTCTCTCGATGCTGTCCTTCCTGCTCCTGGAGCGCCCCTGGCGGGAACTCCGGCTGGCGCCGGTACGGTCGGCCCCCGCGACGCGCTGAATCCGGACTGGTGCTTCCCCGCCGGGCAGAAGGACGCCCGGGTGCTTCCGCTATCATGGCGGCCCCTCGCATCCGTCGGTACGCCATGAAGCATCGTCCGGGAACCCTCGCCATCCACGCCGGGCAGGCGCACGATCCGTCCACCGGGGCGGTGATGACGCCGATCTATGCCACCTCCACCTACGCCCAGTCCAGCCCTGGCGTGCATCAGGGTTTCGAGTACTCGCGCACACACAACCCGACCCGCTTCGCCTGGGAGCGCAGCGTGGCGGGGCTTGAAGGCGGCACGCGCGGCTTTGCCTTCGCCTCCGGCATGGCAGCGACCTCGACGATGCTCGAACTGCTCGATAGCGGCGACCACGTCATCGCGATGGACGACCTGTACGGCGGCAGCTATCGGCTGTTCGAGCGCGTGCGCCGGCGCAGCGCGGGACTGGACTTCAGCTTCGTCGACCTTGCGGACCGTGCGGCGTTCGACGCTGCCATCACCCCGAAGACGCGGATGGTCTGGATCGAGACCCCGACCAACCCGATGCTCAAGATCGTGGACATCGCAGCGGTCGCCGAGCTTGCGCGGAAGCGCGGGTTGTGGGTAGTGGTCGACAACACGTTCGCTTCGCCCATCGTGCAGCGCCCGCTGGACCTTGGCGCGCACATGGTGGTGCATTCCGCCACCAAGTACCTCAATGGCCATTCCGACATGGTCGGTGGCATCACCGTGGTCGGCGAAGACGCGGAGCTGGCAGAGCAGATGGCCTTCCTGCAGAACTCGGTGGGCGCGGTGCAGGGGCCGTTCGACAGCTTCCTGGCGCTGCGTGGGGTCAAGACCCTGGCCCTGCGAATGAAGGCGCACTGCGACAACGCGCTGGCGCTGGCGCAGTGGCTGGAAGGCCGGCCGGGCGTCGAAAAGGTGATCTATCCGGGTCTGGCGTCGCATCCGCAGCACGCATTGGCGACGCAGCAGATGCAGGGCTTCGGCGGCATCGTGTCGGTGGTGCTCGACGGTGGGTTCGAGGCGGCCAAGCGTTTCTGCGAGCGGACGACGCTGTTCACGCTCGCCGAATCGCTCGGCGGGGTGGAAAGCCTGATCAATCACCCGGCGGTGATGACCCATGCCTCGGTGCCGTCCGAGCGCCGCGCGCAGCTTGGCATGGGTGATGGCCTGGTGCGGTTGAGCGTTGGCATCGAGGATGTGGCCGACCTGCGTGACGATCTGCAGCAGGCACTCGACGCGTGATGCCATCGACCAGGACAGCCGCGATGCCGGCCGCCTTCAGTCTGGTCGGGCCGCTCGACGCGTGGCTGCGGCACCGCAGCCTGACATGGGAAATGACCAAGCGCGACGTGCTGGGCCGCTACCGTGGAGCCAATTTCGGGCTGCTGTGGTCGCTGATCAGCCCGTTCTTCATGCTGCTGATCTATACGCTCGCCTTCGGTTACCTGCTCAAGGCGCGTTGGCCAGGGACCAGCGGCAACATGGCCGATTTCGCCATGCTGCTGTCGATTGGGTTGATCGTGCATGGCTTCTTTGCCGAGTGCCTTACGCGCGCGCCCATGCTTATCGTGGCAAATGCCAACCTGGTCAAGCGCATCGTATTCCCGCTGCAGGTGTTGCCGTGGACCATGGTGCTGTCCGCCCTGTTCCATGCCTTGGCGAACTCGCTTGTGTACGTCGTGCTGAATCTGGCACTGCGCGGCGAGATGGTGCCGACCCTGCCGCTACTTCCACTGGTGCTGTTGCCGTTGCTTATCGCCGCACTGGGCGTAGGTTGGCTGCTGGCGGCCCTGAGCGTGTTCCTGCGTGACATCGCGCAGGTCACTGGCGTACTGGCAACGGCCATGTTGTTCCTGTCGTCGGCCATCGTACCCGTCGAAACCCTCCCCGAAAGCTACCAATGGGTGTTCCGGCTCAACCCGCTGACATTCATCATCGACCAGGCGCGCGAAGTGGCGTTCTGGGGCCGGATGCCCGATTGGAACGGGCTGGTCGTGTTCGCGGCGGGCGCGCTGGTGTTTGCCTACCTGTCCTATGCCGTGTTCCAGAAGCTGCGTCGAGGCTTCGCCGATGTCCTTTGACCCGGTGCCGCATGAAGCCGGCGCGTGCTTAGCGATCGATGTGCGCGGGCTTGGCAAGAGCTATCACGTCTACGAGCGCCCTTCGCATCGCCTGATGCAGGGGCTGATGCGCGGCCGGAAGCGGTATTACCGCGAGTTCTGGGCACTGCGTGGGGTCGATCTGCAGGTGCGACCCGGAGAAACGGTAGGCGTGGTGGGTCGGAACGGTTCCGGCAAATCAACGTTGCTGCAGATGCTCGCCGGCACCTTGACGCCCACCGAGGGAAGCGTGCGCGTTCAAGGGCGTGTCGCGGCGTTGCTGGAATTGGGCAGTGGCTTCAACCCTGACTTCACCGGTCGGGAGAACGTTTACCTGAACGCCTCCATTCTGGGTCTTTCCCGGGGGGAAGTGGAGGAACGTCTCGACGCCATCCTCGGTTTCGCCGACATTGGCGACTTCATCGACCAGCCTGTCCGCAACTATTCCAGCGGAATGGCCCTACGCTTGGCGTTCGCTGTGCAGGCGCAGGTCCAGCCCCAGATACTGATCGTCGATGAGGCGCTCGCAGTGGGCGATGCGAAGTTCCAGGCCAAATGCTTTGCGCGCCTCAAACAACTGAAAGAGGATGGTGCCGCGATCCTGCTGGTCAGCCATGCGAGTGATCAGATCGTCCAACACTGTGATCATGCGCTGCTGCTCGACGGCGGGACGCCCGTCTGTAAAGGCAAGCCACGCGATGTGGTCAACCGCTACCTTGATCTGCTGTTCGGCAAGGATAATCCTCAGTCGAGCGCACCAGATGCGGATGAACCCGAACCGATACCGGTCTTGTCGTTCACCGGGACCGATGGCAACTTCGAGACACGCCCAAGCTACAACCCGCACGAATATCGCTGGGGCGATGGTGCCGCGAGGATCGTCGATTTTCGTTTGCAGTCGGATACGAAGCTCTATCCGGCAGTGCTTGAATCGGGCGCCAGGCTCCAACTGATGCTGCGGATCGTGTTCGAACGTGATGTCGTCCGCCCCATCCTTGGATTCTTCATAAAGACGAAGGAAGGCGTGGTGGTCTATGCGAGCAACACCGAATACAAAGCAATGCCGGATTTCACCCGGCGCGGCTTGGCAGGTGACTTGGTGGACGTTGCGCTCGCATTCGAGTGTCGGCTGTCCGACGGCGACTACTTCATCTCGGTGGGTGTTGCCAGCCGCAACGAAACGGAGGTCGTGCCCCACGACCGTCGTTACGACTCCATCCACTTCCAGGTCATGGGAGCGGACTTTTTCGGTATGGCGGATGTCTCGCTCGAGATGGCACTGGCAGAGGAGTGATTCCTGTGGGTCGACCTATGGATAGCAGCTACGACGATCCGGACTTCGTGGCCGGGCAGGTTGAGGCCGGTCAGCATCGTGCGGTGATCGGCGGACTATGGGACGAGATGGGTCACTTGCAGTTCGATTTCATGCGCGCTCGTGGACTGCAACCCAGCGATTGCCTGCTTGATCTAGGCTGCGGTTCATTGCGCGGCGGCGTTCATTTCGTGCGCTACCTTGACCCCGGCAACTACTACGGGTTGGATCACAACCAGAGTCTGCTTGATGCGGGGTACGACACCGAGTTGGCTGCAGCAGGACTGCAGGACCGCTTACCGCGCGCAAATCTCTTCTGTAACGCGGATTTCTCGCTGCCAGTGGAGGACGGCTTTTTCAGTGTGGGTATCGCACAGTCGGTGTTTTCGCATCTCAACTTCAATTCGATCCGCCGCTGTCTGGAAGAGGTAGCTCCGAAGTTCCGGGTCGGCGCAATTCTCTTTGCGACCTACTTCGAGCTCCCCGTGAACCGGTTGGCGAGTGACGACCTCTTGCACGATCCCGGTGGCGTAGTGACACATGGCCACATGGACCCCTACCACTATCGTCCTGGCGACCTGTCCCAGGCTGCCGTCGGCGCGCCCTGGAGGGTTCGCAATATCGGCCAGTGGGGACACCCGCGTGCTCAGTCGATGATGGCATTCGAGCGGATCTGACTGGCGAGGATGGAAAGGCATCCTGCGCGACACAACCCCCGCGTCAGACCACGATATTTTAGCTCGGTCGTATACTTCGCCCCTCCATTGAGTTGCCGTATCCCTTGAATACCAGTTCAGTCGAGACCGCTTCTGTCCTTCAGCCGGAAGGCTTGGAGACCCCAGTCAAGTCGAATGGTCCCGCCAACGACAGGCTGTTGTTGGTGCTTGGTATGCACCGCAGCGGCACTTCGGCATTGACGGGCGTATTGCAGAAGCTCGGCGCCGAACTGGGTGAAGAGCTACTGCCGCCGACGCGGGACAACCCGAAAGGCTACTTCGAAAACACTCGTGTCGTTGCGGTGCATGAGACGCTATTCACCGCATTGCAACGGGGGTGGCAGGATCCAAGGCCATTGCCAGCGCAATGGCGCGGCACCACGTTCGGCGATGAGGCGCATCAGGCGCTGGTCGGCGTGCTTGCGGACCTGCTGAAGCATTCGACGCTGGTGGTGGTGAAAGATCCACGTACCAGCCGGGTGCTTCCCTTGTGGAAGGACGTTGCGCGCGCGTCGGGTGTCGAGGTGGGCGCGGCGTTGATGGTCAGGCATCCTGATGAAGTTGCTGGATCGTTGCGCAAGCGCGATGGGCTATCGCGGGCCCGTGCACACCTGCTGTGGATGGTGTACCTGCTCGATGCGGAGCGCGACAGCCGTGCCATGCCGCGCGCATTTGTGTCTTACGGGGCGCTGCTCGCTGGTTGGCGCGATACGCTGGCACGTGCACGCGACAGCGGGCTGCGCGACATGGTGCCAGAACCCACGTCGTCGGCAGCCAGCGAGATCGACGTGTTTCTGGATGCGTCGCTGCGTCGGCAGGAGGCAGCCGTCGTCGAGGGCGACGTTTCGCCGTTCGAATCCCTGGCGGTCGAGTTGTTTGGACTCGCGCTGCGCTGCGCGGCCAATGAGGTACGGGATGTGCCGGCTGCCTTCGACGACATCGCGCGACGGTTGACGCCACTGGCGGCACGTTACCTGCAGGCGCCGTTGCAGTTGGAGCAGGAGCTCGAGCGCCAGCGCGAAGACCAAGCGCGCATCGACACGTCCTTGCATCTCGCCGCCCTGCGTGAACTGTGGCGGCCTGCACTACCAGGCCGGGCGCCGGGCGCGGCGCGATTGTATTACCGCGACGACGATGGCGATTTCGTCGAAACCGAGGCGGTGTCCGCTGAGCCGGAGGTTGCGGGCGCGCGCCGTCGAGCGGTGTTCTCGTTGCCGGCCGATGTGCGGTTCGACTATTTGCGGGTGGATCCGGACAGTGCGTCCGGGGTGTATGCGGTCGAATCCATGTCGATCGGTGGTGCGCCGGTGGCCGACCTTGCGGAGCGGTTGCGTGGTGTCAACGAACTTGCGCTGCCAGTGACCCGGCCCGGCGACGTGGCGCGCTTCGCGGCGCTGCGGGAGGACCCGTACTTCGTCATCGAAACGCGCGGACTCCCGCGTGCAGCCGGCAAGGGAACATCGCTGAAGGTGGAGGTCCGCTTCCGTTCCGAGACCGTGCTGTCGGAAGTGGGCGACTATCTGGAGGATTACCGGCAGGCGCTGCAGGCACATGGCCGGGACCTGTCGCAGTGGCAGGCGGGGGTGGCTGCGGGTGTCCGCGCGCTCGGTGACCAGCAGGCGCGGATCGAGGAGGGCGTGCGCGCGCTTCCGGATCTGCTGGAGCGGGAGCGGGAACTCGAAGCGGCCGTGGCGGCGTTGGCGAACGTGCAGGCGGGGATCGACGCCCATGTGCAGGCGCTGCCAGGGCTTTCGGAGCACCAGCAGCAGCTCGGCGAGGCTATCGACGCACTGCGCCTGCAGGGTGACGTGCAGTCGCGTGCCCTCATGGAGCGGCTGGAGGTTTGGACGCGTGAGCAGGGTCAGCGCACGAAGAGCGGTTTCGATGAAGTGCATGCGCGAGTTGGCGTGATCCATGGGGCACTGGCGGCAATCGGAGCAGAGGTCGCGGTGACCCGCCAGCAGCAGGCGTTGCTGCTGGCATGGGCGCAGCGCCGCTCGCCACGCTATTGGTGGCAGCGACTTGTGGGCGGTGCACGCCGCCCGGACATGCCGGCGCAGGTGCAATGGCCGCTCGTACCGCTGGCGAACGTCCAACAGCAACCACGCGACGGACACGAGGCCACGTGGCTCTCGGCCAGCGACGATCCGCAGTTCCTGATCGGCGGCGAAAATCTGGCCCTGCCGGCAGGCTGGTACCTGTTCGAAGCGCGATTCCTGGGCGTGGAGGGCTCGCTGATGGCGCCTTGCCTGTACCCGGATTACGGCGAAGGCGTAACGGAGAGTGGCCGCATCGTGCTCCCGGAGCCCGACGCACAGGGCTGCATAGCCGCCGTAGTGCTGCTGACGCACGCGACACGGGGTCTGCGTTTCGATCCGAGCACCGCGGCGGTGTCGTTCAGGCTGCCGCACGTGACCCTGCGGCGGCTGGGGCGCCTCGGCGCATTGGCGGCCATGACGCGTCTCGCCAGCCGGGCTGGAGCGGGCTGGCGCAGCGGACTTGGCGTCATGCGCGCATTCGCGGGCCCGGCAAGTACCGGACGGTTACGTGCCGGCGGCGACGCGGCCTTCGAGGCCTACCGGCAGCAGACACGGCCGGTGGTGGACGAGTACGCCGGCTGGGTCAAAAGCTATGACTTGCTTTCGGAGGCCGATCTTGCCGACATGCGGCGACGTGCCGAATGGTTGGAGTACCGGCCGCTGGTCTCGATCCTGCTGCCGGTCTACAACACGCCGCGCGTCTGGCTGGAACATTGCCTGGACAGCGTGCTCGCGCAGACCTACCCGCACTGGGAGCTGTGCGTCGCTGACGACGCGTCGACGTCGGCGCACGTCAGGCAGGTGTTGCAGGACTACGCCCGCAGGGATTCCCGCATCCGCGTCCAGTACCGGCCGGTCAACGGCCATATTTCCGAGTCGACCAACACGGCGTTGGAGGCGGCGCGTGGGGAATATGTTGCGCTGCTCGACCATGACGATGAGCTGCGTCCCCATTCGTTGCTGGAAATGGTGGCGGCGTTGAACGCCAACCGCCGCTGGCGGCTGGTGTATTCCGACGAGGACAAGATCGACGAGCGCGGGCGGCGTTTCGACCCCTACTTCAAGCCCGACTGGAACTACGAGTTGTTCCTCGGACAGAACTGCATCAGCCATTTCGGCCTGTATCACGCCGAGCTCGTGCGCGAAGTGGGCGGTTTCCGGAAAGGCTTCGAAGGTGCACAGGACTGGGACCTCGCGCTGCGCTGCATTGAGCGGCTCGCACCGGACCAGATCGGCCATGTGCCTCGGGTGCTCTATCACTGGCGTGCGATCAGCGGCTCCACCGCCCTCGGCGTGCAGCACAAGGACTATGCCGGCAGCGCTGGCGTGCGCGCAGTGGAAGAACATCTGCTGCGGACGGGGCAGAAGGCGACGGTAGAACCGACGGCCGCCGGTCACCTGCGCGTGTTGCGCGAACTCCCCTCGGTTCCGCGTGTCAGCCTCATCATCCCAACCCGCAACAGGGTCGAACTGCTGCGTATGTGCGTGCAGAGCATCCTGGAACGGACCGACTATCCCGATTACGAAATCCTCATCGTCGACAACCAGTCGGACGAGCAGGCCACGTTCGACTATTTCCGTGAACTGGAATCCGAGCCGCGCGTGCGCGTGTTGCGCTACGACGCGCCGTTCAATTACTCGCTGATCAATAATTTCGCGGCTGCGCAGGCGACCGGGACGGTCATCGGGCTGGTCAACAACGACATCGAGGTCATCACCCCGGCCTGGTTGACCACCATGACCGCGCAGGCGCTGCGGCCTGAGATCGGAGCGGTGGGCGCGATGCTCTACTACCCCGACGACACCATCCAGCACGCGGGTGTGGTGCTGGGGATCGGGGGCGTCGCCGGCCACGTCTACACCGGCCGACGGGCAGGAACTGAAGGCCAGTGCGGCCGTGCGCTGCTGGCACAGGAGCTGTCGGCGGTTACGGCGGCCTGCCTGCTCGTGCGCAAGGAAGTGTTCGACGAGGTGGGCGGGCTCGATCCGAAGCTCGTCGTGGCGTTTAACGACGTCGACTTCTGCATCCGTGTACTCGATGCGGGCTACCGCAACATCTGGACGCCGTATGCGGAGCTCTATCATCACGAGTCCGCGTCGCGCGGATACGAGGACACGCCTGAGAAGATCGCCCGATTCAACGGCGAGGTGGACCGCATGCTCGACCGCTGGGGCGATGCTCTACTTGCCGACCCCTGTTACAACCCGAACCTGACCGTCGCCGGGATACCGTTCGATCTCGCATTTCCGCCGCGCGACCCTGTTCCCGGACGGATGGTGCCGGGAAGGACAGGGCAGTGGTCGACGAAGGAAGCTCGGACAGCCGAACGCCTGTTGCTCAATGACCCGGGAGAGAACCAATGAAAACGAATCTGTTTGCCTGTCGCGCCCTCGCGGTGATCGTGCTGTTGGCCTCGGTCGGCTGTGGTCAGGAGCAGGGAGCAGACGAAGCACGTCCTGCTCCCCCAAGAGCTGACGCTGCTACCGCAGATGCACCGGCCAGCGGTGAGCTGGCTCAGCTGGCTGTGCTCGACAGTGATCTCGCCGATATTCCGGTCGGTGGCCACTGCAGCCTGGATGCGATCAATGGCCATCCCGCGCCTGAGGCCGCGTTGACGGTGGGAGACGAAGTGGTCTTCAGCGGCTGGGTCGGCGATGCGCAGGGGCAGGTGCCCGACTCGGTCCATTTCGTACTGGTCAGCCAGGGCCTGTCCTACGACGCGATGTTGGACGTCGGCGTCGATCGCCTCGACGTGGCGCAGGCGCTGGGCCAGCCTGGCCTCGCGCGGTCCGGGTTCGGTCTGTCCACGGTGCTTGCGATCGAGCCCGGTACCTACACACTGGCGGCGCTGATGGGTTCGCCGGCCGGTTCGAAATGCCTCTTCAATGTTGATCTCGTCGTTGCGGCACGTTGATGCATGGTGCCGGGGCAGCCGCAGCGCGTTGCCCGTGCTGAGGAACGACTGGTCTACGCCAACAGAACAGGCGGGCAGTGATGGTGCCTGAGAGCACACGGGCAGGATGGCGTTCCCGGTTCGAAGCCGACCTGATCGCGCAATGGCCTGCGGCGCTTGCACTGCTGGCAGCGTGCCTGTGCCTGCTGCTTGCGGCATTCATCGCGCGGCCGGTCCCGCTTGTGCTCGAACTCGACGCGGAGATTGCGACTTCGGCCGACGGCCAGCTCTTCCATTCACGCGAAGGTGGCTATAGCGAAGATCGCTCCCAGCGGTTTGCGATCGATGTGGACGCACGCCGTGTCTACCGGATCGAGCTGGACGACCTGCGGCCGACATCGTTGCGGCTGGATCCGGGTAGCGCGCCAGGAAGAATCGTCCTGCATGAGGTGCGGTTCCAACGTGGAGGCCGGGAGGTCCGCCTGGGACCGGCCGAGCTCGCCTCGGCGGTGAAGCCGATCGGCGGCATGCAGATCGGCACTGCCGGCGACGGTCTCCCGGTCGTCGCAGTGAACGCCGATCCGCACTTCGAGTTGGAGGTGCCGGAGGACCTCCGGAATCCTGCCCGTGGCAGCAAGTCTCTCGTGGTCTTCCTGCTTGCGGCCGCGCTAGGCCTGGCGTGGTGGTCCCGCGGTGTCGCGCGCGTGGCGGCAACATGGATTTATTCGCGCCATCGTGTGCTCGTCGGTTTGCTCGTCGGGGTGGCGGGCACTCTGGTGCTGCTGCGGCTGACGGGGATCGGCATGGTTGGAGATCGTCCGCTGCAGTCGCTGATCGCTGGCACTGCGCTGATGTTCGCGGTAGTGGCATTCTCGGTCGTCGGGCAGGTCGCGCTGCGGGCGATGCCGGGTTGGAGTTCTGCGGCGGGCTTCCCCGTCCAAGCCATTGTCGGACAGGCGCTGCTGTTCTGCTATGTGTACGTGCGATCCCTGCCTGGCGCCTTCGGGCTGCCACTGCCGGTCACGCGTTACGAAATCGTCGCGCTCGTCGTCGTCGCTGCCGTCGTTCTGTTCCGCAACAGGTCGTCGGCTCCGGCGCTCACGGCGGAGCGGGAGCTCGGCACCTTCCACCTCGCGATCATCTATCTGTTGTGCGTGGTCGTTGCCGACCGCGAGCTCCCCAGGCTCGTCATGTTGTCGAGCGATCCGGATGTCCACGCGTTTCTCGGCAACCAGGTGGTCCGCTTCGGCGGCGTCCCATGGCAGCAGGGCAACTGGGGCGAGGAGAGCTTCAACTATCCCGCCGGTACGGGCGTGCTGATCGCGCTGTGGGCCTGGATATCACAGCTCGATGTACGCAACGCGGTGAGCGCCCTATCGTTCATCACCTACCCGTTGGGCATGTTGGCATTGGCCTCCTGCGCAAGCCAACGCGAGCATATTGGGTTGCGGATGGCAGCGGCCTTCCTCGCGCTTGCCCTTCTGTTTTCTGCATACATGCTTCCGCTGTACGGCAACTATGTGCACATGGAAGGACTCGGGCGCATCGTGGGGTTCGCATTCCTCGCGGCCCTCGCTGCGATGGTCGTCGGGGTGTGCCGAAGGGGGCACGCAGCGCTTGCGGCGAGCGCAATATGCGCAGCGCTGGTGTTTGCACTGGTCTGCCTGAACCCCGTGAATTTCGCCGGGGCCGGCCTGCTGGTCGGCCTCGGCGTCGTGTGGTTGCTGGCGGGAGGCCGATGGAAGGCGGCGGCGACGCTGGGTGCTTCGTTGTCCGCGATCTTGCTGGTCTTCGTGGATCCGTACTTCTTCGGCATGCTCACTGGCGGAGCGGCGTCGGAGAAGGTCGCCCTGGAAGGCTTCAGTCAGGTAGAGCTAGGCGATGGCGTGCGACAGGGGCTGCATGAGTTGCTCGCACGCCCGTTGTTCCACCTGGGCTCGGCCGTGGAGATCATGCCGGGCGCGCCGCGGCCGGCATCGGTGCTGCTCGTCGGAGTCCCCGTCGTGGCATGGGCGTGCATCCTCGATCGTCGCGATCTGTGGCGCCTTGCCGCTTGCAGCTTTGCGTTCGTTGGCGTCTCCGCCGCTGCGCTCGCGGTTGCGCATCAATTCGCGGCCGACCAGCGGTTCTTCCTGCTTGCACCTTATCTGCAGGTTTCGCTGGCACAGCTCAAAATCATCATCGTCGTCGCGCTATCGGTGGTGATGGTCATGCGGGTGGCGCGCAGCGGCCGGGTCGCGGCTTCGATCGCACTTGCAATGGTCATGATTTTCGCGTCGGCGTCCGTGGTCGGATCGGGCGCGAACTTCTTCCTGACGCCGAAGAAGGACTATTGCGGTGGCGTGGAGTGTCCCGCGGCGGATGATATCGCGGTGCTGCAGATGCTTCGCGAACACCTCGACGGCAGCGGAACGGACCCTCAAGAGCGGCAGGACAGGCTGCTCATTGCCAACAGGATCGTCCGCCTTGGCGGGGAGACATGGTTGTTTCCGTCCGGGGCGGGACGTCTGGCGCCCTACGCCGGCGTGGGGCCCGTCGCGTTCTTCTACTATCAGGGCGATCCCGACTACACCACGCGCAACTACGTAGCCCATGTCTGCGAACGGTTCGATCTTGCATGGCTGCGTGAGCAGCACGTGCGCTATGTGTTGATTCCGGCAACACCCGGAGACTGGTGCATCCATGACCATGAGGGGATCGCGTCACGGTGGGAGACCGTGGTGTCCTCAGGTAATGCCAAGGTGATCGATATCACCCGGAGTACGGAATGATCCGCGAAATCCTCATGATTCTGTTTGTCACCTGCTCGACACTGGGCAGCCAGCTGCTGGTGAAGCGCGCGGTGACCCTGATCGCCCAGCGGGACCCGGTGCCGCAGGGCATCCAGTGGTTGCTTGCCGCGTGCTTCTCGCCGGAGGTCATTGCCGCCGTGGCCATCCAGGGTGTCGGCTTCATCGTCTGGGTCGTGGTCGTGAGCCGGATAAAGCTCGGCTTGGCCTTCGCGGTGTCCGGCTCCTTCTTCTACATCCTCATCGCGCTCTCGAGTTGGCTGCTTTACGACGAACGCCTCGGACCCCTGCAGTGGCTCGGACTGCTGCTGGTCTCGTCCGGAGTGTTGTTGATGTCGCTCTCGGGCAAGCCTGCCTGATCTTCCCTCACGCCGACGGACGAGCGGGCGTGGCTCCCCAATACGAGACCTATCGCTACATGAAGATCCTCTGGTGCCACGAAGTCAGCTATCTGGACAAGCCCGTCTACGAATACCAGGACTTTCCCGAGCGGCTAGCCGGTCGCGGCCATGATGTGGAGGTCATCGATTTCACGGAGGCGAAGGAGACGGCCCCGACAAGTGCGCAGGTCAGCAGGACGGGCGAAGGCGAAGTCACGCTGACGCCGATTCCCCACGGGAACGTGCCCGGCTACAAGTTCATTGAAGGGCGCCGGAACTTCCACCGGATGCTGTCTCAACGCCTGCGTGCAGGTGACGTGGATGCAGTGTTCGTCTATTCCGTCTTCATCAATGGCACCCAGGCCGTGCGCCTTGCGAAGCGGCATGCCATCCCGGTGGTCTACCGGGTACTCGACGCCTACCACCAGCTGCGGCCCGGCATGGTCGCGCGTGGCATCCTGCGCGCCGGCGAGCGATACATCTACCGCAACGCCGACCATGTCCTGGTCACCAACGAGAAGATGGCGGACTACGTGCACACGCTTGCCGGGGCAGAGCGCGCGGCCCCGACAAGCGTGCTGGACCATGGGGTGGACTGCGCGCACTTTTCGCCACGAGCGCCGGATGCGGAGCTGGTCGCGAAGCACGCGATCAGGGATAGCGACGAGGTAGTGGTGTTCCTCGGCACCACATACGCCTTCAGCGGCCTGCTCGAACTGGTGACGCGCATGCCGGCCATCCTGCGCGAGCGGCCCAGTACCCGGTTGTTGATCGTGGGAGGGGGCGAGATGGACGCCGCGCTCGCAGCGGCCGTTCGTGAGCTCGGGCTGGAGGAACGGGTCGTGCTGACCGGCATGGTCTCCTACCAGGACGTACCGCGTTATCTGTCGCTGGGGCGCGTTGCGATCAATCCTTTCGAGATCAACGACATCACGCGCGACATCATTCCGATCAAGATCCTCCAGTACCAGGCTTGCGGCTTGCCGGTGCTGTCGACGCCGTTGCCTGATCTCCTGCGCAAGCATGGCGAACGGTCCGGTGTGAGCTACAGCAGGTCCGATGCCCCGGACGTGTTCGTGCAGCGATTGTTGCAGATGCTGGCGGATCCGGAGGCCACTGCGGCGCAGGGCCGCCGTGGCCGTGCGTTGATGGAAACGACATTCTCGGTGGAAGTCGCTATCGATCGCCTGGAAGAGACCTTCGGCAAGCTCGCCGCGGCACGAGGCCGCGGCTGAGGCCGGGTCAAACAGCCTTGTGCCACACCTTGCGGTTGATGTAGCTGGTATAGCTCAACAGGATCCGCAGCACCTTGTCGGCGACGTTGGTCGCGCTGTAGTCGCCAACCATGCGGGTCATCCGCCCGCCGGCATCGCGTGCGGCCGCCGCTTTCTCGACGACGTCCAATGCATTGCGGACGGTGGCCAGATCGAGGCCGGTCATGATGACCGCGCCTTCCTCGAACCCTTCCGGACGTTCATGGGCGTCGCGGATGTTGAGCGCCGGGAAGTCGAGAATCGACGATTCTTCGGTGATCGTGCCACTGTCGGAAAGCACGGCACGCGCATGCATCTGCAGGTGGACGTAGTCGAGGAAGCCGAATGGCTTGTGGAAGCGCACCCGGGCAGGTGCCGACAGGCCCATGCTTTCGATGCGCTTGCGGGTGCGGGGGTGGGTGGAGACGACCACATCGGCGTCGCGGTCCTGGGCCAGGTACGCAAGGACGTCGAACAGCTGCATCAGCTTGTCATCGGAGTCCACGTTCTCTTCGCGATGGGCACTGACGACGTAGTAGCGGCCACGCTCCAGGCCGAGCCGTGCGAGGACGGTAGACTGTTCGATACCGGGTCGGTAATGCTCGATGACTTCGCGCATCGGGCTTCCAGTGCAGATGACCTGGTCAGGAGGCAGGCCCTCCCGCAGCAAGTACTCCCTGGCGATCTGGCTGTAGGTCATGTTGATGTCGGCCAGGTGGTCGACGATCCGGCGATTGATCTCCTCCGGGACCCGGAAATCGAAGCACCTGTTGCCCGCCTCCATGTGGAAGATGGGGATCTTCCTGCGCTTGGCGGCCAGCGCGGCGAGGCATGAGTTGGTATCGCCAAGCACGAGCACGGCATCCGGTTCGATCTGTGCGAGCGCAGCGTCGGCTTTCGCGATGATCTGGCCAATGGTTTCGGCCACCGTGCTGCCGGCGGCCTCCAGGAAGACGTCGGGGCTGCGGATGCCCAGTTCCTCGAAAAAGATCCCGTTGAGCTCGTAATCGTAATTCTGTCCGGTGTGGATCAGCGAATGCGCGCAGTGTTCGTCGAGCACGCTCATCACCCGCGACAGGCGGATGATCTCAGGCCGCGTGCCAACGATGGTTGCAACCTTAAGCACGCATGTTCTCCAGTGCGCCGAGCTTGCCCACGACATCTTTCACGCCCTGGATATCCAGGCGGTGGGTGTTGTGGGACGTGTAGTCGTCCAGAGCCGAAATCTCAGTTTCGCCCTCCGCGGTGTACTGCGCATAGTTCAGGTCGCGCGCGTCCGCGGGTATCCGGTAGTAGCGACCCAGATCGACCGCACGTGCCATCTCCTCCCGCGAGACCAGCGTTTCAAACAGCTTCTCACCATGCCTGGTCCCGATGATCCGGATCGGCGCATCCCTTTCGAGCATCTCCTTGAGCGCCTGCGCCAGGACCTGGATGGTCGAGGCCGGTGACTTCTGCACGAAGATGTCGCCGGGCTTTGCGTGATGGAAGGCATGCAGCACCAGCTCAACCGACTCGTCCAGCGACATCAGGAAGCGGGTCATTCCGGGGTCGGTGATCGTGATGGGCTGCCCCGACATCAGCTGATTCACGAAGAGCGGGATAACGGAACCTCGGGATGCCATGACATTGCCATAGCGGGTGGCACACAGGATCGGTCCAGTCCCCTGGCAGGCCCGCGACTTCGCCACCATGACCTTTTCGGACAACGCCTTGGACATACCCATCGCATTGATCGGGTATACGGCCTTGTCGGTACTCAGTACAACCACTCGAGATACTGCATTCTCGATCGCAGCATTCAGGACGTTTTCCGTGCCCAGGATGTTTGTCTGCACAGCCTGCATTGGATGAAACTCACACGACGGCACTTGCTTGAGTGCGGCAGCGTGGAATACGAAGTCGACGCCCTTGAGTGCGTCCTTGACGCTCTGGGCATCCCTGACATCGCCGAGATAGAACTTCACGCGGTCACTCGCGATCAACGACCGCATGTCGTCCTGCTTCTTCTCGTCACGACTGAAGATGCGGATCTCACCGATGTCGGATTGCAGGAAGCGCCGCAGTACGGCGTTGCCGAAAGAGCCGGTGCCGCCCGTGATCAGCAGGCTCTTGCCCGAAAAACTGTCGAGATTTGTCATTGGAAGGTCTTTCAGAGAGGGTGGGCAAAAGTGTCCGGACGGTCGCGATCGAATGCCTCATTGGCCCAGAGCATGACGATCATTTCCTCATTGCCGACATTGGTGATGTCGTGCGCCCATCCAGGTATGGTCTTAACCACCAGCGGCTGCTGGTCGCTGGTCGCAAGCTCGTAGGTTTCGCCCGTTGCGATCTGCTTGAACCGGAACAGCGCGGAGCCGCGAACAACGAGGAACTTCTCGTTCTTCGTGTGGTGGTAGTGCCCGCCCCGGGTCACCCCGGGTTTCGCGGTAAAGAAAGAGAACTGGCCTGAATCCGCTGTCCTCAACATCTCCGAGAATGCACCACGCGGGTCCACATGTAGGGTCAGGGGGAAGGCGAAGTCGCTGGGATCCAGGTGGGTGAGGTAGGTCGCGTACAGTGCACGCGTCAGACCGGAACCAGTGCGTGGGATGTCCTTGCTTGAGTGGATATCCGCGAATCCCTCTATCTCGGCTGCAAGCGCGCCGACAGTCGTGGGATACACGGGTGCGACGTCCAGTCGCGGTGAACCACCGGCAAGGACAGTACGCACGTCCTGTATGAGGTGATCGACGAGGTCGTCGATATACAACAAGTGCAGGGGTGCAGAGGCGTCGCGGATGGTGATCGGCTGGTGGCGGGCGACCCGGTCGCAAAACGTTGCCACGGCCGAGTTGTAGTCCGGCCTGCACCACTTTCCGAAGACATTGGGCAGCCGGTAAGCGGCGGTGGTGGCGCCGGTCCTCTGCGAGTACTCCGCCAGCAGCACCTCGGCCTCAAGCTTGCTGCGGCCGTAGGGGTTGTCCTGCGCCGCCTGGATGGAGGATGAGAACAGCACGGGACGTGCCCCGTGTGTCTCCAGCAGGTCGAGGAGGTGCGTGGTGAAGTCGACGTTGCCGGTGGCGAATTCGCGCTCGTTGTCCGGGCGGTTTATTCCCGCCAGATGGACGACGATGTCGCATCTGCGAACCATGCCTTCCAGTTCTTCTCCAGTCGTATTCCGGGTCACTCCGTGCGTGACGAACTCACCCTGCGCTTCGCCTAGGCGGACCGTCAGGTTCTTCGCAATGAATCCACCGGCGCCGGTCACGAGTACGTTGATGGGGGTGGTCATGCGCGATCTCCTGCATCGACGTCGAGCGAGTCCGGATCCGGTGGGAGCCGGCTCCCAATGGGTAGCCGGGGTACCGACTGCATGTCCCACATGAGAAACGCCAGCAGCATCTGCAAACCCAGGATGATCGGAAGGGCAGCCAGCATGACGGTGCCTGCGGTGGCTGGGGCGCCGTCCTGGATCAACCACTTGAAGGCGCCGTACCCAACCCCCCCTGCGACAAGCAAAAGACCGAACAGGAGCTGCATCGACGCTGCCGACATGTCGCGCAGGAAGTAGTTGTAGAACAGCCGCTTGCCGAAGTTGCGCAGATGCCCGAAGAGGAAATCGCCAAGGATCCGCGAGATCCGCAGGTTGCTGACCTCGTCGCGGTAGCGGGCGACCATGGGAATATCGATCACCACCGCACGCAGGGTGTTGAGGCGGAACAGCAGGTCGGACTCGAAAAAGTAGCGTTCGCTGATCCGCCCATACGGCAGGTGGGCCGCGACCCGGGCGTGGATGGCGGTGTATCCGTTTGTCGGGTCGAAAATATCCCAGTAGCCGCTTGACGCTTTCGACATGAAGGACAAGCCGGCATTGCCGAGCAGGCGGATCTTCGGCATCGAACGGACCATCGACAGATCGTAGAAGCGGTTGCCCTTGGTGTAGTCCGCTTGGCCGTCGAGGATCGGACGAATGAATCGCCCGAGCAACTCCGGCGGCATCTGGCCGTCACCGTCGATTTTCACCAGGATCTCAGCGCCCTCCGCCAGGGCTGCGCGATACCCGGTCATCACGGCGCCGCCAACGCCGAGGTTCTTCGGGTTACGCACGACGCGCACTCGCGGATCCTTGCAATGGTTAAGAACGTACTGACCGGAACCATCGGGACAGGCGTCATCGACCACGAAGATCAACTGGCACTCTTTGCCGATACGCGCGATCACGTCGAGAACGTGCCGTGTGACGCGGTAGCTCGGGATCACCACGGCAACACGGGGATCGGCGTGCATGCGATTCGGCGCGGAGTGCATCACCCCAGCGCCGCCTCCAGCTCCGGCAGCACCTGGAACAGGTCACCCACCAGCCCGATATCTGCGATCTCGAAGATCGCCGCGTCCGCATCCTTGTTGATCGCGACGATCGTACCGGCGTCCTTGATGCCGGTCAGGTGCTGGATCGCGCCGCTGATGCCGATGGCAACGTAGAGCTCCGGCGCGATGATCTTGCCGGTCTGGCCGACCTGGAGTTCATTGGGGACGTAGCCGGCATCCACTGCTGCGCGCGAGGCGCCGACAGCGGCGCCGAGCTTGTCGGCGAGGTCGAACACGATCTTGAAATTCTCTTCCGAGCCGACGCCACGGCCGCCAGCCACCACCCGCTTGGCGCTCTGCAGGTCGGGGCGGTCGCTGCGCCCGGCGGCAAGTTCCACAAAACGGGTATGGGTCGGGAGGTCCGCGTCCACGGCTGTCGCTTCCACCGTGGCACTTCCACCGCCGGTGGCTTCCTTCCACGAGGCACTGCGCACGGTGGCGACGACGGGGCGCTCCTTCGGCGCCTCCACCGTCACGATCGCGTTGCCGGCGTAGATCGGGCGCGTGAAGGTGTGGCTGCCTTCCACCGCCATCACATCGGACACCTGGGCGGTGCCGAGCAGCGCGGCCACGACCGGCATCAGGTCCTTGCCGAAGGTGGTCGAGGGGCCGAACACATGGCTGTAGCCGCCGGCGAGCTTCGCGATCTGCGGGCCCTGCACCTGCGCGATCGCGGTGGCGTTGGCCGGGTTGCTGACCGCCAATACCTTGCGCACGCCCGCCATCTGCGCGGCTTCCGCAGCCACGGTCGACGCGTCATCGGCGAGGACGATGATGTCGATGGCCTCGGCTTGCAGGGCAAGGGCGGCCGACACGCACTTGGCGGTGGCGCCATTGAGTTTGCCGTTGAGATGCTCGGCGACGATCAGAACGTTGGACATGCGATGTGCTCCTGGATCCGCCGTTCCCGCGGCCGCGGGAACCCAGTCCTTGACTGCGGGGGCGACGAAAGTCGCTGGATCCCCGCCTTCGCGGGGATGACGAACGTTTACAGCAGGCCTTTCTCGCGAAGGGCGGCGACGAGTTCGGCTGCATCCTTGACCATCACGCCCTTGCTGCGCTTCGCGGGCGCCACGTGCTGCGTGGTCAGGAGGAAATCGCCGGCTTCCACGCCGAGATCGGCGAACTGCAGCGTCTCCAGCGGCTTGCTCTTGGCCTTCATGATGTCGGGCAGCTTGATGAAGCGCGGCTCGTTCAGGCGCAGGTCGGTGGTCACCACCGCCGGCAGGTCGACCTCGATGGTTTCCAGGCCGGCGTCGACCTCGCGGGTCACAGTCGCCTTGCCGCCGTCGACCACCAGCTTGCTCGCGAACGTCGCCTGCGGGCGGCCCCACAGCGTGGCCAGCATCTGACCGGTCTGGTTGGCGTCATCGTCGATGGCCTGCTTGCCGAGGATCACCAGGTCCGGCTGTTCCTTTTCGACCAGCTTGAGCAGGGTGCGAGCGGCGGTCAGCGGCTGGATGGGCTGGTCGCAGACCACGTGGATGGCGCGGTTGGCGCCCATGGCCAGGCCGTTGCGCAGATGCGGCTGGGCGTCGGCGGGGGCGATCGTCGCGACGATGACCTCGGTCGCCTTGCCGGCGTCGCGCAGGCGCAGCGCTTCTTCAAGCGCGATCTCGTCGAACGGATTCGGGGACAGCTTCACGCCGTCGGTGACGACGCCGGAGCCGTCGGGTTTCACCTGGATGCGGACGTTGTAGTCCACCACGCGCTTGTAGGCGACGAGGATCTTCATCGGAGGTCTGGTTCCTTGGGACGGGGGGAAGCCCGGCCGACCGGGCGTTGCAGCCTCGGGATTCTACCGGGGTCGCCGGGCTCCGGCGACCGTCCAGGGTGGCCACGGCGGTGAAACAGCCGACCGGGGCCGGTATCCTGTGCGACCCCGCCGAGACGGCGGACTCCAGCCCCCCACCAGGAGAGTGTTCGTGGCCACATGGCTCGTGACCGGCGGCGCCGGCTTTATCGGCGGCAACTTCGTCCTCGAGGCGGTTCGCCTTGGACATCGCGTGATCAACCTTGACGCGCTGACCTATGCCGGCAACCTGCAGACCCTGGCGTCGATCGAGAACGATCCGAACCACGTGTTCGTGCATGGTGACATCGGTGATCGCGAGCTCGTCGACCGCCTGTTGGTCGAGCACCAGCCTGATGCGGTACTGAACTTCGCCGCCGAGAGCCATGTCGACCGGTCGATCGACGGGCCGGGCGCCTTCGTCCAGACCAACGTGGTCGGCACCCTCGCACTGCTCGAAGCAGCCCGTGATTACTGGAAGGCATTGCCCGACGCGCGTCGTGATGCCTTCCGCTTCCTGCACGTCTCGACCGACGAGGTCTACGGCACGCTCGGGGAAACCGGCAAGTTCACCGAGACCACCCCGTACGCGCCCAACTCGCCGTACTCGGCGTCGAAGGCCGCGTCCGACCACCTGGTGCGCGCGTTCCACCACACCTACGGCCTCCCGGTGCTGACCACCAACTGCTCCAACAACTATGGTCCGTACCATTTCCCCGAGAAGCTCATTCCGCTGGTGATCGCCAAGGCCCTGGCCGGCGAGCCGCTGCCGGTATACGGGGATGGCCAGCAGGTGCGCGACTGGCTGTTCGTGACCGATCACTGCGAGGCGATCCGCACCGTGCTGGAGAAGGGGCGCGTGGGTGAGACCTACAACGTCGGTGGCGACGCGGAGAAGCGCAATCTGGAAGTCGTCGAGACCATCTGCCGGCTGCTCGACGAGCGTCGCCCGCGGCAAGATGGCCAACCGCGCAGCCGCCAGATCACCTTCGTCGCCGACCGCCCGGGCCATGATCGCCGCTATGCGATCGACGCGTCCAAGTTGCAGGGCGAGCTTGGTTGGCGCCCGCGCCACACGTTCGAGGACGGCATCGCCACCACGGTCGACTGGTACCTCGCCAACCAGGACTGGGTGCAGCACATCCTCGACGGCAGCTACCGGCTGGAGCGCATGGGAGCCGAGGCATGACTGCACGCAAGGGCATCATCCTCGCCGGTGGTTCCGGTACGCGTCTGTATCCGATCACCAAGGGCGTCAGCAAGCAGCTGCTGCCGGTGTACGACAAGCCGATGATCTACTACCCGCTCAGCGTGTTGATGCTGGCGGGCATCCGCGAGGTACTGATCATCAACACCCCGCACGAACAGGTGCTATTCCAGCAGTTGCTGGGCGATGGTTCGCAGTGGGGCATGGAGATCCAGTACGCCGTACAGCCGAGTCCCGATGGCCTGGCGCAGGCGTACCTGATTGGCCGTGACTTCGTCGGCGGCAAGCCAAGCTGCCTGGTGCTGGGCGACAACATTTTCCACGGGCATGGGCTCACTGACACCCTCAAGCGTGCGGACGCGCGCACCGATGGCGCGACCGTGTTCGGCTACTGGGTGAACGATCCGGAGCGTTATGGCGTTGCCGAATTCGATGAGGCGGGCAGGGTGGTCGACATCGCCGAAAAGCCCGAGCAGCCGCGATCGCATTACGCGGTGACCGGCCTGTACTTCTACGATGGCAGGGCAGCCGAGTACGCCTCCGAGCTGACGCCGTCGCCGCGTGGCGAGCTGGAGATCACCGATCTCAACCGTCGCTATCTTGACGAAGGCGCCCTGTATCTAGAACAGCTGGGGCGTGGGTATGCCTGGCTCGACACCGGTACCCACCAGTCATTGCACGAGGCTTCCAACTTCATCCAGACGATGCAGGACCGGCAGGGGTTGCAGGTGTGCTGCCCGGAAGAGATCGCGCTGGCGAACGAGTGGATTGATGACGCCCAGCTCGAGGCGCTTGCGAAGCCTCTGGCCAAGAACGGCTACGGCCAATACCTGCTGTCGCTTATCAATCGTGGAGTCGTACGTTGAAGATCATCGAGACCCCGCTTCCCGGTTGCCTGATCATCGAGCCTGCGGTATTTGGCGACGAACGTGGGTGTTTCTACGAAACGTGGAATGCCGAGCGTTACCGGCAGCATGGCCTGCCATCCAGCTTCGTGCAGAGCAACGCTTCATCCTCCGTGCGTGGCGTGCTTCGCGGGCTGCATTACCAGTGGCCACATCCCCAGGGAAAACTGGTGAGCGTGATGTCAGGCGAGGTGTTCGACGTCGCAGTGGATATCCGGAAGGGTTCACCGACGTTCGGGCAGTGGACGTCCGTGCTGCTGAGTGCGGAAAACAAGCGGCAGTTCTGGATTCCGGAAGGATTCGCACACGGCTTCATGGCGACCTCGGAGCACGCGGTGTTCACCTATCTGTGCACCGATCTCTACAACAGCGCCACCGATTCGAATATCGCCTGGGATGATCCGGAGATCGGTATCGAATGGCCGGACATCGCACCGTCGTTGTCCGCGAAAGATGCCAGGGCACCCCGGCTCCGAGACGTCTCGGATACCCAGCTGCCGGTATTTTCCGCATGACGGTCATGGTGTTTGGTGCGAATGGCCAGGTCGGCACGGAGCTGCTTCGCGCATTGTCCGGCGCGGGCCCGGTGCTGGCCACGACACGCCATGGTGAGCTTCCAAGCGGCAGGACGTGCCTCCAGGCCGATTTCGCCGACCCCGAATCGACTATCGCACTATTGGACAACCACCGCCCCCACGCCGTGGTCAACGCCGCCGCCTACACCGCAGTCGATCGCGCCGAGACTGAGCCTGATGCGGCCCATGCCGCCAATGCCGCGACGCCGGGCGCCATCGCCGACTGGTGCGCCACGCACGACGTGCCACTGGTGCATTACTCGACGGACTATGTGTTCGATGGCAGAGGCACGCGGCCGTACCTTCCCGACGACGCCACCGCGCCGCTCGGCGTATACGGCGCCAGCAAGCTCGCCGGAGAAGAGGCGATCCGCGCCGCCGGTGGGCGCCATATGATCTTCCGCACGGCATGGGTGTACGCCGCCCACGGGCAGAACTTCCTGCGCACGATGCTGCATGTGGGTGCGGAGCGTGACGTGTTGCGGGTGGTCGCCGACCAGGTTGGCACGCCGACACCGGCGGCGCTGATCGCCGATATCACCGCCCATGCGCTCAGGCATCCCGATGCCAGCGGCACCTGGCATCTGACCGCGGAGGGCGAGACAAGCTGGCATGGGTTCGCCGAGGCGATCTTCGCCGGTGCGGTTGAGCGTGGCCTATTGCCGCGGGCGCCGCGCGTCGAGGCCATCACCACGGCCGACTATCCGACGCCGGCGAAGCGGCCGGCGTATTCGCGTCTGGATACCTCGACCCTGCAGCGCGATTTCGACGTCGAGCTGCCGCATTGGACGCAAGGGCTGTCCCGTGTGCTCGACCAGCTGGCTGCGCAGCGCCAGGATTGACCGAAGGTCCAAGGCCGTCGCGCGGACGCCCGGCTAGAATGGGCGCCTCGATCCCGCGTGAGTACGCCCGATGATTGAAGCGATTTCCACCGAGCGCCCGGCCCGCGCCGGCAAACTCTGGCCCGACGCGCAGGCCGCGCTGGCCGACATCGTCGCCGACAACCAGACGTTCGCCGTCGGTGGTTTCGGCCTGTGCGGCATCCCCGAGGCGCTGATCACCGCGTTGCGCGATTCAGGGGTCAAGGGCCTGACCGCGATCTCCAACAACGCCGGCGTCGATGGCTTCGGCCTGGGCCTGCTGCTGGAAACCCGCCAGATCCGCAAGATGATTTCGTCTTATGTCGGCGAGAACAAGGAATTCGAGCGCCAGTTCCTGTCCGGCGAGCTCGAGCTCGAGTTCAACCCGCAGGGCACGCTTGCCGAGCGTCTGCGTGCCGGCGGCGCAGGTATCCCGGCGTTCTTCACCGCCACCGGCTACGGGACGGTCGTCGCCGAGGGCAAGGAAACCCGCGAGTTCGACGGAAAACACTACGTGCTGGAGACCGCGCTGACCGCGGACGTCGCGCTGGTCAAGGCATGGAAGGCCGACACCGCCGGCAACCTCGTGTTCCGCAGGACCGCGCGCAACTTCAATCCCGCCTGCGCAATGGCCGGCCGAGTCTGCATTGCAGAGGTGGAAGAGATTGTGGAAGTGGGCGCGATCGATCCGGACCAGGTGCACCTGCCCGGCATTTATGTCGACCGCATCGTCCACAACCCGACGCCCGAGAAGCGCATCGAGCAGCGCACCGTCCGCAGCAAGGAGTCGAACTGATGTCCTGGACCCGTGACCAGATGGCGCAGCGCGCCGCGCGCGAACTGACCGACGGCGCCTACGTCAACCTCGGCATCGGCCTGCCCACGCTGGTCGCCAACCACATTCCCGATGGCGTCGATGTCTGGCTGCAGTCGGAGAACGGCCTGCTCGGCATCGGCCCATTCCCGACCGAGGACGAGGTGGATGCCGACCTCATCAACGCGGGCAAGCAGACCGTCACCGCCCGCCAGGGCGCGAGCTATTTCGGGAGCCACGATTCATTCGCGATGATCCGCGGCGGCCACATCGACCTCGCCATCCTCGGTGCGATGCAGGTCACTGCCGGCGGCGACCTCGCCAACTGGATGGTGCCGGGCAAGATGGTCAAGGGCATGGGCGGCGCGATGGACCTGGTGGCCGGTGTCAAGCGCGTGGTGGTGCTGATGGAGCACGTGGCGAAGGATGGCAGCCACAAGATCCTGCCCGAGTGCACGCTGCCGCTGACCGGCGTGGGTGTGGTGAGCCGCATCATCACCGACCTTGCGGTGTTCGATGTGACCCCTGACGGGCTGGTGCTGGTCGAGGCCGCGGACGGCGTGGGCATCGACGAGCTGCGCACGAAGACCGGCGTGCCGTTCGCCTGACTGACACATCCGTCGGCTACTGTCAGGCCTCCCACCGATGCGTGCGCGACGGATGAGAGTGACGATGTTCGGGACCGGCTACGTCGGCCTCGTGACCGGGGCGTGCCTTGCCGAGATCGGGCATGAGGTGACCTGCGTTGACGTGGACGCCGGGCGGATTACCCGGCTGCAGGCTGGCGAGATCCCGATCTACGAACCCGGCCTGGCGCCACTGGTGCGCAGCAATGCCGCCGCCGGACGCCTGCATTTCACCGTCGATCCGGTGACCGCGCTCGAAGGCGCGGAGATCGTCTTCATCGCGGTCGGGACGCCGCCGAACGCAGAAGGCGGCGCGGACCTGTCGCAGGTTCTCGCCGTCGCGGAGACGATCGGCGCGCATCTTTCCGCTGCCGCGATCGTGGTCAACAAGTCCACCGTGCCGGTGGGCACCGCGCAGCGCGTGCACGACACCATCAACGCGGTGCTCGCGCGACGTGATGTGCAGCTGGACGTGGACGTCGCGTCGAACCCGGAGTTCCTCAAGGAAGGCGCCGCCGTCAAGGACTGCATGCACCCGGACCGGATCGTGCTGGGCGCCAGCCGGCGCACGACCTTCGATCGCCTGCGCAGGCTCTACGCGCCGTTCGTGCGCAACCACGACCGTTTCGTCGAGATGGACGTGCGCTCCGCGGAGCTGACCAAGTACGCCGCGAACGCCTTGCTGGCGACTAAGATCAGTTTCATGAACGAGATGTCGCGCATCGCGGAACAGGTGGGCGCCGACATCGAGCAGGTGCGGCTCGGCATCGGCCCGGATCCGCGCATCGGCTGGCATTTCATCTATGCAGGCGCGGGCTACGGTGGCGTCTGCTTTCCCAAGGACGTGCAGGCGCTGGCACGGGCCGCGCGCGACTCGGGTGCGCCGGCTGCCCTCTTGGAGGCGGTGCACGCGGTCAACGACCGTCAGAAGCGCCACCTCTACACCCTGATCGAGCGCCATTACGGCGGACCACCCACAGGCAAGACCTTTGCGCTGTGGGGCGCAGCGTTCAAGCCGAACACCGACGACGTGCGCGGCGCGCCGAGCCTGACCCTGCTGCAACAGTTGTGGGACGCAGGGGCCACGGTCCGGGTCTACGATCCGAAGGCATTGGACGAACTGCGCCGTACGCTCGGGGATCGCGAAGACCTTGTTCTGTGCGACACGCCGGCCATGGCGCTGGACGGTTGCGATGCCCTGGTCGTGGTCACCGAATGGCGCGAGTTCCGCAGCCCCGACCTGGAGCTCATGCGCGAACGGATCGGTGATCGCGTCGTCTTCGACGGGCGCAACATCTACGACCCGGTCGAGCTCGAAGAACACGGGATCGCGTATTACGGCATCGGCCGCGGGCGTTCGCTGTCGTTCTAGCCGGTCCGGCTGCGACGGGCGAACCGGTACGCCGCGTCGTCTGAATGCGGTGGGAGGCCGACGCACTCGGCCGCAGTGGCGACCCGGAAGCCCGCAGCCTTCGTGACCAGCACGAAGATGCGTTCAATCGCGTGTGCAAGCGTTCCATCCAGCTGGCCGGTCTCGTCCTCGAACTCGTCGACGTGCAGATGGGCATCGAACAGTGGGCGAAGGCTGGCCAGGCGGAACCACGCCATGCTGCCTGCGATGAACTGGTCGGCATCGGTTGCCGGCGCCGAGATCCCGGTCCGTCGGCAGAGATACAGGCAACGGCTCTCGTTGGCACTCCAGTAGTAATGGAGCGGTTGCATATGTCCCTCCGGCCCCACGGCGCCAAGTACGGGGTCCTCGTCAAAGGCTTTCAGTACAGGGCGGAGCCGGTCAGGGGCGGCAAGGCGTTCCAGCAGTTGGCGTCGCCATGCATCGCCGTCGTCCCGATGGGTCGAGCGCTTGGTGTGCAGCTTCAGGACGACCTCGACGCCTTCGTCCAGAAGGCGGCCCGCGACCTGCAGGAACGGCAGGATGTCACGCCCGCGGTTCTCGACCTCGACGATCTCCGCGCGCGTCGCCCGGTGTCGCAACACCGTTTCCACTGCCGGGCGCCGTTCTGGGGAGACGGTGATGACAAGCCGGTGCACGTGCACCGCGTCGCCCAGGATCTCCAGGATCTCCGGCAGGACGTCGGGATACCACGCATGCACCACGATCGCGGTCTGCTCCGACGGCGCGCGACGCAGGGTCAGCGCGGATGGGTTTGCGCTCGCGACCAGCGCCTCCCGGGTCGCTTCGAGCCACGCATGCCCCAGGCGCAGGTCGGGCTCCAGCACCGCACCTTCGGCCCATTCGTTCCACGCGTTGATGAAGACGAGATCAGCGTCGCCGCTCTGTGGCAGTCGATCGCGAATCGTGGCCTGCAGCCACTCGCGATAGCCTCGCGGCGACGCGTGCAGATAGGTCCGCCCGCGACCCGGCCGGCGGGGCTCGTTGTCCCAGCCGCAGTTCACTGCGGGGTGCAGTGGGTAGGGCGGAACGCCGCGTCCAGCCCACTCCCGCGCGAGCTCGCGCCAGTCCACCACTTCGCCCTGGTAGTCCGGATTCAACAGGCACTGGTCGGCTGTCAGTGAGGACGGCGAGGACAGATTGGGTGGGAACTCGACCGCGGCATCGAAGCCGATCGATCGTGGATCGTCTCGTTCGAAGGAGTGCACGCAAGTGAGGTGGATTTCGCCGACTCCGTGTTCCCGACACCATCCGCGCCAGCGTTCTGAAGTTGCTCGAGGGTCAGGCAGCAAACCCGTGCGATAGACCAGCAGCACGGGCTTGCCGTCGACACGGAGGTAGCGCGGATCGCGCAGGTACTCCGCAACGTGCGCAATGAACGCGAGATCGTCCTCCGGACTGTGGGACTGTCCGACGAGGATGTCCTGCTCGCGGCCGTCCCAGCGGCGTGACCAGTTCTCGTTCGCCCAGCACAGGCAGATCTGGAAATCGATCGTGCGGTCATCGAGCCACTGGCGCAGCGGGGTTTCCAGCAACGTCTTGCCACCAAACCAGTAGAAGTAGCTGCAGAAGGCGGAGATGCCGTACGCCCGTGCCAGCTCCGTCTGCGCGCGCAACGTGTCGGGCAGGCGCAGGTCGTAGAAGGCGAGATCGCCAGGCAGGCGCGGCTGCAGATGGCCTTCGAACTGCGGCAGGGCGCGGGTGACGTTGCGCCACTCGGTGAAACCCGCGCCCCACCAGGCATCGTTCTCGGCAATCGGATGGAACTGCGGCAGGTAGAACGCCACCAGGCGCGCAGGGAGTGGATCAGGCAACGGCGCGTCCGTACGTGCCCGGTATCCGATCGCGCGGCTGCCCGCGTGGATCCGCGGACGTTGCGGGGAATCGTCGCCCCGCCATTGCCCCGATGCGGGTGGGGGTATCAGTGCCGGTGCGGAGGACAGTACGCGTTGCCGGACCCGGTCACGCATCGCCTCCGGCATTGGCATCGCACGGAAGACCCAGCGCAACACCGCAAACGCGCCTCGATGGGCGCGCACGCGCATGGTCGAGGCGCCCTTGCTCACAGGTTCTGGTAATTCGGCCCCGAGCCGCCTTCCGGCGTGACCCAGGTGATGATCTCGTACGGGTCCTTGATGTCGCAGGTCTTGCAGTGCACGCAGTTGGCGGCGTTGATCTGCAGGCGCTTGCCGTGTTCGGCCTGGGCGTCCTCGACGATCTCGTAGACGGCGGCCGGGCAGAAGCGGGTGCAGGGGTTGTTGTATTCCTCGACGCAGCGGGTCACGCAGATCGAGGTGTCGTGCACGTGCAGGTGCACGGGCTGGTCCTCGTCGTGCTCGGTGGCGGCGAAGTACACGCCGGCGAGGCGGTCGCGCGGTGCGAGGTCGCGTTGCACGTAGTCGCGCTTCGGCTGCTCGTGGTCCTTGACCCGGCCTTCGTCGAGTTTGTCCAGCGAGCTCCAGTCGGCGTTGACCTTCAGTGTCCACGGCGAATGCCCGCCGGTGACGGTTTCCCAGGCACCGTTGGCGAGTCCGAACCACAGGCCCTTCTTGAAGCCCGGCTTGATGTTGCGCACCTTGCGCAGCTCGGCAACGGCGTCGGAGGCACGCAACTTGGCATCGAAGCCCTCGGGCGCGAGTGCACTGGCGACGAGATGCTCGGCGGCCAGCATGCCGCTGCGGATCGCCTGGTGGGTGCCCTTGATCTTGGGCACGTTGAGCAGGCCGGCGGTGTCGCCGATCAGCAGCGCGCCGGGCATCTCCACCTTCGGGAGAGACTGCCAGCCGCCGGTGACGATCGCCCGCGCACCGGCCGACAGGATGTTCCCGCCGTCCAGCAGCGGCCGGATCATCGGGTGGTGCTTCCATTGCTGGAACGCCTCGTAGGGCGCGTAGTTCGGGTCCTGGTAATCCAACCCGCTGACATAGCCGATCGCGACCTGGTCGTTGTCCAGGTGGTAGAGGAAGCTGCCGCCGTAGGTGCTGGTGTCGGCCGGCCAGCCCAGCGTGTGCACGATCTTCCCGGGCGTGCCGCGCCCGGCGGGCAGCTGCCACAGCTCCTTGATGCCAATCGAATACGCCTGCGGATCGCTGTCGGCGTCGAGGTTGAAGCGGCGCACCAGGCGCTTGGTGAGGTGTCCGCGTGCACCTTCGGCGAGCACCGTCACCTTTGCGCGGATGTCGATGCCCGGCGTGTAGCCCGGCTTGTGCGAACCGTCCTTGGCGATGCCCATGTCGCCGATGCGCACGCCAAGCACGGTGCCGTCCTCGGCATGCAGGGTCTCGGCGGCGGCGAAGCCCGGATAGATCTCGACGCCGAGCGCCTCGGCCTGCGGCGCCAGCCATGCGCACATCGCGCCGAGGCTGACGATGAAATTGCCGTGGTTGCGCATGCCGGGCGGCACGATCGGCGCCTTGCGCCCGCCGTCCTTGGTCAGCAGCCAGAACTCGTCGTCGGTGGCGGGGACGCAGACCGGTGGCGGGTTGTCGCGCCAGCCGGGCAGCAGCGCATCCAGCGGGCCGGGCTCGATCACCGCACCCGACAGGATGTGCGCGCCGATGGTGCTGGACTTCTCGATCACGCAGACCGAGATCTCGGGATTGAGCTGCTTCAGGCGGATCGCGAACGACAGGCCCGCCGGGCCGGCGCCCACGGTGACGACGTCGTATTCCATCACGTCGCGTTCGATGGCGTCGGCTGGCTGGTTCATGCTCGCTCGTACTCCCGGTTCACAGGACGCGATTGTCGCGTTTTCACGGTGAACGCGGCAAATTGATGCCTCACGTCCTCTGTCGTCCCCAGCCGATGCTGCAACCGCTCGACCTTCCGGGTGCCGACGTCGGCTTCGATGCAGAGTGGCTGTCAGCGGCCGAGGCGGACGCCTTGTTCGATTCCCTGCATGGCGGGCTCAGCTGGGAGACCCACCGGATCCGGGTGTTCGGGCGCGAGGTCGACAGCCCGCGGCGCAGCGTGTGGATCGGCGACACGGAGGCGGTCTATCGTTATTCGGGAGCCCGGTTCGTGCCGAGGCCGTGGACGCCGGAACTGCGCGCACTCGCCTCCCGGCTCGAGATGGTCACCGGTGCGCGTTTCAACAGCGTGCTGGCGAACCTCTACCGCGATGGCCGTGATGGCATGGGCTGGCACAGCGACGACGAGTCGGAGCTGGGGCCACGGCCGGTGATCGCCTCGCTGAGCCTGGGTGCACCGCGACGTTTCGTGTTCAAAGCGCGGGCCGGGGACGCCCGGCTCGCACTGACCTTGCCGCACGGCAGCCTGCTGCTGATGGCCGGCGACACCCAGCGGCTGTACCGGCACGCGCTGCCGAAGACCGCGCGGACGGTGGCGCCGCGGATCAACCTGACCTTCCGTCGCGTGCTGCCGCGTGGGTGACGGTGCGGGCGCGGCGTGTTGCGCTTGCCCTTATCCGCCCTGCGGGCACCTTCTCCCGCAGGCGGGAGAAGGGAAGACGGAAAAGGGATAGCGGCAATTGGGAAGGCTGGAACGGGCGACGGCGGGAAAGCCGGGAAGCGGTGAGGCGAGAGAGCACGAAGCGGGTGTCGGTGAAACGTGGATGGAATCCTTCTCCCGCCCGCGGGAGAAGGTGGCGCGCGAAGCGCCGGATGAGGGCGCCTTGCGCGCCGGAACTACAGCCGGTCCAGCCAGCCGTACCGATCAGGCGTCGTACCCTCGAACAGGCCGAAATACAGCTGCTGCAGTTGGCGGGTGACCGGCCCGACCTTGCCGTCACCGACACTGCGCCCGTCGACCGAACGGATCGGGGTGATCTCGGCCGCCGTGCCGCACATGAAGAGCTCGTCGCACAGGTACAGGTACTCACGCGGCAGGTCGCGCTCGACGATCTCGAGCCCGGCATCGCGTGCCAGCGTGATCAGGCTGTGGCGCGTAATGCCGTTGAGCAACGCCGCACTGACCGGCGGCGTATGCAGCACGCCGTCGAACACCAGAAACAGGTTTTCGCCCGCGCCTTCCGACAACAGCCCGGTCGACGCCAGCGCGATGCCCTCGCCGAAGCCCAGCCGGCGCGCCTCGCGCGCGACCAGCTGCCCGGAGAGATAGTTGCCACCGGCCTTGGCGCCGGCGGGAATCGTGTTGGGTGCGAAGCGCTGCCAACTCGACACGCAGGCATCGATGCCGGTCTCCAGAACGCCCTCGCCAAGGTAGGTGCCCCACGGCCAGGCACTGATGGCCACGTCCACGGGTGTTTCCGCAGACAGCCCGAACCCGCCCAGGCCGCGGAACGCCACCGGGCGGATATACGCACTGTCGAGTTTGTTCCGTTGCAGCACCTCGCGGGTCGCCGCGTTGAGCTCGTCGAGCCCGTAGGGGATCTCGATCTCGTGGATCTTCGCCGAGGCGTACAACCGCCGGTTGTGGTCGGAGAGGCGGAAGATCGCCGGACCGTCGGGCGTGCGGTAGGCGCGGAGACCCTCGAACACCGACGAACCATAGTGGAGCGCGTGCGCCATCACGTGGGTGGTGGCCTCGGCCCACGGCTTGATTGTGCCGTTGTGCCAGATCCATTCGGGATATTGCATGGGCGCGACCTGGGCGGATGGAAGGACGATTCTGGCAGAGCGGCACGGCTGGCGTGGGGCGGCAGCGACTACAGGCTTACCCACCAGCAGCCCATGTGGCGGCGCAGGCCAAGCACCGTGCTGCGGGGCGTGATGCGATCGCCGACGGTCTGCTCCAGCCGCAACGCCACCGGCCGACGGCGTGCCGAAGCGGCGGTGGCGAGCGGAGGAAAGGTGGACGCACTGTAGCCGGCGGCCTGCACCGGTGCAGGTGTCTCGGCCTGCACCGGCACGATGCCGACCAGTGGCCGCTGCACGATCGTGTCGAGCCGGTCCATGACGTGGTGTCCACTGCGGCTGCTCATGCCGGCGAAGTGGTAGACACCCGCCAACCGGTTGACGTCGCGGCCGTCGATGGCCGCGCTGACCTCGTGCACCAGGTCCTGCACGTTGCGCGCGCAGCCACGGTAGGCACGCGGCGCGGCCGCCGCTGTGCCGGCGCGCTGCGGCCGGGTCACGGCGCCGATGTCGCTGCAACGGCGGTCGGTGTAGATCGTGGTGCCGTCGGCGCCGGTGCAACGGTTGATCGATTGCGCGTGGCCTGGGCCCGCGGGCAACGCCCCGGCCAGCGCGGCGTGGAGGGCAAGGGCGAGGGCGGCTGGGCGGCGCATCGGTCGCAAGCGTAGCGCGGGGCCGGATGGGGAGCCATGAACCGGGCCGGCCGGATCCGATACCTGTTCCTCCGTTGACTCGGCCCGGACCGCTTCGCGTCAACCGGACAGGCGCTTGATCGGTACGAGCGGCCTCAAGCGGGCGGGGGCAAGGACGGCCGGTCCTCTGCCAGTTCCAACCGCGCCAGCACGGCCTGTGACGGGCGGGCCAGGTTCAGGGCATAGAAATGCAGTCCCGGGGCGCCGCCCTCGATGAGACGGCGGCACAGGCGCGCGACCAGGTCGGCACCGAACTCGCGGATGGCATCGGCGTCATCACCGTAGCCCTGCATGCGGCGGGCGATCCAGCGCGGGATCTCGGCCCCGCAGGCTTCGGAGAAGCGCCGCAGCTGGGAGAAATTTGCGATCGGCATGATGCCCGGCACGATCGGCACGTCCACGCCGAGCCGGTGCGCATCGTCGACGAACTGGAAGTAGGCGTCGGCGTTGTAGAAGTACTGGGTGATGGCGCCATTGGCGCCGGCGTCGACCTTGGCCTTGAAGTGGCGCAGGTCGACGTGCGCGTCGTCGGCCTGCGGGTGCGTCTCCGGGTAGCACGCCACTTCGATATGGAAGTGGTCGCCGGTCTCGGCGCGGATAAAGGCCACCAGGTCGGCGGCATGGCGCAACTCACCGGCATGGCCCATGCCCGAAGGCATATCGCCGCGCAGCGCGACCAGCCGGCGGCAGCCGATCGCGCGGTACAGCTTCAGGAGCTCGCGGATCTCCTCGCGCGTACCGCCCACGCAGGACAGGTGCGGCGCGGCCTCGAAACCATGCTCCTGCCGCAGCCGGCGCACGGTTTCCGGGGTGTAGCTGAGGGTCGAGCCGCCGGCGCCGAAGGTACAGGACACGTATTCGGGGGCGTGCGCCTTGAGCCTGCGCGCGGTGCGGTCGAGCTGCTCGCGCTGTTCGTCGGTCTTGGGCGGATAGAACTCGAAGCTGAGCGGGATCATCGTGCGGCGGGCATGGGGCGTCGCCGGAGTCTATCTCTTTATCGCGATGGAAGTGGCAAGCAGCTCAGCCGGCATTGCCGGTGTCGTGCCGGCTGCCGCCGCGGCAATTCGGCGAATCCGGCACCGCGCCTGCGCGGGCGTCCCATTCGTCCGGCGTCCACGCATGCAGTGCGAGTGCGTGGATCTCCTGCATCAGGCCTCCGAGGACGGCGTACACCTTCTGGTGGCGCTGCACCGCCCGCAGGCCGACGAACGCGTCGCTGACGATGACCGCCTTGTAATGGGTCTGCGTGCCACGACTGTGCATGTGGCTCTCGTCGAACAGCTCGACGTGGCGGGGTTCCAGCGCCTGCAGCGCAGTGCGCAGGCGGTCGATGGTCGGAGTCATGGCGGTGCCGTGGTGCGGGGCATCCGATGATGCCACGTCGGTCGCGGCATCCCGGGCGTAGGGGCTACCCTCGGCGGTTTCAGTGGAGCATCCGCATGTCCATCGTCCTCACGCCGTTCGCGCGGGCCCGGCTGTTCCCGTCCCCCGTGCGCGCCAACACCATCCAGGACTGCAGCCCGGAGGATTTCGAGCGCCGCCTCAACAGCGAGGCCCCGGAGCGCGTGCTGCCCGGCTACGCGCCGTTCTGCCGACTGCACGTGCATCGCAACTGGACCTCGACGCGCACCCTCACCGTGCCGGTGACCGACGACAACCGGCACCTGCTGCGGTCCGCCTACGAGGCGCGCACCCGCGAGGAACTGCCGGTGCTGGTGCGCTGGTTCGAAGGCGTGGACGCACCGGTGGCGCGCCACCTCGTTCCCATCCTCTACAGCCGCGAGCAGCTCGCCAGGGAAGGGTCCCCGATCGACGCCGACTGGGGCGTGGTCGGCTGCCTGTACACGATGGAGCCGGAAGAAATCCCGATGGCGCCGATCACGATGATGCGCAACGCACTCGGGGTCGGCGAGGGCGGCTCCGGCGTGGCGCTGGATCGCGATGCGTACCGGCGTGCGGTGGATTTCTGGGAGCGCAACGCGAACTGGCGTCCCTGAACGCGCGGCCTCCACGCGACCACGACGTGCTCCACGCGCTGCGTTCACGGCGTCGGCGCGAAGGTCGTGGGCCGCGCCGGACACTCCGGCGTTTCCGACCCCCACCGGAGACCTGTCCATGCTGGCCACCACCTACCGGCGTCCGCGCACGATGCGCATCGCCCATGTCGCCGAGCCCGAGATCGAGCATCCCAACGACGCCATCATCCGCGTCACCCGCAGCTGCATCTGCGGCTCCGACATCCACATCTACAACGGCCTGGTGCCCGACACCCGGGTCGGCCAGATCATCGGCCACGAGTTCACCGGCGTAGTGGAAGAGGTCGGCCCATCGGTGCAGAACCTCAAGGTCGGTGACCGCGTGCTGGTGCCGTTCAACATCTTCTGCGGCAGCTGCTACTTCTGCCAGAAGGAGCTCTACGGCAACTGCCACAACGTCAATTCGCAGGCGAGTGCGATGGGTGGTTTCTACGGCTACACCCACACCGCAGGTGGCTACGACGGGGGCCAGGCCGAGTACGTGCGCGTGCCGTTCGCCGATGTCGGCCCGACGGTGATTCCCGATGACATCCATATCGAGGATGCGGTGATGCTGACCGACGCCTTCCCGACCGGCTACCAGGCCGCGGAGATGGGCAGCATCCGCGAGGGCGACACGGTGGTCGTGTTCGGTGCCGGCCCGGTGGGCCTATTCGCGGCCAAGAGCGCGTGGTTCTTCGGCGCCGGCCGCGTCATCGTGGTCGACTGCGAGGACTACCGGCTGGAGTTCGCCAGCAAGTTCGCGCACGCCGAGACGGTCAACTTCAGGGAAGTGGACGACATGGCCACGCACCTGAAGAAGATGACCGACTGGCTGGGCGCCGACGTGTGTATCGATGCGGTTGGTTGCGATGCGAGCGGCAGCGCATTCCACACGTTCACCGGCAAGATCATGATGATGCAGGCCGGCTCGCCGATTGCGCTGCACTGGGCGATCAACAGCGCGCGCAAGGGCGGACGCATCTCGATCGTCGGCGTGTACGGTCCGACCTTCAACATGATTCCCATCGGCAACGCGGTCAACAAGGGGCTGACGCTGCGCATGAACCAGGCCAGCGTGAAGCGCCACCTGCCGCGCTTGATCGAGCACATCCGCGCCGGTCACATCTCGCCGCGCGAGGTCATCAGCCATCGCATCCCGCTGGAAGACGTGGCGGATGCCTATGACATCTTCGTCAACAAGCGCGACAACTGCATCAAGCCGGTGCTGATTCCGCCGCGCGCGCGCGAGGCTGCGTGATGGCCGGCAACGAACGGGAGACGACCATGGATAACGCAAGCAAGTTCGCCCATATCCCCGGCTGGGGTGCAGACCTCGAGCGCGAGAATCGACCGGCCGTGCCGATGGAGCGCACGCCGCCGCGGCTCGACGTGCCGTGGAGCGATCCGCCACCGCAGCAGCCGATGACCGTGGAAGTCCTGAAGTCGGTGGAACGCCCCGAGCACTCACGCACGTTCGGCACGCGGCTGCCGCCGAAGGGCCTGAGCGGCGTGATCCGGCGTGCGGCGTTCAAGCGCAGTGAGAACGACATCGCTCACTGGCTGATGCTGATCGCCGCCGACCGCGTCAACGTGGTCGAAGGCCTTTGCGAGGACGTGCGCGACAACCCCGGCAAGGCGCTGGCGGTGGGCGCGGGCGCCGCGCTGGTGGCGTGGTGGCTGCTGCGCGACGACTGAGGCTGCCCACGCGATGCGGCCCTGCGCCGTCACTCCCGCGAAGGCGGGAGTCCATGGACGTAGACGGGACAGGAAGGGAGCATCGTCCTGCGCTCACCCGGATGACCGAAGCAGGAGCGGCTGGTTCGACCACAACGAAAACGGGCGCCGCAAGGCGCCCGTTCCTGTTTTCACAGCCCGCAATGTCGATCAGTAGCGGTAATGATCCGGCTTGAACGGGCCTTCCACCGGCACGCCGATGTAGTCGGCCTGCTCCTTCGTGAGCCTGGTCAGCTTCACGCCGATCTTTTCCAGGTGCAGGCGCGCCACTTCCTCGTCGAGGTGCTTGGGCAGCAGGTAGACCTTCTTCGCGTACGTGTCCCTGTTGGCCCACAGGTCGATCTGCGCCAGCGTCTGGTTGGCGAACGAGTTCGACATCACGAAGCTAGGGTGGCCGGTGGCGCAACCGAGGTTCACCAGGCGGCCTTCGGCCAGCAGGAAGATGCTGTTGCCATTGGCGAAGGTGTACTTGTCCACCTGCGGCTTGATGTTGGTATGCGCCACGCCGTTCATCGACTGCAGCTTCTCGACCTGGATCTCGTTGTCGAAGTGGCCGATGTTGCAGACGATCGCCTGGTCCTTCATCGCCTGCATGTGGGCGACGGTGATGATGTCCTTGTTGCCGGTGGTGGTGACGTAGATGTCGCCGCGGCCGAGGGTGTCCTCGATCGTGGTGACCTCGTAGCCTTCCATCGCCGCCTGCAAGGCGCAGATCGGGTCGATCTCGGTCACCACGACCCGGGCGCCGTAGGCGCGCAGCGATGCCGCCGAGCCCTTGCCGACATCGCCATAGCCGCAGACGACGGCGACCTTGCCGGCCAGCATCACGTCCATCGCGCGCTTGAGCCCGTCGGCCAGCGATTCGCGACAGCCATAGAGGTTGTCGAACTTCGACTTGGTGACCGAGTCGTTGACGTTGATCGCCGGGATCAGCAGCTTCTGCTCCTGCGCCAGCTGGTACAGGCGGTGCACGCCGGTGGTGGTCTCTTCCGAGACGCCCTTCCAGTCGCGGACCACGGTGGTCCAGAAGCCGCGGCGCTCGCCATGCACGCGCTTGAGCAGGTTCTTGATCACCTGTTCCTCGTGGCTGCCGGCGGGCGCGTTGACCCAGCTTTCGTCGCCCTGTTCGAGCTCGTAGCCCTTGTGGATCAGCAGGGTCACGTCGCCGCCGTCGTCAACGACGAGTTCCGGGCCGAGGAAGCCGCCCTTGCCGTCGGGGAAGGAGAGCGCGTCGAGCGTGCAGTCCCAGTACTCCTCCAGGGTCTCGCCCTTCCAGGCGAACACGGGGGTGCCGGTCGCCGCGATCGCGGCGGCGGCGTGGTCCTGGGTCGAGAAGATGTTGCAGGAGGCCCAGCGCACGTCGGCGCCGATGTCCTTCAGGGTCTCGATCAGCACCGCGGTCTGGATGGTCATGTGCAGCGAGCCGGTGACGCGCACGCCCTTGAGCGGCGCCCCGGCGGCATGCTTGCGGCGGATGGACATCAGGCCCGGCATCTCGTGCTCGGCGATGTCGATCTCCTTGCGGCCCCAGTCGGCCAGGGAGATGTCGGCGACCTTGTAGTCGCCCTCGGTGGAGAACCGGCGCGCGTCCGGCTTGGTCTGTGCGTTCATGTGTGGCTCCGTCGGTAGGCATCGCGGGCGATGCGCAATCGTCGGGCGCGGTTGTCAGGAAGCATGTGGCGAGCCTGGCCGGATGCACCGCATCGGTTGATGCGGCCTCGCGGCACAACCCGCGGATCCGGTCGCAGCGCCCCTCGCCACGGCCCGGGCATTGTAAACGCAGGGCACCGCCGCGGTCGTCGCGCGCCAGGTGCCGTACGGCCTGCGGTCATGGAAAGCATGGGTCGTCAGCTGTTCGGACAATGCAGTCCCCTCAACTTCGCAGCGGCCGCACCTGATGCGCTGCGCGGGTTATCGCCCAGACAGACAGGGGGGCACTTCAGTAAGCGGCACGTATGGGTGCAGCGCGACAGGCTCTTCTGCCGGTTCGCGATGATTTCCGATGGGGCGATGCGGCGTTCCGCAGCGGGACTGTCGGCGCCATGGATGGCGCCGACAAGCCTCCATGGACGGATTCACGGCGTGTCCCGGTGTGGAATGCCGCGTCGCCCACCCGTGGCCGCCGCATTCCACGTCACCCTGCATTTTGACTCCGTAGGTGCCGCCCCGACCGGACCGCGCCACATCCAGCCATGGAAGCTCTGGGTTATTGCAGTCGTTCCTGCGAAGGCGGCGCTCTCGACAGCCGAATACCTGGTCCTTTCGGACCTGAGCGCTTGAACATCAATGTCCATGGATCCCCGCCTTCGCGGGGATGACGAGCAAAGTCGATTTGTTCAAGCCTTCCCTGTGCGCGTCATCACCTACCGTCTTCCGCGGCACAGAAGTTCCGCGACATCGCATGACCAACCTCACAGGCCAGCGCATATGCGTGGCGGCTATCCTCGACGGTCGCCATTCCGGGACCCGACATGACCTCACGCCTGCATCGCTACGCCGGCCCCCTGCTCCTGATCGCGCTGCTCGCGGCGCCGCCGCTGACGCAGGCGCGTGCGCCGGCCACCGACGCTGCGACTGCGGCGGACACCAGTGGCTATCGCCTGCCGCCGCCCGAACTGCAGGTGCTGGTCGATGCGCCGCGCGCGCCGCGGCTGTCGCTGTCGCCGCGTCGCGACCTTGCCGCCTACCTGCGCAGCCCCGCGCTGCCCGGCATCGACGTGGTCGCGCAGCCGGAGCTCAAGCTCGGCGGCCTGCGCATCCATCCGCGCACGTATTCCGCCAGCCGCTTCTCGTTCGTCGACGACCTGTGGCTGCAGGCCATCGGGGGTGGCGAGGAACGCCGCATCGCCGGGCTGCCGCAACCGCTGGCGATGGACGCGATGAGCTGGTCGCCCGACCAGCGCCATATCGCATTCACCCAGGTCGATGCGAACGCAGGACGCGTCGAGCTGTGGGTGGTGGACGTCGCTGCCGCGCGCGCGCGGCGGCTCATCGGGCAGCCGCTCAACACGGTGGTCGGCACCGGGTTCGAGTGGCTGCCCGACAGCCAGGGCCTGCTGGTGCAGCTGCGCCCGCAGGGGCAGGGCGAGCCGCCCGCCGATGCCGGCATCCCCACCGGCCCCAACATCCAGGAAACCGCCGGTGGCGGCGTGGTGCAGAGCCTGCGCACCTTCCAGGACCTGCTGCGCAATCCGCACGACGAGGCGGTGTTCGCGCATTTCCTCACCACCCAGATCGCGCGGGTCGACCTGCGCGGCCGGGTGACGCCGGTCGGCACGCCCGATCTGCACGTCGGCATGGCGATCTCGCCGGATGGCCGGCACATCCTGCGCCAGCGCCTCGAGCGGCCGTTCTCGTACCTGGTGCCGTATGCGCGATTCCCGCGTCGCATCGACGTGGTCGCACTCGACGGACGCGTCGTCCATACCGTGGCCACGCTGCCGCTGGTGGAAGGCCTGCCGACCGGCAACGATGCCGTGCCGACCGGCGTGCGCCGCGTGGCGTGGCGCACCGATGCCCCGGCCACGCTGGTGTGGGCGGAAGCACAGGATGGCGGTGATCCGTCGGTCGAGGCCGCCGTCCGTGATCGCGTGTACATGCATGCGGCGCCGTTCCGCGGGTCGCCGACGGTGCTGGCCGAACTGTCGATGCGCTATGCCGGGACCGCGTGGGGCAATGGCGAACTCGCGCTGCTCAACGAGTACTGGTGGCGGACGCGGCAGATCCGCGAATGGCGGCTTGCGCCGGACGGCGACCGTGCGCCGCAGCTGCTGCGCGAAGGCTCCTACGAGGACCGCTACGCCGACCCGGGCTCGCCGGTGACGGTGCCCGATGCCAACGGGTTCTCGCGCCTGCTGGTGGGTGCCGACGGCAACAGCATCTACCGCATCGGCGAGGGCGCATCGCCGGAGGGCGATCGCCCGTTCCTCGACCGCCAGAGCCTCGCCGATGGCCGCAGCAAGCGCCTGTTCCATTCGCAGGCGCCGTGGTACGAAATGCCGCGCGCGCTGCTCGACGACGACGCCACGCGCATCCTCACCACCCGCGAATCGCCCATCGAACCGGCCAACTTCTTCGTCCGCACCCTCGCTGGCACCGCCGTGGATCCGGTCGCGCTGACCGCGTTCGAACACCCCACGCCGCAGCTGCGGGATGTGACCAAGGAGCAGATCCGCTACCGCCGCAACGACGGCGTCGAACTCACCGGCACCCTGTACCTGCCGCCCGGTTACGATCCGCAGCGTGACGGCCCGCGGCCGCTGCTGATGTGGGCCTATCCGCAGGAGTTCAAATCCGCCGACGCCGCCAGCCAGGTCACCGACTCCCCGTACCGCTTCAACACGGTCAGCTACTGGGGGCCATTGGCCTATCTCGCCATGGGCTATGTGGTCCTCGACGACCCGGCGATGCCGATCGTGGGTGAGGGCGATGCCGAGCCCAACGACACCTACATCGAGCAGCTGGTCGCCAGCGCGCAGGCGGCGGTGGACGAGGTGGTACGCCGCGGTGTCACCGAGCGCGACCGCATCGCCATCGGCGGCCATTCGTACGGCGCCTTCATGACCGCCAACCTGCTGGCGCATTCGGACCTGTTCCGCGCCGGCATCGCGCGCAGTGGCGCCTACAACCGCTCGCTGACGCCGTTCGGCTTCCAGGCCGAGGAGCGCAATTACTGGCAGGCGCAGGACACCTACCAGCAGATGTCGCCGTTCAACCACGCCGGAAAGATCCGCGAGCCGATCCTGCTGATCCATGGCGAAGAGGACAACAACTCCGGCACGTTCCCGCTGCAGAGCGAGCGCATGTACGCGGCGATCAAGGGCCTCGGCGGCACCACGCGGCTGGTGATGCTGCCGCGCGAATCGCACGGCTACCGCGCGCGCGAGTCGATCCTGCACATGCTGCACGAGACCCATCAGTGGCTGGAGACGCACGTGCGCAACGCGCCGCCACGCGGGCAGGAAGCCGCTGCACGTTGAGGCGCCGGGCGCGCAGGCGAGGCCTCGCCGCAACTTGTCTATGCACGCCGGAAAGATGCCGCGACGACTGTCATCGCGGCCCGATCAACCCTTCTCCCGCCTGCGGGAGAAGGTGGCGCGCAGCGCCGGGTGAGGGCAGCAGGCTCGCCCAGGCAGGGCACCGCCCCGGCTCCCTAGGGTCATCCCCAGCTGCCTCGCCGGGACCGGCATCGGACACTTGCAACCATCCATTCCGATCGCCGGAGTTCCAAGATGGTGCACATGATCCATGACGGTGGCCGCGCCTATATCCCGACGCCGCCCCCGCCACCGCCCGCGGAACGCACGCAGCCGGTGCAGCACCGTGCCACCGGCAGCGACACCCTGCAGTCGCTGGCCGAGCAGTACGCGGTGAGCCCGCAGGCGATCCGCGCTGCCAATCCGCAGCTCGGGCTCGGCGGCAATATCGCCCGCGGCGACGTGCTCGAGATCCCCCCGCCGCCGCAGAGCGTGAGCGGCGACATCGACGCCGGCAGTGCCACGCACTCGACCACCGACGTCAAGGTCACCCTCAAGAACGACGATGGCTCCATCACCTGGAAGCCCGACAGCGTGTCGGTGAAGCTCACCGACAAGCAGAAGACCGAGCTGGACAACAGCCGCCCCGAAGGCAGCAACCGGAGGGATACGGCGGGCTTTTCGGTGAGCGTCTCCGAGGAAGCCTCGGTCACCGTGACCGAAAGCCACAGCGACACCCATACCAGCTTCACCGTCGCCACCCAGGCGCAGGTCGGCGTGTCCGGCGAGTTGAGCGCGGGCGGCGGCAAGGGGGGCCTGGACGTCAGCGGTGGCATCACCACCGGTGTCGAAGCGAAGTACAAGGTCTCGCTGCCGGGCGAGGCCACCGTCGAGCAGGCCGCGCAGGTCAATCCATTCGACCCCACGACCATCCCGGTGGGCGGCAGCGTGACCTTGAACGGCAGCGACTACGTCAACACCTCGTTCGATGCGTCGTTCCGCTATATCGGCACGCAGACCAAAGTGAACAGTTCCGAGGGCACCAGCTACGTGATGGAGCGCGTGGATGAGAACACCGTGCGGGTGACTGCCGGCCCCACCGAGACCATCAATGCCTTCAACGGCGTCGGCGTGTCGGTGGGCGACGTCAAGGTCATGGCCGGGCGCGAGGACCAGCTGCACGGCGCCACCCTGCAGACCGCCGAGTTCGACATCACCACCCCGGAAGGGCAGGCCGCGCTGCAGCACTTCAATGCCACCGGCCAGGTCGCGCACGAGACCGCCGGCGTGTCCGACGTGGCCACGATCGAACGCGTCGACTTCTCCTCGCAGACCCAGCTGCGCGCGGAACTGGGCAAGCATGTCGACGTGACCCTGGGCGGGCAGGCGAACACCGGCAGCTCGGTGAAGATCACCTATCCCGACAATTCGTACTCGCTCACCACCGACCTCACCTATGGCGGCAACGTGCCGCTGACGATCGAGCAGCGTTTCGATGCGCAGGGCAACGAGCTGCCGGGCGAACGCAGCTACACATTCGAGGTGAACACCGACCGCCCGGCGTATGGCTGGTTCGACCGCTTCATGGGTGCCAACGAGGCGGCCGAGGAGCAGGCGATGGCGACCCTGTTCAACGTTGCCCTGACCGGTTCGGCGGAGGGCAATGGGCCGGTGGAGGCGGGCGATACGGTCACCCTGACCTTCAGCGAGTCACAGATGCAGGGGCTGATGGACCAGACCCGGTCGACCGTCGACGGCGTCGGCTACGGCGGTGCCCACCCCGACCTGGCGGTGATGCTGGGCAGCGATGGCTACTCGCCGACGCCGACGGACTTCGCGGTCTCGCTGGCGCGCAACCTCAACAACGAACCCTACGGGTTCATCGAGAAACTGTTCCGGATCGCGTCGGGTTCGGATGGCGACAATGCCAACGATGTGCACGGCCGCATCGATGTCGAGGTCGGCACCTCCTGATCCCGCCGACCGAGCGTGGAAACGAAGAGGGCCGCTTGCGCGGCCCTCTTCATGTGCAACGGGTGGATCAGCTCACAGCCCGGCGTCGGACCGCAGCGCGTCGGCGCGATCGGTGCGCTCCCACGAGAACGCGGTCGCGGCCACGGTGTTGCCCTCGGCGTCGACGTAGCTGAACTCCTTCGGCTTGCGGCCGAAGTGGCCGTACGCGGCGGTCGCCTGGTACATCGGGTGGATCAGGTCGAGCATCTTGATGATGCCGTACGGGCGCAGGTCGAAATGCGCGCGGATCAGCTTCTCGATCTGCGCATCGGGGATGCGGCCGGTGCCGAAGGTGGTGACCGAGATCGAGGTCGGCTCGGCGACGCCGATCGCGTAGGAAACCTGCACCTCGCACTTGTCGGCCAGCCCCGCGGCGACCACGTTCTTGGCCACGTAGCGCGCGGCGTAGGCGGCCGAGCGGTCGACCTTCGACGGATCCTTGCCCGAGAACGCGCCGCCGCCATGGCGGGCCATGCCGCCGTAGGTGTCGACGATGATCTTGCGTCCGGTCAGGCCGCAATCACCCACCGGCCCGCCGATCACGAAGATCCCGGTCGGATTGATGTGCACCTTGTTCTTCGGCAGCGTGTCCATCCACTTCTTCGGCAGCACCGGCTTCAGGATGAACTCGCGCACCGCCTCGATCAGGTCCTTCTGCTTGATGCCCGGGTCGTGCTGGGTCGACAGCACCACGGCGTCGAGGCCGGCGACCTGGTTGTTCTCGTCGTAGCGCAAGGTCACCTGGCTCTTCGCGTCCGGACGCAGCCACTTCAGCTTGCCGTTCTTGCGCACCTTGGCCTGCTGCTCCACCAGCCGGTGGCTGTAGTAGATCGGCGCCGGCATGTATTCCGGTGCCTCGTTGCAGGCATAGCCGAACATCAGGCCCTGGTCGCCCGCACCCTGTTCCTCGGGCTTCTTCGCCTTCTTGTCGGTGCCGTCCACGCCGGCGGCGATGTCCGGCGACTGCTTGCCGATCAGGTTGAGGATGCCGCAGGTGTGGCCGTCGAAGCCGACGTCGGAATTGGTGTAGCCGATGCCGTTGATGACCTTGCGGGTCAGTTCCTCGATGTCGACCCACGCGCTGGTGGTCACCTCGCCGGCGACGATCGCCACGCCGGTCTTCACCATGGTCTCGCAGGCCACGCGGGCACGCTTGTCCTGGGTGAGGATCGCATCCAGCACGGCATCGGAGATCTGGTCGGCGACCTTGTCCGGATGGCCTTCGGACACCGATTCGGAGGTGAACAGGTAGCTCGACATCGGCAATATCCTTGTATTCGGATGAAAAGATGGCCGCGGATGATACAGCTCCCGGCGCCCGCACGCATGTTCGCCGGTGCGGCGTTGCGCCTTGGTTAAACTGGATGGCCGCTGCTGGAGATCCGCCATGACCCCCACACCCGAAACCTCGCCGTTCGATGACGACGACCTCGCCCGGCTCGAGGCGCTGCTCTACGACCACGCCGGCGACGGCGATGGCATGCCGCTGGAGGCCGTGGACGGGCTGTTCTCCGCGCTGATCGTGGGACCGGAACCGGTGCTGCCGGACGAGGCGCTGCCGCAGGTGCTCGGCGATGGCGAGGCGGCGCCGGAACTGGTCGAACTGCTGCAGAAGCTGTGGGAGCACATCACCTGGCGCATCCGCCAGCCGCTGCCGGTGGATGACGATGCCGATGCGGCCTACGAGCTGATGCCGTTCGTGGGCCTGCCGGAGCTGGAGGATGGCGAGGACGACGACATCGACGCGATCCCGCGCGACTTCCCGGTGGGTGCGCTGTGGGCTGCCGGCTTCCTGCAGGGCATGTCGCTGCGTGCCGATGCGTGGACGAAATGGATGGACGCCGACGCCGATCTCGCGCTCGACGTCCAGGACCTGATGCGGATGTCGGTGGCGACGCCGGAGCACGCCGCTGAGATGGAACTCGATGCCGCGGACCTGCTCGACTTCGACGATCGCTGGGGCCTGCTGGCCTCGGTGCCCGCGCTGCTGCAGGACCTGGATCTCATGCGCTTCGAAGCACAGCGCCCGCGCGAGCCGATCCGTCGCGACGCGCTGCCCGGCCGCAACGATCCCTGTCCCTGCGGCAGCGGCCAGAAATGGAAGAAGTGCTGCGGCAGCACGGTGCACTGACCGGCAATGGATTCGCTGACCCAGATCCTCCTCGGCGCCTCGGTCGCCGCGGCGGTGGTGCCCGCACGCCACCGGCGCGCCGCGATGGGCGTAGGCGCCGTGCTGGGCACGCTGCCCGACCTCGACTCGCTGCCGCTGTGGCTGCTGACCGACGACCCGGTCGCGCAGATGACGCTGCACCGCGGGTTGTCGCACTCGCTGTTCGTGCTGCCGCTTGTGGCGTGGGCACTGTGGGCGTGGTTCCAGCGCCGCGGCGGGCGCGTGGCCGAGGCGCCGCGGGCGTGGTTCCGGGCGTTCCAGCTGGCGCTGGTGACGCATCCGCTACTGGATGCATTCACCGTCTACGGTACCCAGCTGCTGTGGCCGCTGCCGCTGCCGCCGGTGATGTGGTCGAGCCTTTTCATCATCGACCCGGCCTACACCGCGTGGCTGCTGGTCGGCGTGCTGGTGGCGCTATGGGCGGGCGCAAAGCCGCTCGCGCGCACAGCGCTGGTCGCTGGACTGGCGTTGAGCACGGCCTATATCGGCTGGTCGCTGCTGGCCAAGGCGATGGTGGAGCGCGAGACCACGCGCACGCTGGCGGCGATGGGCCTGGCCGACGCACCGCGCCTGTCGGTGCCGATGCCGCTCAACACCCTGCTGTGGCGGGTGGTGGTGATGACGCCTGATGGATACCTGGAGGGCGAGCGCTCGGTGGTCGCCGACCGCGGACCGATCCGCTTCCGCGCGCACGGGTCCGACGTGCAGGCGCTGGCCGCGGCGCGGGATCTTCCGGTGGTGCAGCGGCTGGACTGGTTCACCCACGGCTTCATGCGCGCGCAGGTGCATGGCGACACCCTGGTGCTCAGCGACCTGCGCATGGGGCTAGAGCCCGGTTACTTCTTCAACTTCGCCGTGGCGCGGCTGTATGACGACGGCAAATGGCGTCCCGTGGCGCCACCGCGCCAGCTGCCGGGCGACGCCGGTCGCGGCGAGCAGCTTGCCGGGCTGTGGCAGCGGATCTGGCACCAGCCGCCAGCGGGCAGTCAGTAGACCGTCGCGCGCGCCTGCATGAAGGCGTAGAAGAACACCGCATCCGGATCGGTCTGCACCTGGGCGATCTCGCGGCGCATGCCATCCACGACCTCGGCGGTGACGCAACCGGCCTCGATCAGCTGGTCGGCCGCCGACAGCAGCAGTTCCTCCCAGAACGCGATCATGGTCTTGCGCAGCGCCGGCTCGCGGTTGTCGAAATGGAAGGTCTTGACCTCGGTGGAGACGTCGCGGAATCCGCCGGCCAGCAGCAGGTTGCCGAGCTTGGCGCCGATGAACGGATCGCCGCCGCTGTCGTACTGGAAATCGTTGAAGGCCATCCAGTAGCGCCACACGTTGGGCGAGTACGGGTCGAGCACGAACGATGCGTTCATCACCTCGGTCACGTAGACCGGCGCGCCGGGCGCCAGCACCCGCCGCACTTCGCTGAGCACGCGTGCCGGTTTCGGGACGTGTTCGAGCACCCAGCACAGGTAGGCGGCATCGAAGCTGCGCGGTTCGAACGGCAGGTCGGTGGCATCGGCCTGCTGGAAGTCGTAGCGGTCCTGGAGCCACGGCAGCTGGCCGAGCCGTGCCCGCGCCGCGTCGAGCTGCGCGGTGCTGAGGTCGACACCGGTCACGTGCAGGTCCGGGAAGCGGCGCAGCAGGATCTCGGTCTGCGCGCCCACGCCGCTGCCGACTTCCAGCAGCCGCTTTGCGCCGGGGTAGTCGATGTTGCGGAAGATCGTCGATTCGGCGAGCCGGGCCTGGCGCACCAGGCGCGCCTGCTCTGTCGGCGAGAAGCCGTGCAGGTAGGGAAAGTCGATGCCGGGAGGGAGGTCGCTCATGGGCGTGGCGCGTGGAGGGCGAAACGCATTCTAGGAAGCCGGGCGTGTGCGTGCCGGCATGCATCCGCAACACTGTGGCGTACTGCCGGCCGCGGCGCGGCCGTACGTCAGGCCGCGCTCGACCACTCCACCGCGACGCCGGCAATCAGCGCATCGAAGTAGTCGCGGGTCAGCGCCAGCTGTGCCTGCGCGGTCTCGGCACGGTTGACCACCGCGCGAAACGCCGCGCGCTGCTCGGCGGAATGCTCGGGGCGGTCCTTCGCATACCAGCCCAGGTGCTTGCGTGCGATGCGTACGCCGCTCTGTTCGCCATAGAACGCATGCAATGCCTCGAGATGGCCGAGCAGCACGTCGCGCACCTCGGCCAGCGTCGGCGGCAGCAGGCGTTCGCCGGTGGCGAGGAAGTGGGCGATCTCGCGGAAGATCCACGGCCGGCCCTGCGCGGCGCGCCCGACCATCACCGCGTCGGCGCCGGTCCGGCGCAGCACCAGGGCGGCCCGGTCCGGTGAATCGATGTCGCCATTGGCGATCACCGGGATCGCCAGCTGCGCCTTGATCGCGGCGATGGTGTCGTACTCGGCATGGCCGGTGTACTGCTGGTCGCGGGTGCGGCCGTGGATGGTGAGCGCGGCGATGCCCGCTTCCTGTGCGATGCGCGCGATCGACGGCGCATTGCGGTGATCGGCATCCCAGCCGGTGCGGATCTTCAGCGTCACCGGCACATCCACCGCGCCCACCACCGCATCGAGGATGCGGCCCACCAGCGCCTCGTCGCGCATCAGTGCCGAGCCCGCCCAGGCGTTGCAGACCTTCTTCGCCGGGCAGCCCATGTTGATGTCGATGATCTGCGCGCCGTGCTCGACATTGTGACGCGCGGCCTCGGCCATCACCGCCGGCTCGGTGCCGGCGATCTGCACCGACACCGGATCCGGTTCGCCGACGTGGTCCATGCGGTGCAATGACTTGCGCGTGTTCCAGAAGCGCGGATCGCTGGTGGTCATCTCCGACACCGCGAGCCCGGCGCCCAGCCGCTTGCACAGCTGGCGGAACGGCTTGTCGGTGACCCCGGCCATCGGGGCCAGGATCACGCGGGGGTCGATGCGGTGGGGGCCGATCTGCATGGCGGCATTGTAGGCGGTGGCGCCAGCGCAGCCGGGCCACGCCATCCGTCAGTCAGGCGTCGGCGCGCAGCAGTGGCATCGACGCCGCCGCACCCGGGCGCTCGGTGGAGGCGGCCGCATAGCGGCTGGCGAAGCGCAGCTGCGCGCTGAAGGCGCGCTGCGGCTGCAGGGCGATGGCCGCGGCGAGTGCGCCGTTGAAGGCATCGCCGGCGCCGGTGGTGTCGACCACGCGTGCGGGGTGGGCCGGGATCCTTGCGAATGGCCCGGCATCGCCGAAACGCGCCGGGTCGGCATGGGAGACGAAGCAGCCGGCGCCGCCGAGGGTTACGACCACCGTGCCCTGCGGCAACAGCGCACGGCACAGCGCGTGCAACGCGCCATCGTCGAGCGCGGCCACCGTCTCGTCGTCGATCACCGCGTGGCCGTGCGCAGCCAGCAGTGCGGCGAACTCGCTTTCGTTGGGCGTCAGCAGGTCGCAGCTGGCCAGCAGCGCGGCGTCGACGACGGCATCGGCCGGCGCGGGATTGAGCATCGCCAGCGCACCACCGCGGCGTGCGTGCGCGAGCGCGGTGGTGACCGCGTCGCGCGGCGATTCCAGCTGCGCCAGCACCACCGCGGCGCCGGCAAGCGCATCGGCATGGGTCTCGACGAAACCGGCATCGAGCGCGGCGTTGGCGCCCGGGCCGATCACGATCGAGTTGCGGCCGGCGTCGTCGGTGTAGATGCCCGCGGTGCCGGTCGGTGCATCGCTTGCGTATGCCTGCAGGTCGATGCCGTCGGCAGCGGCGAGGTCACGGGCAAGCGCACCACCGGCGTCATCGCCCAATGCGCAGACGAAGCGCACGTCCGCACCGGCACGGCGCGCAGCGACCGCCTGGTTGAAGCCCTTGCCGCCGGGGCCGGTGCTGTACACGCCGGCCAGGGTTTCGCCGGGGCGCGGCAAGCGCGTGGCACGCCATACATGGTCGACGTTGAACGACCCGACGACGACGACGCCTGCGCGTGCCACTGCCATGCCGACCTCAGGCAAACGTGGTCAGCACGCCGGCGATGGTGGCGGTCATCATCGTGGCGATGGTGCCGCCCAGCACCGCGCGCAGGCCGAAGCGGGCGAGGTCCTGGCGCCGGTCGGGCGCGAGCCCGCCGATGCCGCCGATCTGGATCGCGATCGAGCTGAAGTTGGCGAACCCGCACAACGCATAGGTGGCGATCAGCCGGCCCTGTTCGCTCAGCGCCACGCCCTCGACGCGGCCGTTGACGATGTCGGCCAGCTGCAGGTAGGCGACGAACTCGTTGATCACGACCTTCTGGCCGATCAGCGAGCCGACCACGCCGGCGTCCGCCCACGGCACGCCGATCACCCAGGCGATCGGCGCCAGCACGAAGCCGAAGATGGTGGCGAGGTCGAGCGGACGGCCCAGCGATTCCTGCAGCCCGGTGATCTCGCCGATCCACGTCAGCGGCGCGTTGATCATCGCGATCAGCGCGATGAAGGCCAGCAGCATCGCGCCGATGTTGAGCGCCAGCCGCAGGCCGTCGCCGGCACCCGCTGCCGCGGCGTCGATGATGTTGCTGGTGGTCTTCTCGACCTCCATCTTCACCGTGCCGCGGGTCAGCGGCTCGCCGGTTTCCGGGATCAGGATCTTGGCGATCACCAGCGTCGCCGGCGCCGCCATGATCGAGGCTGCCAGCAGGTGCTTGGCATAAAAGGCCTGTTCGACCGGGTCGCCGCCGCCGAGCATGCCGACATAGGCCGCCAGCACGCCGCCGGCGATATGCGCCATGCCGCCGATCATCATCGTGATCAGCTCGGATTCGGTCATCCGCGAGATGTACGGGCGCACCGTCAGCGGCGCTTCGGTCTGGCCGATGAACACGCTGGCGCAGACGCTGGTGGTCTCGGCACCGGACACGCGCATCACCTTGGTGATCGCAAGCGCCATCACCCGCACCACCGCCTGCATCACGCCGAGGTGGTACAGCACCGCCATCAGCGAGGCGAAGAAGATGATCGTCGGCAGCACCTGGAACGCGAAGATGAACCCGTAGGTGTCCACGTCCATCAGGTTGCCGAAGATGAAGCTGGAACCGGCGTTGACGAAGCCGAGGATCTTCACGAACCCGTGGCCGAGCCAGTCGAAGACCTCACGCCCGCCCGGCACCAGCAGCACCAGCGCGGCGAAGGCGATCTGCAACGCGACGCCGGTGCCGACCAGCACCCAGTCGACGCGACGCTTGTTGTTGGAGAACAACCAGACGATGCCGAGGAGCACCACCAGTCCGAACAGGCCGAATCCGACCCGTGCCAGTACTTCCATCGAGTGCCCCTGGGCGCCAGCAGACCGCGCAGCGTAGGGGAGGGCGCCGGCGGGGGCAATATCACGGAATCTTCACGCGCCGCTGGATGCCTGTTCAGTCAGCGCTCACGGGCGACCACGCGGTCACCGCCATCCGCCTTGGCCTGTTTGAGGCGACGATCCGCCACGCCCAGCAGGGCGGAAGCGTCGCCCCCGTCCTGTGGCCACGCGGCCAGCCCCGCGCTGAAACGCAGGGTGACGCCGTCGCGCCCGCGGCCGGGCTGGAACGGACGCTCCGCCAGCAGCCGGCGGTGACCATCCAGTCGCTCCCACGCGCTGCCGATCGGGCTGCGCAGCAGCAGCACGAACTCCTGGCCACCGATCCGCGCCGCGTGCTCGCCTTCGTGGAGCAACCCTGACAGTCCCGCGGCGACATGCCGCAGGGCGCGGTCGCCGGCCGGGTGCCCGGCGACTTCGTTGATGCGGCGGAAACCGTCGAGATCCAGCAGGGCCACGCTGAGGCTGCGGCCACTGGCGCGCGCGTCGGCGAAATCCTGTGGCAGGTGCTGCAGCAGCCAGGCACGGTTGGGCAGGCCGGTCAGCGCGTCATGGCCGGCGACGGTGATCAGGCGCTGGATGCGGCGCACGACCACCGCGGTAATGCCGGTGACGATCGCCAGCAGCACCAGCCGTTGGCCCAGCGTGCCCAGCGACACCACGCCGTAGGCATACGACGCGGGCAGTGCGTCGCCCGGTGCGAGTGCCGTGACCAGCCACCACAGCGCCGCGTACTGCGCGATCGCGAGCGCACCGGTGTACAGCGCGAGGCGCACGTCGTTGCGCAATGCGGTGAGCACGATGGCCACCGCGTAGAAGCACCACACCACCATGCTGTTGAGACCGGCCGCCGGGTCGTCGCGCGCGAGCAGCACCAGCACCAGCGTGGTCACGCTGACGTCGTGCGTCGCGGTCGCCAATGGCAGCCAGCGCACGCGACGCCGTGCAAGCGCAAGCCACAGCTGGGCGCTTGCATTGACCACCACCGCCGCCGCCAGGCCGATCGCGACTTCGCGGCCGTCTCCATCGAGCGCGGCAAGCAACGGCAACGACAGCACCAGCAGCGACAGCAATGCGCGCACGCGCGCGACCAGCAGTTCGCCATCGGCGCCGGTGTCGAGCAGCAGCGCGTCCGGGCGCGAGAACAGCCCGGGCACCCCGCCTGCAGGTTTCGATGCGTCGCCCATGGTCTCCCCGCACGCGGCCCCGCCCGGAGCATAGCGCCGGCCCACCGCCACGGCTCGCTACACTGGAGCGCCGTCCCTGGAGCCTCCCGATGCAGTACCGCCGACTCGGCCAGTCCGGCCTGCAGCTGTCCGCGCTGTCGCTCGGCGCGTGGGCCACGTTCGGCAGCCGCATCGGCCGCGGCGAGGCGCGCGAACTGGTCGCCGCCGCCTGGGACCACGGCATCAACTTCTTCGACAACGCCGAGGGCTACGTCCATGGCGATGCCGAGCGGATCATGGGCGATGTCATCGGCGACCTGCGGCTGCCGCGCGATGGCTACTGCGTGTCGAGCAAGGTCTACTTCGGCTCGGCCGCCGAGCCGCGCCCGACCCAGCGCGGGCTCTCGCGCAAGCACGTGCACGACGCCTGCCACGCCGCACTGCGGCGGCTGCGCGTGGACTACCTCGATCTGTTCTTCTGCCACCGGCCCGACCCGGATACGCCGGTCGCGGAAACCGTATGGGCGATGGACACGCTGATCCGCCAGGGCAAGGTGCTGTACTGGGGCACCTCGGAATGGCCGGCCGAGCGGGTGATGGAAGCCGCCGACCTCGCGCGCAAGCACCGGCTGCATCCGCCGACGATGGAGCAGCCGGAATACAGCCTGTTGCACCGCCGGCGCGTGGAGCTGGAATACGCACCGCTCTACGGCGAACTGGGCCTGGGCACCACGGTGTGGTCACCGCTGGGCTCCGGCCTGCTCACCGGCAAGTACAACGACGGCATCGCCGACGACAGCCGCCTCGGGCAACCGGCCTACGCCTGGCTGCGCGAGCTGCTGCTCGAGGATCCCTCCCGGCTGGAGCGCGCGCGTGCCTTTACCGGCCTCGCCGCCGAACTCGGCATGGCGCCGGCGCCGCTGGCGATCGCCTGGTGCCTGCGCAACCCACATGTGTCGACGGTGCTGACCGGCGCCAGCCGCGTGTCGCAGTTGCTGGAGAATCTGCAGGCGCTGGAGCTGCTCGAGCGCGTCGACACCTCGGCGTGGCGGCGGATCGAGGCGGTGACGCGGGAACGCTGACCCGGGTCAGGGCAGCGCCGCCGGTCGGCGTGTCGGGAGCGCCACTTGAGCGTCGTAATGAGAATCATTATTGTCGCGGCCTCCCCTACCGAGGCTGCCGAATGTCGCTCGATCGTTCGCCCGACCCTCTCCACGACCCCTCGGCGCCAGTGCCAGCGGCCTATGCCGCGGCGCCGGAGCAGCTCCTGCTCGACAGCGCCCGCCTGCTGGCCGGCCAGCGCGAGGTCTGCATCCGCCACGGCAACGAGCTCTACCGCCTGCGCCATACCCGCAACGACAAGCTGATCCTGACCAAGTAGCAGTCAACCGGCATCCGGCGGCGGTGCCGGCGGTGCCGGTGGCCTCGGAGCGGCCGGCGGGCGCGGGGGTGCGGGCGGTGCCGGCGGCGCCACCAGGCGCAGCGACCGCTGCCGAGGTACCGCGACGTCGGCGGTGCCGGTCCTGCGGTCGCGCAAGTAGGTGATCGATACGCGCTCGCCTTCGTCGCGGTCGCGCAGGCGCTGCATCACGTCGCGTGGCGTCGCGACCGGCTGGCCGTCGACGCGCTGGATCACATCGCCCGCGCGCAGGCCATCGATGCTGCCGGTCGACAGCACCAGCACGCCACGGTCGGCGCCGAAATAGCGTCCGAGGTCGGCATCCAGCGCGGCGAGGTTGAGCCCGCTCCAGCGCACCGCCGACAACAGCCGTGGCGTGCCGCAGTCGCTGCCCTCGCAGTTGGCGTCGACACCGGCGGCCGCCAGCGCACGTGCGACCTCGTCGCCAATGCCGCTGGTGGCGATGCGCACGCGCTCGCCGACCTCGCGCATGTCCACACCGTCGAGCCCTTCGCGCACGCCTTCGAGCGTGCGCGCGAGTTCGGTGCCGGACAGCACCGCCACGCCGGTACCGGGGCGTGGGGTCACGGTGACGGACGCGCGGCGAGCCGCACGCTCGTAGTCGAGCCGCACCGGCGTGGTGGCGGTGAGGCCACGCAGCAACCCGCGCGCGTTGTCCAGCCGCAGCTCGCCATCGCGGCCGAGGATGGCGGTGCCGCCGATGGCGACGAGGCGGTCGCCGCTGCGCAGTCCGGCATCGTCCGCCGCGCTGCCGGGGGTGACCGCGGCGATACGCACGCCGGCATCGGCATCGGGTGCAAGCACCACGCCCAGGACCGGTCGGGTGTGCCGGCGCACTGCATGCGCTGCGGTGTCGGCGGACAGCGCGGCGACACGGGCCGCCGCGCGCTGGAGGTCGGCACGCGCCTGCTCCAGGGTACGGCTATCGCTGTCCTGGGCACTGGCGGCACCGGTGACCAGCGCAACGGCAAGCGCGAGCGCGGCGATGGCAGGGGGGCGGCGGATCATGGTCGTCTCCGGATAGAGGATGGGTGGAAAAGTCAGTCGATCTGCACCAGTGCGGTGTCGAAGCGCGAACCCTGCGCGGCAAGCCACGAGCGTTCGCCTTCGAACTGCACCAGCGCGAGCAGGGTGTCCACGCGCGAACGCCACAGTCGTTCCCGCGCCTGCGGGTCGAGCGCCGGGTCGCCCAGGCCGGCATCGATCTCGGCCAGGCGCAGTTCGAGCTCGCCGGACATCAGTGCCGCGGTGCCGCTTGCGACCCGGTCGTCGGCCAGCAACGGCAGCAGTGCCTCGAGCCGCGCGGATTCATTCTGCAGGGTCGCCACGTCGCTCGCAGGCGCGGGCGGGGCAGGCGCGTCGGGTGCGAGCCAACGCACCGGCAGCGCGACGGCGAGCAGCAGCGAGGCGGCCAGCGCGGTCCACAGCGGCCAGCGCCGCGGGCGTGGCGTCGCCCGGGGCAGCCGGTGTGCGATAGCGTCCCAGCCGCCAGCAGCTGGCGACGCCAGCGGCAGGCGGGCGAAGGCCTCGGGCCAGGTGGCGGGCGGCGGCATGTGGGGATTGGTCATGGCAACGCTCCGGCGGATGCGGGGGACGGTGTTTCGAGCAGTTCGCGCAGGCGACGGGTGCCGCGCGCGACCTGCGATTTGGAGAAGCTGGGCGTGCGTTCCATCAGCGCGCCGATCTCTTCGTGGGTGAAGCCTTCGGCGTGGTACAGCCAGAGCACGCTGCGGGTGATCACCGGCAGGCCGGCCAACGCGCGCTGCAAGGCGGCAGCGTCGGCGGCGGCGCTCGGCGGTGGCACGTCACCGGCAAGCTCGTGCTCGTCGACATCGAGATGGCCTTCGAAGCGGCGTCCACGACGCAGCCGCATCAGCGCCTCGTTGACCGCGATCTGCCGCAGCCAGCCCCAGAACGGGCAGGCGCCGCGGAACTCGCCGATGCTATCGATCATCTTCAGCATCGTGTCCTGCAGCACGTCGGCCGCAGCCTCGCGGTCGCCGCAGATGCGCAGCGCCAGCGTGAACGTCGGCCGTTCGAACCAGCGGTACAGCTGCTCGAACGCGGCGCGCTCGCCGGCCCGCGCGCGCTGCAGCAACGCGCCGGGCACGTCGATCGCGAAGCCCGACGCCGACGTGGGCGGCGGTGGCGACATCGCGACGGGCGGCGCGCCTGCGGCCTGCAATGGGTGGCTGGACAGTGGCATCGATGGGTTAGATGCAGTGGGCATGGAAAGCGTCGCAACCGCGGACGCCGGGTCACACCCCAGCCCTATACTCCGTCACGGGGAACAATCACACGAGGGATCACTCATGGGCGCGACCGGTTTTCTCACCGCAGTCGTATTGCTGGCCGGCATCATCGTGCTGTTCAAGACGGTGCGCATGGTGCCGCAGGGTTACGAATGGACGGTCGAGCGCTTCGGCAAGTACACCCACACGCTGGATCCGGGCCTGCACTTCCTGATCCCGGTGGTCTACGGCGTCGGCCGCAAGGTCAACATGATGGAGCAGGTGCTCGACGTGCCCAGCCAGGACGTCATCACCCGCGACAACGCGGTGGTGCGCGTGGACGGCGTCGTGTTCTTCCAGGTGCTCGATGCCGCCAAGGCCGCCTACGAGGTCGCCAACCTCGAGATCGCCACCATCGCGCTGGTGCAGACCAACATCCGTACCGTGATCGGCTCGATGGACCTGGACGAATCGCTGTCCAACCGCGAGACCATCAATGCGCAGCTGCTCAACGTGGTCGACCAGGCCACCCATCCGTGGGGCATCAAGGTCACCCGCATCGAGATCCGCGACATCCAGCCGCCGCGCGACCTCATCGATTCGATGGCGCGGCAGATGAAGGCCGAGCGCGAACGCCGCGCGGTGATCCTCGAGGCGGAGGGGCATCGTCAGTCGGAGATCCTGCGTGCCGAGGGCGACAAGCAGGCGGCGATCCTGCAGGCCGAAGGCAGCAAGGAAGCCGCGTACCGCGAAGCCGAGGCGCGCGAGCGCCTGGCCGAAGCCGAGGCCAAGGCCACCCAGATGGTGTCGGATGCGATCGCCAACGGCGACGTGCAGGCGATCAACTACTTCATCGCGCAGAAGTACGTCGAGGCATTCCGTGAACTCGCCACCGCGCCGAACCAGAAGTTCGTGCTGATGCCGATGGAGGCCAGCGGCGTGATCGGCTCGATCGGCGGCATCGCCGAACTGGCCCGCGAGGCGCTCGGCAAGCAGCAGGCCGGTGCCACCGCCCGCGGCGTGCAGACGCCGCGCGGAGGCTGAGGCCATGCGCTGGGAAGTGGTTGCGTGGGCGGCGGTGGCGCTGCTGCTGTTCGCGGCGGAGACGCTCGCGCCCGGTGCCTTCATGCTGTGGATGGGCTTCGCCGCGGCCGCCATGTTCGTCGGCGTGCTGCTGGTGCCGGGGATCGGCCTGCTGTGGCAGGTGGCGGCGTTCGTGGTGCTGAGCTTCGTGTCGATCCAGGTCTACCGCACCTGGTTCCGCGGGAGCGGCCGCACCAGCGACCACCCGACGCTCAACCGTCGCGCCGCCCACCACCTGGGGCGCGTGGTGCCGGTGGAAACCGCGATCGTGGACGGGCGCGGCCGGGTCAAGATCGGCGACGCCTTCTGGGTCGTGGCCGGCCCGGACCTTCCTGTCGGCGCGCCGGTGCGGGTGACCGGCGCGGACGGCATGGTCCTGCTGGTCGAGTCCGCGGGACATGGGCACGCCGGGCAAGGCGGCGGAACGCCCCCGCTGGGGTAGACGAAAGGCCCGGGGCACGGCCCCGGGCGCTCTGGGATAATCGGGCACTTTCGCAACAAGGGCCTCTCCCATGACCAGCAAGACCATCCTCAATGACAGCCATCGCGCGCTCGGCGCGCGCATGGTGGATTTCGGCGGCTGGGACATGCCGCTCAACTACGGTTCGCAGATCGAGGAGCACCACCAGGTGCGCCGCGATGCTGGCATGTTCGATGTCAGCCACATGACCGTGGTCGACCTGCGTGGCGAGCGCGTGCGCGAGTTCCTGCGGCGGTTGCTGGCCAACTCCGTCGACAAGCTGAAGAAGAAGGGCAAGGCGATCTACAGCTGCATGCTCGACGAGCAGGGCGGGGTGGTCGACGACCTCATCGTCTACTACATGGACGACGGCTGGTACCGACTGGTGGTCAACGCCGGCACCCGCGACAAGGACCTCGCCTGGATCGGCCGCCACGCCGCGGCGTTCGACGTCGACGTGGTCGAGCGTGCGGAGCTCGCGATCATCGCCGTGCAGGGCCCGGCTGCCCGCGAGCGCGTGCTGGGGCTGGTCGACGCGGCGGACCGCGACGTTTTGGCCGGCCTCGGTCGCTTCGCCGCGATCAACGTGCGTTCCGCGCACGGCGCCGATCTGTTCGTCGCCCGTACCGGTTACACCGGCGAGGACGGTTTCGAAGTCGTGCTGGAGCAGGGCGGTGCGGTCGCGCTGTGGGACGCACTGCTGGCGGCGGGGGTGAAGCCGGCCGGCCTCGGTGCGCGCGACACGCTGCGCCTCGAGGCGGGCCTTGCGCTGTACGGCCAGGACATGGACGAGTCGGTCACGCCGTACGAGGTGGCCCTGGGCTGGACGGTGTCGCTCGACGAAGGCCGCGACTTCATCGGTCGCGAACGCCTCGAGCGCCAGCAGTCCGACGGCGACGCACGCCAGCTCATCGGTGTGGTCATGGACGAGAAGGGCGTGCTGCGCCACGGCCAGCGCGTGCTCAGTGATGCCGGCGAGGGCGAGATCCTGTCCGGCACGTTTTCGCCCACGCTCGGCAAGGCGATCGCCTTCGCACGCATCCCCGCGGGCGACGCCGGCCAGGTGCGCGTGGACATCCGCGGACGCGAGGTTCCGGTGCGCACGGTGAAGTTCCCGTTCGTGCGCGACGGCCAGGCCCAGCCCGGCGTCCTCGACTGATCCTGCATTCCCTAACCGCCTTGCGCGCGACAGCGATCGGCCTGCGCTTCGCGCACCTCCGCAGCTACACTTGGCCGCACCCTGACAACCCCCAGATTCGGAGCCCAACATGAGCGAGATCCCCGGCGACCTGAAGTTCCTCAAATCCCACGAATGGGCCCGCGTCGAGGGCGATGGCCGGGTCACGGTCGGCATCTCCGACCATGCCCAGGGCCTGCTGGGTGACCTCGTCTATGTCGACCTGCCCAGCGTGGGAGACCGCGTCGAGGCCGGCACCGGTGCCGCCGTGGTCGAGTCGGTCAAGGCCGCGTCCGACGTCTACTCGCCGGTCACCGGCACCGTCGTCGCGGTGAACTCCGATCTCGCCGACAAGCCGGAGACGATCAACGAGGACGCGTTCGGCGAAGGCTGGATCTTCGCGGTGGAAATCGAGGACAGCGAGCAGCTCAACGAACTGCTCGATCCCGACGACTACGCGGCGCTGCTCGACGACGCCGACTGAGTCGTTCGATCCATCCGTTGCACCGAAGCGCCGCCCTCGAGGGCGGCGTTTTCGTTTGCGCCACGATGACATCGGCCATGCACGGAAGGCATGCACTGCATGCGGATCAGCTGCTTCGGCCCGCGCAGTTCCGCGCAAAGGCGTCGCTGCAGCGCGCAAGAAGCAAGGTCTTGCCGGGTTGCACTGCAACCTCGTCATCGACGTCGCCGCGAGCGCGTCGTCGACATCGGCCTGCACGGCGCGCCATGCACGACACGCGCACGCAACGATGCACGTGTCTGAAAAGCACTTGAAAACAGCATCCGTTACCGACGCGACATCCGGTGGATGCAACGCACGCATCCATGCGGACGGATCGTGGCGGTGCCAACGCGGTGCCGGATGTGGAGAGCGTGTGCAGATGCGCGCAACGACTTTCGACGACGGGTGTTGACAGTCGAAAAAAGCGTGATTAGGTTTCGCCGAAACCACGCAACCGCAGGGACGAGTGATCAAGGCCGGGACGACATCGCGCGCGACAACGCAACCTTCCGCCCCGAAATTCCAGAAGGTGGAATCAGCAATCGTCTCCCCTGCAAAAACAGCACCCCGTATCGACCACGCCCGCGCCACTCCGGCACGGGCGTTTTCTTGCGGGCGCGTCGCACGTCGAACCGGTAGCGGGTACCGGTCGGAACGCGACGCAGGTATCCGTCCCGATGCGCGTTGCGCGTCGGCGGTTGGTCGCGGGTCCGATCCCCGCGGCGTTCGCGAACTGGGCACGTAGTACCCGAAGTTCCATTGACGAGGAGAGCCATCCCATGGCCACGAAGAAAGCCACCAAGAAATCGGCAGCCAAGAAGACTGCCAAGAAAGCCGCGGCGACCAAGCGCGTGAGCAAGGTCGCCAAGAAGGCAACCGCCCGCAAGGCGGCGGCGAAGAAGACCACTGCACGCAAGGCCACGGCGAAGAAGACCACCGCCCGCAAGGCTGCAGCCAAGAAGACCACTGCCCGCAAGTCGGCAGCGAAGAAGACCACCGCGCGCAAGGCGGCAGCGAAGAAGTCGACGGCACGCAAGGCCGCGACCGGCCGCAAGTCGACCGCGAAGAAGGCGGCGACCCGCAAGACCGCAAAGAAGGCCGTTGCGAAGCGTCCAGCCGCCAAGAAGGCAACCGCACGCAAGTCGACGGCGAAGAAGGCCGCGACCCGCAAGGTTGCTGCCAAGAAGACTGCCCGCAAGGCGACCGCCAAGAAGGCCGCGCCGCGCAAGGCAGCTGCCAAGAAGATGCCGCGTCGTGCGGCGAAGAAGCCAGCGCCGGTCGCGATCCCGGCGGCGCCGACTCCGCTGATGTAAGCCGCACCCAGAAGGCGGCGTCAGCCCTGACCCCTTCCGCTGCCCAGGCGGAGGGGGTTTTTGTTTGTCTGTGGGGGAGGCGCCGTCGCGTCCGCGGCTTGGCCGGTCAGCGCGAGAGCGCGTGCATGGGTCGGTGCACCGTTCGCGTGGGAGCGCCGCGGCCCGTCAATGCGGCCGGGCGTGTGCGCTGGATGCCGCCGCCCCCGGGGTGGTGCTGTCCTCGACACGTTCGGCGTAGAGCACGTCATCGATATCGACATCCAGCCAGCGGTGGTGCTCGAGGTTGAGCGCGCGGTCGAGGATGGTCGGCATCAGGCCCGACGGCAGGCTGCTCTCGCTGTTCCACAGCACCACCATGCCGAAGTCGCGCTCGGGCAGCATCGCCATCACCCCGCGGTAGCCCTGCACCGCACCACCGTGGAAGACCACGCGATGGCCGGCGTAATCGTAGACGCGCCAGCCGAGGCCGTAGCCGGCCGCGTTGAGGCGTTCGCGCCGCCAGGAACCTGCGCGGCTGCGCATCTCGCCGGGCGTGCCGACGATCGGCGAATGCAGGGTGGCCAGCAGCGGCGCGGGCAGTACGTCCGGACGATGGCCGGTGTGGGCGATCAGCCACTGCGCCATGTCGCTGATGCTGGCATTGACGCCGGCGGCGGGCGCCACGCGGTAGTAGGTCGGCTTGGGCATCAGCGAGGCCCAACCGCGATTGGCACGCACATGCGGCTTCGCCCAGCGTGGGCTGCCCTGGATGCCTTCCAGGCCGTAGCTGGCGTCATTCATTCCCAGTGGCTTGAACAGCCGCCGTGATACCGCCTCGCTGAAGAACTGGCCCGACGTCGCGAACACCACGTCGCCCACCAGGCTGAAGGCCACGTTCTGGTAGCCGTAGCAGTCGCCGGGCGCGCACGCCATGTTGGCCGCGGACAGCCGTTGCACGAGGGTCGTGTAGTCGGTGCCGGCCTCGATGTCGCGATCATAGGTGTGGCGTGGCAGACCGACACGATGGCTCAGCACGTCGGCCACGGTCACCCGCTGGGCGGCACTGGGATCGGCCAGGCGCAGGCCGGGCATGTAGTCGACCACCTTGCTGTCCCAGCGCAGTGCGCCTTCGGACACCAGCACGCCGGCGATGGTGCCGGCGAACGACTTCGACAGCGATGCCAGCCGGAACACGGTGTGCGCATCCACCGGTTCGGCGGCGCGCACATCGGTGATGCCGTAGCCACGCGCGCTGAGCACGCGGCCGTTGTGGACGATGGCCATCGCCAGCCCGGGCACGCGCTGGTCGGCGACCAGTGCCTGCGCCATCGCCTCGAACTCACGCACGTCGAACGAGGATGGCAACGGCTTCGCGGTTGACGGCGGCGGCCGCTGTTCCGGGCGACCGTCGGTCGGGCGCGGGAACACCGGCATCGGCTCGGCCGCGGGCGGCACGACCTGCGCCTGCAGCGGAAGATCCTGTGCGGTTGTGCCAAGGGCCAGTGGCATCAACATGCCGACCAGTCCAAGTTGCCATGCGCGTCCCCACCGACGGCGAAGCACCTTGTCTTTCATCGGGTCTGTCCCCTGCGTATGCTTGCTTGCGGGCCGATCATAACGCCTGATTCCTGTCTTGCATGAATAAGGGGAGCTTTGATGGGTAGCATGCTGATCCTGCTGGTAATTGTCGGCCTGGCAGTGGTTCTCGCGATGTGGGGCGTGGGCATCTACAACGGCCTCGTCACCGCCCGCAACGCATTCAAGAACGCCTTCGCGCAGATCGACGTGCAACTGCAGCGTCGCTTCGACCTGATTCCCAACCTGGTCGAGACCGCCAAGGGTTATCTCTCCCACGAGCGGCAGACGCTGGAAGCGGTGGTTGCGGCGCGTGGCGCGGCGATCAACGGCCTGCAGGCGGCGGCGGCCAACCCGGGCGACCCGGCGGCGATGGCCGAACTGGCGCAGACCCAGGGTGCACTCAACGGCGCGCTCGGGCGGCTGCTGGCGGTGGTCGAGGCCTATCCGGACCTCAAGGCCAGCCAGAACATGATGCAGCTCACCGAAGAGCTGACCAGCACCGAGAACCGGGTCGCCTTCGCGCGCCAGGCCTACAACGACGCGGTCATGGCCTACAACAACAAGCGCGAGGTGTTCCCCTCGAGCGTCGTCGCCGGCATGTTCCGCTTCGAACAGGCCGCGCTGCTGGAGATCGCCGCCGACCGTGCCGAGGTGCGCGAGGCGCCGAAGGTGCAGTTCTGAAGGCCGGGAATGGTGATTGGTGATCCGTGATGGGGAAGGGCGCTAGTACATCCGGACGACCTGGGCGGTCCGTTCGATGCGCAGTGCCCCGGTTCCTGCGTTTCCCGATCACCCATCACGAATCACGAATCACGTCCCTCAAATGAACTTCTTCGAGCGGCAGGCGCAGGCGCGGCGCAACACCACCCGGCTGGTCGTGCTGTTCGCGCTGGCGGTGCTGTGCATCGTGGTGCTGGTGGACGTGGCGGTGCTGCTGTTCTTCGGTGGCAGCGTCGGCACCCTGGTCGGCGCGAGCATCGTCACCGTGATGATCATCGGCCTCGGCTCGCTGTACCGCATGGCCAGCCTGCGTGCGGGCGGTGAACGCGTGGCCACCCAGCTCGGTGGCGTGGCGGTGCCCGAGGACACCGCCGACCCGCAGTTGCGCCGCCTGCGCAACGTGGTCGAGGAAATGGCCATCGCCTCCGGCGTGCCGGTGCCGGCGCTGTTCGTGCTCGAACAGGAGCAGGGCATCAATGCCTTCGCGGCCGGTTATTCGCCGACCGATGCGGCGGTGGCGGTGACCCGCGGCGCGCTCGAGCGGCTCAATCGCGACGAACTGCAGGGCGTGATCGCGCACGAGTTCAGCCACGTGCTCAACGGCGACATGCGGATCAACATCCGCCTGATGGGCGTGCTGTTCGGGATCCTGATGCTCGGCCTGATCGGGCGCAGGATCCTGCTGCATGCCGGTGGCGCGCGCGGCCGCGACGCGACCTTCGTGATGCTGATGGCGGTGATCTGCCTGGTGATCGGCTACGCAGGGGTGTTCTTCGGACGCATGATCAAGGCCGGCGTGAGCCGCTCGCGCGAAGTGCTCGCCGATGCCTCGGCGGTGCAGTTCACCCGGCAGACGCAGGGGCTGGCCGGGGCGCTGAAGAAGATCGGCGGCGTCGGCGAAGGCTCGCGCCTGCAGGAGCGCGCCGATGCGGAAGAGATCAGCCACATGCTGTTCGGCGATGGCATCGGTCTGAGTGGGCTGTTCGCCACCCATCCGCCGTTGCTGCGACGCATCCAGGCGCTGGAGCCCGGATTCACCGGCGAACAGATGACCGGCCTGCAGGCGCGCTGGCTGCGGTCTCCGCCCAACGGGCTGGAAGAGGACGTGCAGCTCGGGCTGGCTGCGCGCGACGACGGCGCGCTGCCGTCGCCCCACGCCAGGCTCGCGGTGACCGCACCGATGGTTGCCGCGCACGTGGCCGAGCCCGAGGACCAGGACTGGGTGCGTGCAGGCGCGATCGTGGCCTCGATCCCCGTCGTGCTGCAGCAGGCGGCGCGCCGGCGTGACGAGGTGATGCCGTTGCTGTTCGCGTTGCTGCTCGACGGTGACGACGGCATCCGCGGGCGGCAGCGTGCGGAGATCGTCGCGCGGATGGGCATGCCCGTGGCCGACCTGGCGATCCACCTGCGCGATGCGATGCACGAGCTGCATCCGATGCAGCGGCTGCCGCTGGCGCAGCTCGCCTTCCCGGTCCTGCGTCTGCGTCCACGCCCGGAACTCGCGGTGTTCCTCGACGTGGTCGAGGCGATGGTCCATGCCGATCGCCGGGTCTCGCTGTTCGAGTACTGCCTGGGGCGGCTGTTGCAGGTACAGGTCACCGAATCGCTCGATCCGGGCCGGCATGCGCGCTTCGGGCGCCAGCGTGCGGGCAATGTCAGGCAGGAATTCGCTGCCCTGCTCGCGGTGGTCGCGCAGGCCGGCCATCCCGATGACGCGGACGCCGCGCGGCGCGCCTACCTCGCCGGCCTGCAGCGCGTGCTGCCGCGCGACCACGTGGCGTACACGCCGCCCGAAGACCCGGTGCAGGCGCTCGATGCGGTATGGGATCCCCTCGACCGGCTCGAGCCGCTGGCCAAGCAGATGCTGGTCGAGGCGATCACCGACGCCATCCTCCACGACGGCCGCATCTCGGTGCCGGAAGCCGAACTGCTGCGCACCGTGTGCGCGGTGCTGCACTGCCCGCTGCCCCCGGTGCTCGACCGGTAGGCGCGGCCCACGGCCGCGCGGGTTCTGTCTCACATCGCGAGCAGCGGGGCTCCCGCGCGACGCGCAGGGCCACGCGTCTCGCGGCCATGGCCGCTCCTACGGCCAGTCCGGCAGTTTCTTCGCGACCGGTGTGTTCTTCAGCGACACATAGGCCGGCAGGCCGTCACGGTAGGGCGGATAGGCTTCGCCACGCACCAGCGGCTGCAGGTAGCGACGCGCGGCGGCGGTGATGCCGTAGCCGTCGCGACGCAGGAATGCCGCCGGCATCTTCTTCTCGCGGTTGGCCACACGTGCGAGCGGCGCCGGCTCGATCGTCCAGCGATACGGGTTGTCGGAGACCCGGCGCACCGCCGGCATCGTCGCGTTGCGGCCCTCGAGTGCGTAGCGCACCGCGGCGCGGCCGACGGCGATCGCCTGCTCGAGATCGGTCTGCGACGCGATGTGCCGTGCCGAGCGTTGCAGGTAATCGGGCGTGGCCCAGTGCACCTTGAGCCCGAGCGCGTCCTTGACCCGTCCGGCCAGATACGGCGCCACGCCACCGAGCTGGGCATGCCCGAACGCATCGGTGCCGCCGCCGGACTCGGCGACGAAGCGGCCATCGGCGGTGCGGATGCCTTCGCTGGCCACCACCACGCACCAGCCGACGCGATCGACCACCGCCTGCACGCGGGCGAGGAAATCCGCCTCGTCGTACGCCCGCTCCGGGAACAGGATCAGGTGCGGCGCGTCATCGGCGCCATCGCCGGCGAGACCGGCTGCCGCCGCCAGCCAGCCCGCGTGGCGACCCATCGCCTCGTAGACGAACACGCGCGTGGACGAGCCCGCCATCGCGGCCACGTCCAGCGCCGCCTCGCGCACCGACACCGCGGTGTATTTCGCCGCCGAGCCGAAGCCGGGCGAACAGTCGGTGACCGCAAGGTCGTTGTCGATGGTCTTCGGCACGCCGATGCAGGTCAGCGGGTAATCCGATGCGGCGGCGAGCTGCGACACCTTGAGCGCGGTGTCGGCGGAATCGTTGCCGCCGTTGTAGAGGAACCAGCGCACGTCGTGGGCGCGGAACACGTCGAGCAGGCGCTCGTATTTCGCCCGGTCCTCTTCCAGCGATTTCAGCTTGTAGCGGCACGAGCCGAACGCACCACCCGGGGTGTGTGCGAGCGCGCGGATGGAGGCAATGCTCTCGCGTGCGGTGTCGACAAGGTCCTCGCGCAGCGCGCCGAGGATGCCCTCGCGTGCGGCGAGCACCCTGATACGGCGTTCGCGCGCCTCGGTGATGACGCCCGATGCGGTGGCATTGATGACGGCGGTGACGCCGCCGGACTGGGCGTAGAGCAGGTTTCCTGTGGCCATCGTGGGGATTCGCGGCAGTGAAAGGAGGAGGGCGGCGGTGCCGGATTTCTCTCGTGGCGGCCGGGGTGGATACGGTACAGTGCGCCCTGTCTATGCGCGGCGGATGGTCCAGACGAGCCTGGCTGCGGCGAATTCCCGTTTGTCTGTAAGGAGTGGAGTCTTCGATGCGACTGGTTCTTTTGGGTGCGCCCGGTTCGGGCAAGGGCACGCAGGCGGCACGGCTGAAGGAATACCTGCAGGTCCCGCACATTTCCACCGGCGACCTGTTGCGCGCCGAGGTCGCGGCACAGTCGCCGCTCGGCCTGCAGGCGCAGGAAGTGATGGCACGCGGCGACCTGGTCTCCGACGACATCCTGCTCGGCATGCTGCGTGACCGCTTCTCGCGTGACGACACCCGCGCCGGTTTCATCCTCGATGGCTATCCCCGCAACCTTGCCCAGGCCGCCGCGCTCGGCGAGCTGCTGGCCGACCTCGGCCAGTCCTTCGATGCCGCGATCCAGCTCGAGGTCGACAACGAACTGCTGGTCGAGCGCCTCGCCGGCCGCGCGCAGGCCGAAGGCCGCGCCGATGACAATCCCGAATCCGTGCGCAAGCGCCTGCAGGTGTACGACCAGCAGACCGCGCCGGTGATCGAGTACTACCGCCAGCAGGACCAGCTGACCGTCATCGACGGTGTCGGCAGCCTCGACGAGGTGCTCAACCGCATCCTCGGCGCGATCCAGGTCGAGAAGCCGGTCGGCTGAGCATCCTGCAGGCGGTGCGCCGCGGCTGGCACTGGTTGCGCGGCACTGCGCCCGTCGGCGCTTTGCCTGGCGGCATCCCGGCCGCGGTCGTTGCATGGCTGATCGCACTCGCGGTCACGGCGGCTGCCGAGGCCGCGTCCGCGCTGCCGCCTGCCTTCACGCGCACCGCCCTGTTGCTTGCCGTGGAGGCCGCGCTGGCCTGGGCCGTGCTGGCGCTGGCCGCACGCACGCCGTTGCGTGCGCAGGTGCTGCAGGCGCTGGGCCTGCTCGCGGCGGTGCGCAACGCCGTACTGGTGCCGGTGTCGCTGGTGCTGGTCGCGGATGCAGGCGGGGCCGCCCCGGGCACGATGCTGGCGCTGGCGGTGCTCGTGGGCCTGGGCACCGTCGCCGCAATGGCGGTACTGGTCCGTCGTTATCTCGACCTTTGGCAGCAGGCGCTGGGCCGCTCGCGGCGGGTTGCCGGCGCGGTGCTGCTGGCGATGGCGCTGGTGCTGCTCGGCGTGGAGGCGATGCCCGGCCGAGGGTGAAGCCCTGCGGCCCCGGTGCCACCCCGCCATCGTCTCGGCTAGAGTGCGCGCTCGTTCCACGGAAGCGCACGACTTGAAGATCCATATCCTCGGTATCGCCGGCACCTTCATGGGCGGCGTCGCCGCGCTGGCCCGCGAGGCCGGTGTCGAGGTCGAAGGCAGCGACCAGGCGGTCTATCCGCCCATGTCCACCCAGCTCGAACGCCTCGGCATCGCCCTCCACCAGGGTTACCAGCCCGGACACATCGGCGATGACGCCGATCTCGTCGTGATCGGCAATGCGCTGTCGCGCGGCAATGCGTCGGTGGAAGCGGTGCTCGATGCCGGTCGCCCCTATGGCTCGGGCGCGCAATGGCTGGCCGAGCACGTGTTGCCGGGGCGCACCACGCTGGCGGTGGCCGGTACCCACGGCAAGACCACCACCTCGACCATCCTCGCCTGGCTGCTGCAGTCGGCCGGGCGCGACTGCGGCTTCCTGATCGGCGGCGTTGCCGAGGACTTCGGCGTGTCCGCGCGCTTGGGCCGGGACCCGCTGTTCGTGGTCGAGGCCGACGAATACGACACCGCGTTCTTCGACAAGCGCAGCAAGTTCGTGCACTACCGGCCACGGGTGGCGATCCTCAACAACCTCGAGTACGACCACGCCGACATCTTCCCCGACCTCGCCTCGATCCAGCGCCAGTTCCACCATCTGGTGCGCACCGTTCCGGGCGGCGGGCGGCTGGTCGTCAATGGCGAGGACGCGCACCTGGCGGAAGTGCTGGCGATGGGCTGCTGGACGCCGGTGGACCGCTTCGGTATCGACGGCGACTTCGAATGGCAGGCCCGACTGATCGATGCCGATGGCCGCGCCTTCGAAGTACTGCATCGCGGCGAGTCGCTGGGCGAGGTGCGCTGGGCGCTGCTCGGCCGCCACAACGTGATGAATGCACTGGCCGCGATCGCCGCCTGCCATGCGGCGGGCGTTGACCCGGCTCCGCTGCTGCCCGCGCTGGCGCGCTTCCGGAGCGTGAAGCGGCGGATGGAGCAGGTCGGCGAGATCGACGGCATTCGCGTCTACGACGACTTCGCCCACCATCCCACCGCGATCGCGACCACGCTCGCCGGCCTGCGTGCCAGCGTCGGCGATGCGCGCATCGTGGTGGCGATGGAGCCGCGCAGCAATTCCATGCGCCTGGGCGCGCATGCCGACGGCCTGGCGCCGTCGCTCGACGCCGCCGATGCCGTGGTGTTCCTGCATCGCCCGGAGCTTGCGTGGGATGCCGGCCGGGTGGTGCAGACGGTACGTGGGCAGGCGTTCGCCGTGCCCGACGTCGACACCCTGATGGCCACGCTGGGCGAACTGGTCGAACCGGGCGACCACGTGGTCTTCATGTCCAACGGCGGCTTCGACGGCGCGCCGCGGCGTTTCGTCGCGCTGCTGCAGGCACGCAGGGCGTCGCCGATCGGGTGACGCCAACCCACGACGGATACGCCGCGCTGCACGAGCAGCGTGAGCGTGCCGGGCATGGTGCCGGCGCTCGCTCCGGCTTTGAGCCGCAGGCGATCCCGCCTAGGATGCAGTCATGACCCCGTCCGACGGCATCGCGCCACTGCCGCTGTTTCCACTGACGAGCGTGCTGCTGCCCGGCGCGGCCACCGCGCTGCGCATCTTCGAGCCACGTTATCTCGATCTGGTCCGCGACTGCGGCAGGAACGGCAGCGGATTCGGCGTCTGCCTGATCCTGGAGGGCAGCGAAACCGGTGCGCCGGCGCTGCCCGCGGCGGTGGGCACGCTGGCTGTGATCGAGGATTTCGACCGCGGTGCCGACGGCTTGCTGGTTCTGCGCGTGCGTGGCGAGCGCCGCTTCCGCGTGCGTCACACCCGCGTGCGCGACAACGGGCTGGTGGTCGCCGACGTGACCTGGCTGGCCGACGACGAGACCGTGCGTCCGCGGCCGGAGCACATGCTGCTGGCGGAACTGCTGCGGCGCATGCTCGAACATGCGGTTGGTGACAGCGTCGTGCGCATCCCCGAACACCGCTTCGAGGATGCCGCCTGGGTCGGCTGGCGGTTGGCCGAGCTGCTGCCGCTGGCGGAGCCCGAGCGCCAGGCGTTGCTGCAGGAAGACGATATCCACGCGCGCCTGCAGCAGTTGCTCGAACACGTGGCCTGAGCGCGCCGCGCCGCGTTCACTGCGTGGTGGGCGTGGCGTCCACTGCACCGCGGGTGCGCACGCGCAGCACCGCCACCCCGGATTGCGGATGCACGGCTTCGGCCGTGTCCAACCCGGCGACGTCGGCGCGCAACGCCAGCCAGGCATCGTGGGCGTCGGTCTGCGGCTGCCACAGCCCGAACAGGCCGAACAGCGGCCGGGTGTAGTCCAGCGTCTGCACCGTGCCTACCCACAGCGGCTCGCCGCCTTCGAGCAGCGCCGGCGCGTGCCACAGGCGCAGGACCTGTTCGCGGCCGGCGTCCACCGGGCGACGCATCAGCAGCACTTCCGCCTCGGTATCGAGGGCGGCGGGCAACACCGGTTGTCGCGCGGCCGGGGTGTCGTCGTCGAGCAGGCCGAGCACGGCCACCCAGTCCGCCTGCGCCTGCGGCACCCAGCCATGCTGCTCGAGGTGCCCGCGCAGTGGTGCGAGCGGGCCGGCCACCTGCACATCGAGTGGCCAGCGCAGGTCGGCGCTGCGTTCATTGCGGCGCGACGGCAGCGCCTTCCAGCCGGTATTCCACCATTCCGCCTCGGTGATGACCTGGCCGGGCGGCGGCGGTACGAAGTCGCCGAGCAACCGGTCGACCGCACGCGGCGCATGCCAGGCCGCGGCCAGCGCGAAGGTGATGTAGAACAGCAGCGCCAGTGGCCGCATCCAGAACGAGCGCGCCACGTGGCGCCGGTAGGCCAGGCCCAGCACCAGCAGCCAGACCACGCCCAGCAGCACCCCGCCCACCACGTCGCTGAGCCAGTGCGCACCGAGGTAGATGCGTGCGAACCCCAGCAACGACACGGTCACGCCGGTCACCAAGTACGGCCAGACACGGTTGCGGCCCGGCAGTTCGCGGGCGATCAGCACGGCGAAGAAGCCGAAGGTGATGGTGGTCATCGTCACCGTCATCGACGGGAAGCCGAACCCGCTGTGCGCGGTGGGCGGGCGCGGCACGTCGATCACCGCTTCCAGCCCCGCGGTCAGCACCAGCCCGAACGCGAGCGCGGCCAGCCAGTGTGCCGCCGCGAGGAAGCGCCGCCGCCAGACCAGCCACAGCAGCGCCAGCCCCGCGGCGGGCACCAGCACCACCGCATCGCCGATGGAGGCGAAGCCGGCCATCAGCCGGTCGGCCAGCGGATTGCGCAGCGCAATCATCGTTTCGTAGACGCTGAGGTCGATCATCAGCGGCTCGCCGCGCATCAGCACCGTGGTCAGCAGCGCGAACCATGCCCAGGCGATCGCCAGCAGGCAGACCGCCAGGATCGCCAGCGATGCGGACTCCGGCCGGCGCGGATCGATCAGTGCGCCGGCGTAGCGGCCGAGGATCGGATGCGCGCGCGACCATGCCAGCGCCCGTGCCAGCAGCTTGTTGGCATGGGTGTCGAACCAGCGGTATGTGTAGACGACCAGCGCCCACGCCAGCGCCAGCACGACCGCGAGCGCGCCCAGCACGATCGCGAGGCGGTCGGCGACCGCGGCCACCGCGTCGTAGGAGGCACCGAAGATCCAGCCCGGGGCGAGGAACAGTGCCGCCCAGGAAATCGCCGCCAGCAGGCTGACCGGCAGGTAGCGGCGCAACGGCATTTTCGCGATGCCCGCGATGGCCGGCACGAACGGGCGGATCGCGCCGACATAACGCGCGATCACGATGCTCTTCAGCGCGTTGCGGCGGAACAGCACCTCGCCGCGGTCCAGCAGCTGCGGATAGCGCTGGAACGGCCATACCTGGCGCAGGCTGCCGCCCCAGCGCCGGCCGATCCAGTAGCTGATGCCATCGCCGGCGAATGCGCCCAATGCAGCGCAGGCCACCGCGTAGGGGCCGGAGATCTCGCCCAGGCCGATCAGTACGCCGATCGCGAACAGCAGCGGCAGTGCCGGCACCACCGCGCCGAGGATGATCACGGAGTCGGCGAATGCGATCAGGAAGATCACGAGGCCCGCGGCCAGCGGATGTTCGCCGATCCAGCCGACGGTGTTCTCGAAGAGTTCGGACAGCATCGCCGCATTATGACAGCGGCGTCGCCGGCACCTGCGACAACGGTCGCCCAGCAGCCAGCGTGCCGTCAGCCCCGGGTGCCCGCGTACACTGCACGGATGACCCGTTCAGACGCCATCGAACTCCGCGCGCTCAAGGCCGACAGCTTCGGTCGCATCTCGTTGATGGGCACGCCGGATGGGCATCGCTTCGTGCGTCGCGACCTTGCCCACGTGCCGCTATGGCTGCGCCTGCCGGCGTGGTGGCTGGCGCGGCGCGAGGCGCGCGCGCTGCAGGCGATCACCGGCATGCCGGATACGCCTGCACTGCTGGACTGGACCGGGCGCCGGCTCGACCGCAGCTTCATGGCCGGCGATGCGATGTACCAGCGCCCGCCGCGCGGTGACGTCGCCTATTTCCACCAGGCGCGCCGGTTGTTGCAGCAGCTGCACCGGCGCGGTGTCGCCCACAACGACCTCGCCAAGGAAGCCAACTGGCTGGTGCTCGAGGACGGCCGCCCGGCGCTGATCGATTTCCAACTCGCCACCCGCGGCGATCCGCGCGCGCGGTGGATGCGCCTGCTGTTCCGCGAGGACCTGCGCCACCTGCTCAAGCACAAGCGCATGTACTGCCGCGAGGCGTTGACGCCGGTGGAGAAGCGACTGCTGAAGCGGCGCTCGTGGCTGCGCAACCTGTGGTTCCGCACCGGCAAGCCGGTCTACCGGGTGGTGACGCGACGCATCCTGCGCTGGGAAGACAACGAGGGGCAGGGGCCGAAGCCCTGAGCCGGCCTCACTCGAGGCCGAGCACCTGCTGGCCGGCGAAGTCCCGCTCGCCATCGAAATCGTAGGCGACCTGCAGGCGGCCAAGCACCGCGCAGGCGTGGCAGCTGCGCATCGCGGTGGCATAGACCAGGCGCACGCCGCCATCAGGCAGCGCCCGGCGCTCCACGAACTCCGCTGGCGCGAACGGGTGCGCATCGGGATGCGCGGCGAGAAAAGCCTCGATCGATGGCACCGACAGCGCGGAGTCGGCAAGGCTGTCGACGTCGGTGGGCCGGCCGTCGCGGTCGACCAGCCAGGTGCCGTGGTTGGTATTGGCGCGGAACGGGTACTCGATGGTCGCGATGCCGACGCCGTCGCGCTCATCCCAGGCCGATACGTAACCCGCCTCGCCGCGACCACGCAGCCGCTCGCTGGCGGCGATCGCGGCGGGTGTCGCATCGCTGGCGCGCATCGCGTCGAGCAGGCAGGTATCGATCGCAGTCGCGTCCTGGCGACACGCATCCACCGGGCCATTCCAGACCGCGTCCGGTCCAATCCCCAGCGGGCCTGTTGCGTCGCCTGCATGCGCGCCCTCGTGATCGGGCAGCGGCAACCGTGCGTTCGCCGCGTCGGTCACCGGCGTTTCCGGTGCAGGGTCGAGGCTCGCCTGCTGGCAGCCCAGCAGTGCCGCGGCGAGGAAACAGGCAAGCACCGTGGATCGCATGGGATGATGTCTCCAGCGGCGCCGCATGGCCGGCAACGCATCGAGTCTAGGCGGGCGCCGGGTCCCCGGCGTGAGGAGGTTGCATGGCGTCACTCGCGGGCAAGACCCTGTTTATTACCGGCGCATCGCGCGGCATCGGCATGGCCATCGCCGAGCGCGCGGCACGCGATGGCGCCAACGTGGCCATCGCAGCCAAATCCGACGTCGCCAACCCGCGCCTGCCGGGCACCATCCATTCCGCGGCCCAGGCGGTGACTGCGGCGGGTGGGCAGGCGCTGGCGTTGAAGTGCGACATCCGCGAGGAAGACCAGGTGCGCGCCGCCGTGGCCGCCACGGTCGATGCCTTCGGCGGCATCGATATCCTCGTCAACAACGCCAGCGCGATCTGGCTGCGCGGCACGCTGGACACGCCGATGAAGCGCTTCGACCTGATGCAGCAGGTCAACGCGCGCGGCAGCTTCCTGTGCGCGCAGGCCTGCCTGCCGCATCTGCTGGAGGCACCGAACCCGCACATCCTCACCCTCGCTCCGCCGCCGTCGCTGGACCCGAAGTGGTGGGGCCCGCACACCGGCTATACGCTGGCGAAGATGGGCATGAGCTTCGTGACCCTGGGCCTGGCGGCGGAGTTCGGGCCGCGTGGCGTGGCGGTCAATGCGTTGTGGCCGCGCACCATCATCGCCACCGATGCACTCAACATGATCCCCGACGTCGACAGCGCTGGGGCGCGCACGCCGGCGATCATGGCCGACGCCGCGCACGCGGTGCTGACGCGCCCGGCGGCCGGATTCAGCGGCCGCTTCCTGATCGACGACGAGGTGCTGCGCGACGCCGGCGTGGTGGATCTGGACGCGTACGCGGTCGACCCGTCGAAGCCGCTGTATCCGGATCTGTTCCTGGATTGAGGCATGACGGGGCTGTCACTGCCTGGGCTGCGCTGTGGCCGGACATTGCCGTGGCGTCGCGGACCGACGCAGCATCCACCTCGAGCACGGTCTGCGAATGACGGAGCGCTACTGATCCAGTGCCTGTGCCAGGTCGTCGATCAGGTCCTGCACATGCTCCAGTCCGACCGACAGCCGCAGCAGGCCGGCGGGGCTCACGCTGTCCGCGCCCTCGATCGAGGCCCGATGCTCGACCAGTGATTCGGTCGAGCCCAGCGACGTCGCATTGGTGAACAGCCGCATCCGCTGCGCGGTGGCCAGCGCGGCGTCGCGCCCGCCATGGACTTCGAACGACAGCATGCCGCCGTATCCGCGCATCTGCCGCGCGGCCACCGCGTGGCCCGGATGGCTCTCGAGCCCGGGATAGTGCACCGCCATCACCCGCGGATGTGCGGCAAGGAAGGCCGCCACTGCCGCCGCATTCGCGCCATGCCGTTCCAGCCGCACCGGCAGCGTGCGCAGGCCGCGCAGCGTCATCCATGCCGCGAACGGCGATGCGCTGCTGCCGAACATGCGGCGCACGTCGTAACACGCAGTGGCCAGGTCATCATCACTGGCGAAGGTGAGCGCGCCACCCATCGCATCACCGTGGCCGTTGAGGTACTTGGTGGTCGAGTGCAGCACGATGTCGGCACCGAGCGCGAGCGGACGCTGCAGTGGCGGCGGCGCGAAGGTGCCGTCCACGAGCAGGCGCGCGCCTGCCCCGCGTGCGAGCGTCGCCAGTGCGGCGAGGTCGCAGACCTTCAGCCGCGGATTGGAGGGCGTTTCCACCCACAGCAGGGCGGTCGTCGTTGCCAGCGCAGCGCGTACCGCATCCAGGTTGGTGGCATCGACGACGGTGTGGCGCAGCCCGTGCGGTGCCAGGAAGCGCGTGATCAGTGCCCGGTAGCCGAAATAGGTGTCGTCGGCGATAACCAGATGGCTGCCCGGTGGCAGCGCCTGCAGCACCGCCGCGCCGGCGGCCATGCCGGTTGCGAAGAACAGCGTGCGCGCGCCGCCATCCAGCCGCGCCAGCACGCTTTCCAGTTGCTGCTGGTTGGGGTTGTCCTGGCGCTGGTAGAGGAAACCCAGCGGCGTCTGCGCATCCGCGGTGTGTTCGAAGGTGGTCGACAGTTGCAGTGCGGCGGTCATCGCGCCATTCGCCGGGTCGGGCGCAACGCCGGCGTGGGCAGCGATGGTGTCGGAGTGCGGCGTCGTCTGGTCGGGGCTGGACATGCGATGTCGGCTTCGAGGGCGGATAATGACGGCGGCCCGAACGACGGGCCGTGCCGGGAAGACACTCTGCCATGAACGAAACCGCTGCTCCCGCGGCCTCCGAACTCACCGCGCTGGCTGGCCGCTACTGGCTGCCCGTCTATCGGCCGCGCGACCTTGTGCTCGAACGCGGCGAGGGCTCGCGCCTGTGGGACAGCGAGGGTCGCGACTATGTCGACCTCGCCGCCGGCATCGCGGTATGCAGTCTTGGCCATTGCGATCCCGACCTGACCGCCGCGCTGGTGGAGCAGGCTGGCCGCCTGTGGCACACCAGCAACGCGTTCTACAGCGAGCCCCCGCTGCGGCTGGCCGAGGAACTGGTGACCGCTTCGCGTTTCGCGCGCCGCGTGTTCCTGTGCAATTCCGGCGCCGAGGCCAACGAGGCGGCGATCAAGCTGGTGCGCAAGTGGGCGGCGAGCGAAGGGCGCAACCCCCAGCAGCGGGTGATCGTGAGCTGCCGCGGCAGCTTCCACGGCCGCACCCTGGCGGCGGTGACCGCCACCGCGCAACCGAAGTACCAGGCAGGCTACGAGCCGCTGCCGCAGGGCTTCCGCTACGTCGACTTCAACGACCTCACCGGCCTGGAAGTGGCGATGGCTGCAGGCGACGTCGCCGCCGTCCTGCTGGAGCCGGTGCAGGGCGAGGGCGGCGTGACCCCGGTGGCGCCGGGTTACCTGCGCGCGGTGCGCGAGTTGTGCGACCGCCACGGCGCGCTGCTGGTGCTCGACGAAATCCAGTGCGGCATGGGCCGCACCGGCACGTTGTTCGCGCACTGGCAGGACGACGTGGTGCCGGACATCGTCACCCTCGCCAAGGCGCTGGGCGGCGGGTTCCCGGTCGGCGCGATGCTGGCCGGGCCGAAGGTGGCCGACGTCATGCAGTTCGGCGCCCACGGCAGCACCTTCGGCGGCAATCCGCTGGCCAGCGCGGTGGCGCGGGTGGCCCTGCGCAAGCTGTCGTCGCCGGAAGTGGCAGCCAACGTCACCCGCCAGTCGCGCGCGTTGCGCGAAGGCCTGAAGGCAATCGACGCCGAGCTCCAGGTGTTTTCCGACATCCGTGGCCGTGGCCTGATGCTGGGCGCGCAGCTGCGCGATCAGTACGCCGGCCGTGCCGGCGAGATCCTCGACGCCTGCGCACGCGAAGGCCTGATGGCGTTGCAGGCGGGGCCGGACGTGCTGCGCTTCGTGCCGGCGCTGACCATCACCGACGCCGACGTGGCCGAAGGGCTGGCGCGCCTGGCGCGCGCGCTGCGCACCTTCACCGCCGCCGCTTCCCCCAACCGCTGAGGGGGGCGATCAACCCCACACCGCATGACCGGTGTGGGGGGCGTCGCCAGTCAGCCAGCGCGCACCAGCGCGAACGCCTCGCGCGCGGCGGCGAGCGTGGCCTCGAGCGTCTGCTGGTCATGCGCGGCCGACACGAACCCGGCCTCGAAGGCCGACGGAGCGAGGAACACGCCGCGATCGAGCATCGCGTGGAAGAAGCGCGCGAACGCCACGGTGTCGCAGGCCACCGCCTGCGCATAGGTGTCGACCTTCGGCGCATCGGTGAAGAACAGCCCGAACATCGCGCCCACCCGGCTGGTCGTGAACGGCACGCCGGCATCACGCGCGGCGGCTTCCAGCCCGTCGCACAGCGCGTTGCCATGGGCCTCGAGCCGGTCGTGGAAGCCCGGTTCCTGGATCACGTCGAGCAGCGCCAGCCCGGCCGCCATCGCCACCGGATTGCCCGACAGCGTGCCCGCCTGGTAGACCGGCCCGGCCGGTGAGATCTGCGACATCAGGTCGCGTCGGCCGCCATAGGCGCCGACCGGCATGCCGGCACCGATGATCTTGCCGAAGGTGGTGAGGTCCGGCGTTACCCCATAGCGCGCCTGCGCACCGCCCAGTGCCACGCGGAAGCCGGTCATCACCTCGTCGAAGATCAGCACGGTGCCGTGGCGCGTGCACAGCTCGCGCAGGTGCTGCAGGAAGCCGTCGCGCGGCAGCAGGCAATTGGCGTTGCCGGCCACCGGCTCGATGATCAGGGCGGCGATGTCATCACCGGCTTCGTCGAACAGGGCCGTGGCCGCGTCGAAATCGTTGTAGGGTAGGGTGAGCGTCAGGTCGGCCAGCGCCTTGGGCACGCCCGGGGAATTCGGCACCCCGAAGGTTAGCGCGCCGCTGCCGGCCTTGACCAGGAACGAGTCGCCATGGCCGTGGTAGTTGCCCTCGAACTTGACGATGCGGCTGCGGCCGGTGGCACCGCGTGCCAGCCGGATCGCCGACAGCGTGGCCTCGGTGCCGGAGTTGACCATGCGCACCATCTCGCACGACGGCACCAGCCGGGTGAGGGTCTCCGCCATCGTCACTTCCGCTGCGCACGGCGCACCGAACGACAGCCCGTTGCCCAGCGCCTGCTTCACCGCCTGGCGCACCGCGGGATGGTTGTGGCCGGCGATCATCGGCCCCCACGAACCCACGTAATCGATGTAGCGGTTGCCGTCCACGTCGTACAGGAAGGCACCGTCGGCGCGCTCGACGAAGAACGGTTCGCCACCGACCGAGCCGAACGCGCGCACCGGCGAGTTCACCCCGCCCGGCAACAACTGGCGGGCGCGTTGGAACAACTCCTGGGAACGGGCGTGCTGCATTGGAAAAACTCCGGTAAGGCGTCACGTGACGCTGGATGTCGATCAGGACGAGGGGTGCGCGCGCTCGAACGCAGCGCGATAGGCGCGGGCCGCGGCGACCGGGTCCGGCGCATCGAAGACCCCGCCGACCACCGCGATGAGATCCGCCCCTGCATCGAGGAGCGCACGCGCATTGTCCGGGGTGATGCCGCCGATCGCCACCCGCGGCACGCCCAGGGCGGCGGCCTGCGCAAGCAGCTCGGGATCGGCGCGACGCGCGCCGGGCTTCGTCGTGCTGGGGTGGAAGGCACCGAATGCCACGTGGTCGGCGCCGGCTTCCACCGCGCGTCGGGCACGCGCGATGTCGTCGTAGCAGGACGCGCCGACCAGCGCCGCCGGGCCGAGCGATGCGCGCGCCTGCGCCAGATCGCCATCGTCCTCGCCGAGGTGCACGCCGTCGGCCCCAATGCGCGCCGCCAGTGCCGCGTCGTCGTTGATCAGCAGCGGCACGTGGTGCGCGCGTGCCAGCGCCAGCAGCGCGATGGCCTGCGCTTCGCGCAGCGCGGTGTCGGCCCGCTTGTTGCGGTACTGCAGCCAACAGGCATGCGGAAGCACCGCCTCCACGCGGGCAAGCAACCGCGTCGTATCGGTATCGTCAGGGGTGATCAGGTACAGGCCGCGCGGACGCGGTGGGACGGTTGCGGGCACGGAACTCGCTCGGGCGCTGTGGGAGAATGCCGGGAGGCCCGACGCGACCATTATCCGATGACCGAGAGCACACCCGCTTCCACCTATCGCACCTGGATGTGCGTGGTCTGCGGATTCATCTACGACGAGGCGCTCGGCCTGCCCGAGGAGGGGATCGCCCCCGGCACGCGCTGGGAGGATGTCGCCGAGGACTGGACCTGCCCGGACTGCGGCGTGACCAAGGACGACTTCGAGATGATGCCGCTCTGAACGCGCCTCGCAGGGCGCGCGCGGAAGCCGGTCAGTGCAGCCGTGAGCGTTCGCCGCTGGCGACGATCAGCAGTTCGCGCACGCGCTCCGCATCGCCTGCACCCGGCCGCGCCTGCAGATAACGCGCGAGATCGTCACGGGCGCCGCGCAGGTGGCGCAGGCGGAAGTAGCACAGCCCGCGGTCGCGCAGGGCATCGGCATCGTCGGGCAGCAGGCACAGCACGCGGTCGACGCAGCGCAGCGCCCGGTCCCAGTCCGCACGCTGGACGTACACCGCGTACAGGTTGCGCAGCATCCGCACGAGGATGGCGCGGTTCGACGCCGGGTGCAGGATCTGATGCAGCACCTGGTCGTCCAGGTCCCGGCCATCCAGGTGCGCGAGCGCACGTTCACGCAGTTCGTCGACATCCAGCGGGCGGCCGCGGTTGAATGGATCCATCACCAGCACGCCGCCATCCACCGGCAGCCGCACCAGGAAATGGCCGGGGAACGACACCCCGTCCAGGCCCAGGCCCAGTCGGCGCGCGACCTCCATCTGCAGCAGGCCCAATGACAACGGGATGCCGAGGCGTCGCTCGCACACCTCGTTGAGATAGCTGTTGCGGGGGTCGTGGTAGGCCTCGTGGTTGCCGGCGTAGCCCTGTTCGTCGAACAGGTACCGGTTGATCGCCATCATCTTCAGTGGCCAGTGCGCGGCGGAGTCCACGCGCGGACGCAGTGCCCTCGTGTGCGCCTCGATCAGCTGTTCGTAGACCGCATGGTCGAGCCGCGGGTACTCGTCCCGGGCGATCAGCAGCGCGCTGGAAAACAGCGGGATCGCGTCGTCATCCAGCGTCGCGAGGCCACTCCAGCTCGGCAGCGAAGTCCGCTCATGCATGCAGGGAGCCTGCGCTCCGTCGTGGAGTGATGCAAGGCGCCATCGACCCGGCATTCAGCGCGGAATGTCGATGCCGGGGCCGATTTCCAGCGCGGTGCCATCCTGCAACCGCAGTCGGGCCGCCTCGCCCGCATTGAGTTCGAGCACGAAGCGCGCCGGTGCTCCGCTCGGATAGGGAGGACAGCGGTTGCCCGCGGAACAGGGCGGCACGTCGCGCTGCTGGGACACCAGTCGCAGCCGGCTGTCGAAGTAGAGGATGTCCAGCGGGATGTGGGTGTTCTTCATCCAGTACGCCTGCGGCGCCTCCTCGTCATGGATGAACAGCATGCCGTGGTCGCGTGGCATCGAATCACGGAACATCAGGCCGCGCGCGCGGCTGGCATCGTCGGCCGCGATCTCCACGGCGTAACGCTCGCCCGCCAGTTCCACCCAGCGGCCGCCGGCGCTTGCGCAGGCCGTTGCCATCAGTACGAGGCAGGAGGCGGCGATGCGGAGCAGGGTGCGAAGACTCATGGCAATGCGGACCTGGCTGGCGGCGGGACCTGAACATCGACGACCGCACACAGGCCGTCAAGCATCACGGGGCTTCCACTTCGCGCGCTGGGTAGGCACAATGCGCGCCCGCTCCGGCAGCCATCGCCGCAGTGTTCAACCAGGTCGTCATGAGGGTTGACGCAGCAGCTGATCGCGCTAGAATACGCGGCCCGATTCGAGCCAAACGCCCGGTCGGAACGAAAGAAAAGTTTCACAAGGTGTTGACAGCAACAGAATCCGCGCTAAGATGGGCGGCTCACCTCGACGGAAACGACGGGGTACGGCAAGAAGGGGTTCGCGGCGCTGAGGCCGGTTCCCGGAGTTCTTTGACAGTGTACGCAGGAGACTTGTGCGGACGTCTGGCGGCTGGATGACCATCCACAACGCAGACGTTCGAAAGAGCACAGAGTCGATTCCAAGCATGCAAATGCGAGTGATTGAATTCGAGCTCCGGACAGCATCTGCACTCAAGCATTAAATGGGGCTTCGGTCCCGTGCAAGACTTAAGTGAAGAGTTTGATCCTGGCTCAGAGTGAACGCTGGCGGCAGGCCTAACACATGCAAGTCGAACGGCAGCACAGTAAGAGCTTGCTCTTACGGGTGGCGAGTGGCGGACGGGTGAGGAATACATCGGAATCTGCCTATTTGTGGGGGATAACCTCGGGAAACCGGGACTAATACCGCATACGACCTCCGGGTGAAAGCAGGGGACCTTCGGGCCTTGCGCAGATAGATGAGCCGATGTCGGATTAGCTAGTTGGCGGGGTAAAGGCCCACCAAGGCGACGATCCGTAGCTGGTCTGAGAGGATGATCAGCCACACTGGAACTGAGACACGGTCCAGACTCCTACGGGAGGCAGCAGTGGGGAATATTGGACAATGGGCGCAAGCCTGATCCAGCCATGCCGCGTGGGTGAAGAAGGCCTTCGGGTTGTAAAGCCCTTTTGTTGGGAAAGAAAAGCATCCGGCCAATACCCGGGTGTTCTGACGGTACCCAAAGAATAAGCACCGGCTAACTTCGTGCCAGCAGCCGCGGTAATACGAAGGGTGCAAGCGTTACTCGGAATTACTGGGCGTAAAGCGTGCGTAGGTGGTTTGTTAAGTCTGATGTGAAAGCCCTGGGCTCAACCTGGGAATTGCATTGGATACTGGCAGGCTAGAGTGCGGTAGAGGATGGCGGAATTCCTGGTGTAGCAGTGAAATGCGTAGAGATCAGGAGGAACATCCGTGGCGAAGGCGGCCATCTGGACCAGCACTGACACTGAGGCACGAAAGCGTGGGGAGCAAACAGGATTAGATACCCTGGTAGTCCACGCCCTAAACGATGCGAACTGGATGTTGGGTGCAATTTGGCACTCAGTATCGAAGCTAACGCGTTAAGTTCGCCGCCTGGGGAGTACGGTCGCAAGACTGAAACTCAAAGGAATTGACGGGGGCCCGCACAAGCGGTGGAGTATGTGGTTTAATTCGATGCAACGCGAAGAACCTTACCTGGCCTTGACATGTCCGGAACCCCTGAGAGATCGGGGGGTGCCTTCGGGAACCGGAACACAGGTGCTGCATGGCTGTCGTCAGCTCGTGTCGTGAGATGTTGGGTTAAGTCCCGCAACGAGCGCAACCCTTGTCCTTAGTTGCCAGCACGTAATGGTGGGAACTCTAAGGAGACCGCCGGTGACAAACCGGAGGAAGGTGGGGATGACGTCAAGTCATCATGGCCCTTACGGCCAGGGCTACACACGTACTACAATGGGAAGGACAGAGGGCTGCAAACCCGCGAGGGCAAGCCAATCCCAGAAACCTTCTCTCAGTCCGGATCGGAGTCTGCAACTCGACTCCGTGAAGTCGGAATCGCTAGTAATCGCAGATCAGCATTGCTGCGGTGAATACGTTCCCGGGCCTTGTACACACCGCCCGTCACACCATGGGAGTTTGTTGCACCAGAAGCAGGTAGCCTAACCTTCGGGAGGGCGCTTGCCACGGTGTGGCAGATGACTGGGGTGAAGTCGTAACAAGGTAGCCGTATCGGAAGGTGCGGCTGGATCACCTCCTTTAGAGACCGGACGGCTTCCACCGTCCAGGCGTCCGCACAAGTCACCTGCATCCAGAAAGTTCCGGCAACGGCCGGAACAGTCCCTTACATGGGGCCATAGCTCAGCTGGGAGAGCACCTGCTTTGCAAGCAGGGGGTCGTCGGTTCGATCCCGACTGGCTCCACCAGGGTTGAGCCCAAGCGATTTGGGTCTGTAGCTCAGGTGGTTAGAGCGCACCCCTGATAAGGGTGAGGTCGGTGGTTCGAGTCCTCCCAGACCCACCAGTCTTTCTGGATGACGGCGTACACGAAAGAATTAGATGGGTTCCGCGTTGAGGCGGAGCCATGATCTTTGAAAATTGGGATGTAGCGAGCGTTTTGGAACGAAATGTCCAGACGTGTCGTAGAGGCTAAGGCGGGGGAGCAAATCCCCTGAAAACTTGATGTCGTTGAAATTCGCGTCTGCGGTTTGTACCCGCGGACACATTCAATCCCGAGGCGACTTGGGGTTATATGGTCAAGCGAATAAGCGCACACGGTGGATGCCTTGGCGGTCAGAGGCGATGAAGGACGTGGCAGCCTGCGAAAAGTGTCGGGGAGCTGGCAACAAGCTTTGATCCGGCAATGTCCGAATGGGGAAACCCACCTCGCAAGAGGTATTGCATGGTGAATACATAGCCATGCAAGGCGAACGCGGTGAACTGAAATATCTAAGTAACCGCAGGAAAAGAAATCAACCGAGATTCCCTGAGTAGTGACGAGCGAACGGGGAACAGCCCAAAAGTCGATGTGGTTCTAGCGGAACAGTCTGGAAAGACTGGCCATAGACGGTGACAGCCCTGTACGTGAAAGGGCCATGTCGATGAAATTGAGTAGGGCGGGGCACGTGAAACCCTGTCTGAACATGGGGGGACCATCCTCCAAGGCTAAATACTCCTGACCGACCGATAGTGAACCAGTACCGTGAGGGAAAGGCGAAAAGAACCCCGGTGAGGGGAGTGAAATAGACCCTGAAACCGTGTGCGTACAAGCAGTCGGAGCTCCGCAAGGAGTGACGGCGTACCTTTTGTATAATGGGTCAGCGACTTATTGTTCGTGGCAAGCTTAACCGTATAGGGGAGGCGAAGGGAAACCGAGTCTGATAAGGGCGCATAGTCGCGGGCAATAGACCCGAAACCGGGTGATCTAGTCATGCCCAGGGTGAAGGTACCGTAACAGGTACTGGAGGCCCGAACCCACTCCCGTTGCAAAGGTAGGGGATGAGGTGTGATTAGGAGTGAAAAGCTAATCGAACCCGGAGATAGCTGGTTCTCCTCGAAAGCTATTTAGGTAGCGCCTCATGTGAATCCTCTCGGGGGTAGAGCACTGTTATGGCTAGGGGGTCATCGCGACTTACCAAACCATGGCAAACTCCGAATACCGAGACGGACTGCATGGGAGACACACGGCGGGTGCTAACGTCCGTCGTGAAAAGGGAAACAACCCAGACCCACAGCTAAGGTCCCCAATTCAGTGCTAAGTGGGAAACGATGTGGAAAGGCACAGACAGCCAGGAGGTTGGCTTAGAAGCAGCCATCCTTTAAAGAAAGCGTAATAGCTCACTGGTCGAGTCGGTCTGCGCGGAAGATTTAACGGGGCTAAAGCACTGAACCGAAGCTTGGGGTGCATAGCAATATGCGCGGTAGAGGAGCGTTCCGTACGCCTGCGAAGGTGGATTGAGAAGTCCGCTGGAGGTATCGGAAGTGCGAATGCTGACATGAGTAACGATAATGCGGGTGAAAAGCCCGCACGCCGAAAGCCTAAGGTTTCCTTGCGCAACGTTAATCGGCGCAGGGTGAGTCGGCCCCTAAGGCGAGGCAGAAATGCGTAGTCGATGGGAAGCTGGTTAATATTCCAGCACCTCGCGTGAGTGCGATGGGGGGACGGAGAAGGGTAGGTGTACCGGGCGTTGGTTGTCCCGGGGAAAGGCGGTAGGTTTGGGGCTTAGGCAAATCCGGGCCCCTTCAAGACCGAGCACCGAGACCAGGTCATTAGACTGAAGTCACTGATCCCACGCTTCCAGGAAAAGCCCCTAAGCTTCAGCTCACGCAGACCGTACCGTAAACCGACACAGGTGGGCAGGATGAGAATTCTAAGGCGCTTGAGAGAACTCGGGTGAAGGAACTAGGCAACATAGCACCGTAACTTCGGGAGAAGGTGCGCCCTTGGTCGTGGCCCATGCGGGCTATAGCGATCGGGGGCCGCAGTGACCAGGCCGCTGCGACTGTTTATCAAAAACACAGGACTCTGCAAACACGAAAGTGGACGTATAGGGTCTGACGCCTGCCCGGTGCCGGAAGGTTAATTGATGGGGTCAGCCGCAAGGCGAAGCTCTTGATCGAAGCCCCGGTAAACGGCGGCCGTAACTATAACGGTCCTAAGGTAGCGAAATTCCTTGTCGGGTAAGTTCCGACCTGCACGAATGGCGTAACGATGGCGGCGCTGTCTCCACCCGAGACTCAGTGAAATTGAAATCGCTGTGAAGATGCAGCGTTCCCGTGGCAAGACGGAAAGACCCCGTGAACCTTTACTATAGCTTTACACTGAACGTTGAGTTCGTCTGTGTAGGATAGGTGGGAGGCTGTGAAACCATGGCGCTAGCTGTGGTGGAGCCATCCTTGAAATACCACCCTGTCGTGCTTGACGTTCTAACCTGGGCCCGTAATCCGGGTCGGGGACCGTGTATGGTGGGTAGTTTGACTGGGGCGGTCTCCTCCCAAAGAGTAACGGAGGAGCTCGAAGGTACGCTCAGCGCGGTCGGACATCGCGCACTGTGTGCAAAGGCATAAGCGTGCTTGACTGCAAGATCGACGGATCAAGCAGGTAGGAAACTAGGACTTAGTGATCCGGTGGTTCTGTATGGAAGGGCCATCGCTCAACGGATAAAAGGTACTCCGGGGATAACAGGCTGATACCGCCCAAGAGTTCATATCGACGGCGGTGTTTGGCACCTCGATGTCGGCTCATCACATCCTGGGGCTGTAGTCGGTCCCAAGGGTATGGCTGTTCGCCATTTAAAGTGGTACGCGAGCTGGGTTCAGAACGTCGTGAGACAGTTCGGTCCCTATCTGCCATGGGCGTTGGAGATTTGAGAGGGGCTGCTCCTAGTACGAGAGGACCGGAGTGGACGAACCTCTGGTGTTCCGGTTGTCACGCCAGTGGCACTGCCGGGTAGCTACGTTCGGAAACGATAACCGCTGAAAGCATCTAAGCGGGAAGCGTGCCTCAAGATGAGATCTCCCGGGAGCTTGACTCCCCTGAAGGAACCATCAAGACCAGGTGGTTGATAGGCTGGGTGTGTAAGCACAGCAATGTGTTGAGCTAACCAGTACTAATGATCCGTGTGGCTTGACCATATAACCTCAAGTGGCTTCGCCGGATTACACCGCGAAGACCGAGGCCTCGACAACACGTCGACGACACGATTTCAAAATGCTCGCTACAATCCCACCCCTCGAGAGCGTGAGCGCTGTCGTACCGCAGCCGCGGTGCGTCCGGCGACCCTCCACCCTCTCCCTGGTGACAATAGCTGTGTGGAACCACCCGATCCCATTCCGAACTCGGAAGTGAAACGCATATGCGCCGATGGTAGTGTGCATTCAGCATGCGAGAGTAGGTCATCGCCAGGGTTTTTTACCCAAAACCCCCGCCGGATCCCGGCGGGGGTTTCTCTTTGCGTGCGGGAAAGTCCGCGCTAGGGCGCCGGGTATCGTGTCTGTAGTGCGGAGCGAGTTGCGCCTCGCCCGGCTAATGTGGGAGCGACAGTTGGCTGGGCGATGCTTCTGCTCTAGCCTGGAAGCGCTCTTGCGCCGGCCAGTGGCTGTGGTATCCGGGCACAGAGGAGCTCGGCAACTAACGCAGACGTGATTCGCAAGAAGGGGCTAGTCGAAGGGCTTCGTAGACGTTGTTGACGCACCTGGGCATCACCCTCGCCCTCAATCGCCGCCGAGTTTCGCGCGGTAACGGTCGCGCACATGCTGGTTGATATAGGTGGCCAGGCCGGAACCGGCCTCGGCGTGTCGACGCATGGCCGTTACATGCTGGGCGCCGGGTTCGACGTCGTCGTAGAGATAGATCGCCCGGTCATCAGCGAAGCGCAGCAGGATTGCTCCGGGGACCAGCGCATAGGCACGCACGCCCGATTGGCCGGAGCGGTCCGAATAGGTCTTGAATGGCGGCAGGTCCATCCGTCGAGCGTGGCCCAGCCGGGGTGTAGCGAGCGTGCCCCGTGTACGGCAGGGATTTTCGCACGCAGGATGGACCGACCGTTGGTCACCCGCCCGGCGACCACGCTGCCAGACCGACGCAGCAGCCGCTTCAATCCAACAGCATGGCAATCCGCCACTGGCCGGCTTCCCCGCACGCCCGATTCCGGCGAAGGCCGCGGGGGCCGAGGCTCGGGCGTGCGTGGGCATGCCACTCGGGCATCCCAACCTGTGTCACGAGGGTTTTGCTCAGGTCCGCGATCTTCGTTGGGCCCGGCAAACGTCACCGGACGTTAGCGTGGATCCGGCCTACACACCGCAGGTGTGCCCCGCGGCTGGCGTGGGCCCCAGGCTGGATCGTGCGCCGTCGCGCTCAAGGCAGGAGACGTTTGCCCGGAGCTGCGTTCAGTGGATGACGTGGGGCTCCGGCGGCGGCTAGAGCACCAGCGGCGGCTCGCCGCCGACGATCACCACGTCGGCCGGCCGGCGTGCGAACAGGCCGACACTGACGATGCCGGGGATCTGGTTGAGACGCTGTTCCAGCGCGACGGGATCGGTGATCTCCAGGCCATGGACGTCGAGCACCCAGTTGCCGTTGTCGGTGACGACGTTCTCGCGCCAGACCGGCTGGCCCGCGGTGAGTTCGACGATCTCCCGCGCCACCATGCTGCGCGCCATCGGGATCACCTCCACCGGCAACGGGAAGCGCCCGAGTACCGGCACGCGCTTGGCGGGATCGATGATGCAGACGAAGCGCTGGCTCGCCTGCGCGATGATCTTCTCGCGCGTCAACGCGGCGCCGCCGCCCTTGATCAGGTGCTTGTGCGGATCGCATTCGTCGGCGCCATCGACGTAGAGCGGCAACGGCCCGGCGGCATTGAGGTCGATCACCGGAATGCCGTGCTGCTTGAGGCGCGCGGTGCTCTGCTCCGAGCTCGACACTGCGCCTTCGATGCGGCCGCGGATCCGCGCCAGCGCATCGATGAAATAGGCGACGGTGGAGCCGGTGCCGACGCCGACGATGCTGCCGTCCTCGACGAATTCGATGGCTTTCTCGCCGGCGAGGCGCTTTGAATCGGACATCGGTCAGGCCTTGTGTTCGAGGCCGAGCAGGATCTTCCACTGCGCGGCGGTGACAGGCAGCACGGACAGCCGGCTGCCTCTACGGATCAGTGCGAATTCCTCGCCCAGCGAGTCGACCTGCGTGCGGATCAGGTCAAGCGGTACCGGCTTGGCCAGGTGGCGCACGTAGCGCACGTCGACGAGGGACCAGCGCGGCTCCTCGCGGGTCGACTTCTCGTCGAAGTACTTGGACTTCCGATCGAACTGGGTCGGGTCCGGGTAGCTCGCGCAGGCCACTTCCGCGAGCCCGTAGATGCCGGGCACCTGCGTACTCGAGTGGTAGAACAGGACCCCGTCGCCAACCTGCATCTGGCGCATGAAGTTGCGCGCCTGGAAGTTGCGCACGCCGGTCCATGGTTCGGTTCCGACGCGTTGCAGATCGTCGATGGAGAAATCCGACGGTTCGGATTTCATCAGCCAATAGCGTTTGGGTGGGCTCATGCGGTCACCGGAATCAGGGTCTCGGTTTCGGTGCAGACGGCGTCGAGCGGCACATCCCACGATCGGGCGTCGAGCCGCTCGGCTTCCTGGAAGGAGTAGGCCACGCCCGCAAGCCACGGCGGACCCGCGCTGTCGCGGCGTTGCGCGAAGGTGCGATCGTACCAGCCGGCTCCCATGCCCAGCCGCTGCCCGCTGCGGTCGAACGCGACCAGCGGCAGTACGGCCAGTGCGATGGCGCCAGCCTCCAGGCAGGCCTCCGGGCCAAGGTCCGGCTCGGGGATGCCGTAGCGGTTCGTCACCAGTGGATCGCCGGCACGCCACGGTGCGAAGCGGAGGCGGCCGTCGTCGTGCAGGACCGGGAGGCAATAGACCAGTCCGGGGGGAAGTCGCAGTTGCCAGACGTGCAGGGCAAGTTCGCCATCCATCGCCCAGTAGCCGGCCACGTAGCCCTGCGTCGGCATGAAAGGCAACGCCTGCAGCCGCTCGGCGACCGCTTCCGCGGCCTGCAGCCGTTGCGCCGGCGGCACTGCGCGGCGGCGCTGACGGAGTTCACGTCGTAGCGCGTCGCGATCCACGATCACAGGATGGGAGGCAAGGTGTGCATCGACGTCATTGTCGCCGAGTGGCGACGCTTCGTCATGCCCGGCCTGGAACGCAGCGGGCGCGGTGGAAGCCAGGGTTCGACACCCGGACTACCACCGCGCCCGCGGCAGAATTCAATACGTCCTCCGCCAATGAAGATGCCTGCGAAACGACCTTGAACCCGGGGTTCAAGTGGGAATGCTGGGGATCCATCGGGCTTTCCGCACGGGGCGGACTTGCACACCCGGATCCGTCACATCCCCGAGGTCGTATTAAGGGACAAGGCGAATGTTTTGCAGGCTGTCGACACAGCAGAGGACGCAGACGGAGTATAGCGCCCTGCGCACGAAGCGCATGCCCGGCAGTCGGTGCGGCCGGCAGGGATTCAGTTGTGTCTGCGCACGGTGAGCGGCGCAGTGATCAGTCGACCGCGTCGAGCCTGCGCTCGATGACTGCCATCGCCTGGCGCAGTTCGCGGTCGCGTGCGTCGTGTTCGCTACGCAGGAGCTGGAGTTCGGCGGCGAGGTTCAACGCGGCGAGCACGGCGATCCTGTCGATCGCCGCCATGCGGTTGCTGCCGCGCAGCTCGCGCATGCGGGTATCGAGCAGGCGCGCGGCCGCAACCAGCGCCTCGCGCTCGCCCGGAGCCACGCCCACCGTGTACTCGCGATCGAGCACGCGCACATTGACCGGCTCGCCGCTGCTCACGTGTGCTGCTCGAGCGACTTCAGCCGGGCGATCATCGCCTCGACCCGGGTGCGTGCCTGTTCGTTGCGCGTCAACAGCTGCGAGCGTTCGCCGGCGAGCTGTTCCTGCTGGCGCAGGCTGCGGTTCTCCTCGGTCAACCGCTGCACGCGGTCGACCAGGCCATCGATGCGGCTGGCAACGGCGCGAAGCTGGGCGGCGACATCGGGGGTGGTCCATGGCGGCACGATAGGCAGCGGCCGGGGGCCGGTCAAGGCAGGCTGCTGGCGTGCGCCCGCGGAGCCTGGCGTGCGCCGTCCCAGTTGCGGATGAAGCCGAGCGCGCTGTGTGCGTCCAGCGGTGGGGAGAGCCAGAAGCCCTGCACCTCGTCGCAGCGCTGCTGGGCCAGGAACCCGAGCTGGGCCTCGGTTTCCACGCCTTCGGCGACCACCCGCAGGCCGAGTGAATGGCCCATGGAGATCACCGTGCTGGTGATGGCCACATCCTCGGGATCACCCGGCAGGCCATCGATGAACGCCTTGTCGATCTTGATGGTGTTGATCGGCAGTCGTTTCAGGTACGCGAGCGACGAATAGCCGGTGCCGAAGTCGTCGATCGCCAACGACACGCCGAGGGTGCGGAAGGCCTGCAGCGTGGTCGCGCTCTGCGCCGCATTGGCCATCAGCACGCTCTCGGTGAGTTCCAGCTCCAGCACCGACGGCTGCAGGCCGGTGTCCTCGAGCACGCGCCGCACCACCTCGGGGAAGTTGCCGCGCAGAAGCTGCAGCATCGACACGTTCACCGACAGGGTGAGGTCGCCGGCGCCGTGCTGCTGCCAGCGCCGCAACGTCAGGCAGGCCTCGCGCAGCACCCACTCACCGATCTCCAGGATCAGCCCGCTCTCCTCGGCCAGCGGGATGAAGTCATCCGGCGCCACTTCGCCGTGTTCGTCGCTGTACCAGCGCAGCAACGCCTCGACGCCGCTGATGCGCGAGCGGGCGAGGCTCAGCCGCGGCTGGAACACCAGCCGCAGCTCCCCCCGATCGAGCACCTTGCGCAGTCCGGCCGACAACCGGGCCCGCTGGCGCGTGCTGGCATCCATCGCGTCGTCGTAGCGCATGAAGGTGCGACGGCCGGCGCTCTTGGCCTGGTACATCGCGGTGTCGGCACGCTTGAGCAGTTCGGTCGGCACCTGCCCGTGGTCGGGATAGATGCTGATGCCGATCGACGGCGAGATCGCGATCTCCTGGCGGCCGTCGAGCAGCAGCGGCGCCTCGAACGCCATGATGATCTCGCGCGCGGTGCGCTCGGCGTCCTGCGGGCCGTCGATCCCCTCGAGGATGACGGTGAACTCGTCACCCGACAGCCGCGCGACCGTGTGCTGCTCGCCCACGGTCTGCTGCAGGCGGCTGGCGGCGGCGCGCAGGATGCGGTCGCCGGCGGCATGGCCGAGCGAATCGTTGATGTCCTTGAAACGGTCGAGGTCGAGGAACAGCACCGCGATGCGGGTACCCTCGCGGCGCGCGCGGACGATGGCGCGCGACAGCCGTTCCGACAGCAGCGAGCGGTTGGGCAGGTTGGTGAGGGTGTCGAAGTTGGCGAGGTAGCGCAGCTCCTGCTCGGTGCGCTTCTGCTGGGTGATGTCGTTGAGCACGGTGACGTAGAGCGTCGAATCCTCGCTATCGTCGGAGACCACGGCACTGGCCTCGATCGCGCAGAGGAATTCCTCGCCGTCCGAGCGGCGCTGCCACATCTCGCCGCTCCAGCGGCCCGAGCGCACCAGCCGCTTGCGGATGTGCTCGTAGAACGCGGCCTCGTGCTGGTGGCTGTCCAGCACGCGGGCGTTGCGGCCGATCACCTCTTCGGCCGTGTATCCCGTCATCCGCGCGAACGCCGGATTGACGGTGACGAAGTTGAAGTCGGCATCGACCACCGATACCGCCTCGCTCATGCTGCGCAGCACCTCGGTGGCGATGCGGCGATCGCGTTCCTCGCCGCGCGCGCGGGTGATGTCCACCAGGGTGCCGGCGACGCGCCGCGGCCGCTGTGCAGCATCGAATTCGACAGTGCGCCCGCGCACGCGGACCCAGCGCAGCCGGCCGTCCTGGGCGTGCACGCGCATGTCGTATTCGAAGCTGCGGGCCTGGCCGGACAGATACGCGGCCATCCGCTCGCGGGCGGTGTCGAGGTAGCCGGGCAGCAGCACCTGTTCGAGGTCGATGTCGCGCTCGTGCAGCCGCAGCGTGCCGTTGCCCCGTTCGGTTTCCAGCAGGGTCACCCGCTGGCTGTCCAGCGCGTAGTCCCAGTAGCGCTCGCCGGTGGCCCACAGCGCCTGTTTCAGGCGTTCCTTGCGCCGCCGCAGCACCTCGATCTCGCGCCGGTGACGGACGCGCTGGCGCCATGCGGCGATCCCCGCGATCAGTGCAAGCGCGACACAGGCAAGTGCGATGGCGACGAGGAGGTGCGGATCGAGTGGATCGGCCACGTGCGGGCAACTCCATGCCGCGGGCGGCGGCAAACGAGTGTAGGCACTGCCGCGGGCGGGCAGCAAGTTGCGCGGGCACCGCACCGCCGGAGGCGTGCCGGTTGCGCGGGCAGGCTCTAGACTGGTGCGCCCTCCGTAAGGACCGCAGCCGTGTCCGAGCACGAACTTCCCGCCGCCGACGAGATCGAACGCTCGATCCGCCGGCTGGGCCTGACCGCCAGCGTTTCCGAGCTGCATGGCATCGTCGCCGGATGGCTCGCCGGTGGCGGCGACGCGAGCGCCGGCTGGCTGGCGCGTGCGCTGGCCGATCCGGAGATCGCTGACGACGAGTCGCTCGACGGCCTGCGCGCGGCAACGTCGGCACAGCTGGAAGACCGCGATTTCGGCTTCGAGCTGCTGCTGCCCGCGCCGTCGGCTTCGCTGTACGACCGCAGCGGCGCGCTGTTCGAGTGGTGCCGCGGCTTTCTCGGTGCGTTCGGGCTCGCCGCGGGCGAGGCCAGTGCCTTGTCCACCGAGGGTCGCGAGGCGCTGGTGGACCTGGCGCGACTGGCGGCGGCGGCACCGCAGGAGTCGGGCGACGACGAAGAGGAAAGCGCGCTGGCCGAGATCGAGGAGTTCGTGCGCGTGGCGGTCCTGCTGCTGCACGGCGACTGTGCGCTGGGGCCGCGCCATCGGCAGCGGCTGAACTGAGCGATGTCCACTGCACGCGCGGTTCCCGATCCGTACGCACGCCGCCGTCGCCAGCTCATGCGCATGGCGGGCGACAACGCGATCCTGGTGCTGCCGTCCGCGCCGATGCGCGTGCGCAGCCGCGATACGCATTTCCCCTACCGGCAGGATTCCGACCTCTGGTACCTCACCGGCTTCGAGGAGCCGGACGCGGTGCTGGTGCTGGTACCGGGTCGCGCGCACGGCGAGGCGCTGCTGTTCTGTCGCGAGCGTGATCCGGAGCGCGAGGCCTGGGATGGCCCGCGGGTGGGGCCGGAGGGCGCGGTGGATGCACTGGGCATGGACGATGCCTACCCGATCGACGACCTCGACGAGATCCTGCCGGGTCTGCTGGAAGGGCGCACCCGCGTCTACTACCACTTCGGCCGCGACACCGACTTCGACCTGAAGCTGATCGGCTGGCTCAACCGCGTCCGTGCGCAGGTGCGGCTGGGTGCGCAGCCCCCGCACGAATTCCTCGAACTGGGCCACCTGCTCGACGAGATGCGGCTGTTCAAGTCGCGCGACGAGCTGCGGCTGATGAAGCGCGCGGCGCGGATCAGCGTCGAGGCGCATGCCGCGGCGATGCGCGCCGTACGGCCTGGCATGCACGAGTACGACCTGCAGGCGGAGCTGGAGTACGTGTTCCGCCGCAACGAGGCGCAGCCGGCGTACGAAAGCATCGTCGGCGCCGGCGCGAATGCCTGCGTGCTGCACTACCGCGCCAACCGGGCGCGCATCGGCGACGACGACCTGGTGCTGATCGATGCCGGCGCCGAATACCGTGGCTACGCGGCCGACATCACCCGCACGTTCCCGGCCAGCGGGAGGTTCACCGCCGCGCAGCGCGCGTTGCACGACGTGGTGCTAGAGGCGCATGCGGAAAGCTGCGCGCGGGCACGCCCGGGCGTCGCCTACGGGGTGATCCACGACACCGCGGTGGAAGTGCTGGTGGAGGGCCTGCTGCGGCTGGGCCTGCTCAAGGGGCGCGCGGCCAAGCTGATCGCCGACGGCACCTACAAGCGCTTCTATCCGCACAAGACCGGCCACTGGCTGGGCCTGGACGTACACGATGTCGGCGACTACCGCATCGACGGCGAGTCCCGGCTGCTCGAACCGGGGATGGTGTTCACCATCGAACCCGGCCTCTACATCCCTCCCGATGCGCCGGGCGTGGCGGCGAAGTGGCGCGGCCTCGGCGTGCGCATCGAGGATGACCTCGCGATCACCCGCGACGGCCACGACGTGCTCACCGCGGGACTTGCACGCAGCGCCGACGAGATCGAGGCCTTCATGGCCGCGCGCGGCTGAGTTGAGCGGGCGGCGCGTCGCAACGCCGCCCGGGCCCCGCGGTCAGCCCGCGCTGGTGCGCGCGAACTCCTCACGGGTGAGGTTCACCGGTGCACCCTCCGCGGTGATGACCAGGTCGTCCTCGATGCGGATCCCGCCATACGGGCGCAATGCGTCCACGCGATCCCAGTCGACCTCGCCCGCGTGCGCGCTTTCGCGCAGCTCGCGCATCAGCAGGTCGGCGAAATAGATGCCGGGCTCGTTGGTGACCACCATCCCCGGTTCGAGGGTGCGGGTCAGGCGCAGGTAGGGATGGCCTTCGGGCTTGGGCAGGGTGCCACCGGCATCGGAGGCGGCGAAGCCGGCGACGTCGTGGACCTGCAGGCCGATCCCGTGGCCGAGGCCGTGCGGGAAGAACTTGCTGCTGACGCCGGATTCCAGCGCGGCCTCCGCCGACATCCGGATCACCCCGGCATCGCGCAGCACGCCCGCTAGCGCCAGGTGCGCGTCGAGATGCAGCTGCCGATAGTCGGTGCCGGCGGTGAATCGCTCGCACAACCGGCGTTCCACGGCGTCGACGGCGTCGATCAGCGCCTGGAATTCGCCGTCGCGGTCGCTCGCCCAGGTGCGGGTGATGTCGCAGGCATAGCCGGCATGGCTGGCACCGGCGTCGATCAGGAAGCTGCGCACCGGCTTCGGCGGCAGCCGGTCGAGTTCGGTGTAGTGCAACACCGCCGCGTGCTCGTTGAGCGCGACGATGTTGTTGTACGGCAGCTCGGTGCTGTCCTGCCCCGCGGCCTGGCAGTACGCCAGGTGGATGCCGAATTCGGAGGCGCCGGCCCGGAACGCGCGTTCCGCCGCGCGGTGCGCGCGCACGCCGCGCACGGTGGCCGCGCGCATCATCTCGATCTCGTAGGCGGTCTTGTACGCACGGTGGTAGTCGAGGTAGTCGAGCACCGGCTGCGGGTTGTTGGGGACGAACGCGCCGAGCGCACTCTGCGGTTCGCCCAGGATCGCGCAACGCGCTGCATCCCGGGGCAGGTGTTGCAGGGCTTCCTCCGGCGTGCGGATGACCACCACGTCGAAATGCTCCGTCCACAGCCCCGAGGGCGCTTCGGGTACCACGTGCCAGTAGTCGAACGGTTGCAGGTAGACGAGCTTCGGACGCTCACCCGGCGTGGCCACCAGCCAGCTGCCCGGATGGCGCACCAGCGGCACCCAGGCCTTGAACTGCGGGTTGGCGGCGTAGGGATAATCGCGGTCGTCGAAGACCTGGTAATGCAGGGTGCCTGCCGGCACGACGAGGCTGTCGAAGCCGCCGCGCTCGAGTGCGACCGCGGTGCGGCGCTGCAGGGTGGCGAGGTGGTCGGCGTAGAGGGGTGCGAGGTCGACGCTCATCGCAGGCGGCTCCCGGTTCTGGAAAACCGCCATTGTCCCGCATCCGCCAATGGCCTGCCGGCCGGCCGGGGCTCAGACGAACTGGCCGCCCGGCGATTCCACCCACGCCCGCAGGCACCGCGCCTGCGCGTCGCTCAGGGCGACGAATCGCAGGCCCGCCCAGACCTGCCCAGGCGCGCTGGCGCGGTCGCTCCACAACAGCTGGGCGCCGAGTTCGAGGTCTTCGCCGAGCGTGCCGGCGGTGCGGCCGGGCAGGGTGAAGCGCAACTGGTACAGCGCGTCGTTCTCGAGCGAACTGTTGGCGATCAGCAGCAGGCCGGTTTCCGACAGGTTGCCGATGCGGCCGACCATCTGCCCGGTCATCGCGTCGCCGACCTGGATCATGTCGGCGGCCTTGCGCCGGCGTGCGCGGCGGAACTCCTGGATCATGCCGGCACTCCTGCGGGCTGTGCGCCCTCGCCACGGCCGGCGAAGCTGCGCAGGGTGTTGACGGCGGCCTGCCAGGCGCGGTCGACCAGCCGCCCGCGGTCCGCGGTGACCATGCGCGCCTGGCCGTTGACCAGCATCCGCGCCAGGCTGTCGAGCGAGATCTCGGCCGCGCGCTGCCCGCGCTGGTTGACGAACAGGGCGTTGTCGGTGATCGGGCTGAACCACGAAAGGCGCCGGCGGCTGATGTCGCCCTGCTGGTTCTGCACGAAATCGATCCACACGCCGAACGGCATCACCCGCAGCTGTTCGTACTGCGCCTGTTCGGCCGGCGTGCGCGGCGGCGGCTTCGGCCGTACCTGCGCCGCCTTGTCCTCGCCGAGGCGAACGCGCGCCTTCAGCTTCATCGCCAGTTCGGTGCGCGACGCGGGGTCGTCCTCGTCGTCGGAGCACCCGGCCAGCCGCTGGGCGATGACCTTGGCCTCCTCGCCGTGGTAGCCGACCTGGCCCAGTGCCTCCTCGACCTGGCCGGCAAGCGCGGCATCGGTGCCGCCGTCGCCACAGGCCGCGACCACGCGCCGGGTCACATCGAGCTGGGTCTGCCATGCCTCGGACTCCTCGCCTTGGCGCAGCAGGGTGAGGGTGAGCACGTCGCTCCAGGCCTGGTTGAGCAGCGAACGCGCGAACCGCGGCAGGCGATGCTCACCGATCTCGCTGGCCAGCACTTCGCCCGCGCGCTGGCGTGCGACTTCGAGCTTCTCCTTGCCACGCGCGGCTTCCACGTGGCGGCGCTCGGTCATTTCAGCGCGGCGCACGTGGACCTGGATGCGCTCCTGCAGCTGTGCCTGCGCCTGCGCGAACACTTCCGGATCCTGGTCGAACCCGGTGACCACCTGCGACACCGCCTGCTGCAACGGCTCGATCAGCTGCGGGTCGAGTTCGTCGCGGTCCATCCAGCGCGCGGCGCTCTCGGCCACGGTGTTGAGCAGTTGCCGCGCCGGATGCTGCGAGCGCAGGAAGAATGCACGGTCGAGCAGGGCCATCCGCAGCAGCGGCACCTGCAACTGGCGCACCAGCCCGGCAGTCGGTGCGTCGCGGCGCAGTTCCGATTCGAGCTGCTGGTAGAGCAGGTCCAGCAATTCGAAGGTGTCGTTGTCCTCCGGTGACAGCGCGGCGGCCTCGCCACTGGTGTGGCGGGTCTGCGCCAGCACCGCGCGCTTGATCTCCAGCAGGTTGGCCTGGCTGGCGGTGGCAGCGGGCTGCTGCTGCAGCGCGCGCAGCTTGCCCACCAGGTCACTGGTGCCCAGTTCGCGGCGCGGGCCGTCATCGCGCCCCGGGCGCAACTTGTCCAGCAGCGCACGGCGGCCGGAGAGCAGCTCCTGCAGGGTCGCGAACGCGGCCGCCTCGTCGCCGTCATCGTCCGGCGGCTGGGGTTCGCCGAACCAGGCGGTATGCGGGCGTGGCGTGCCCTGGGCATGCGGCTGGGTCGGCTGTGCCGACGGCTGCTCCGACGCCCGCTTCGCCGCCGCCGTGCGTTCGCCCGCAGCTACGGGCGAAGCTTCGCGTGGCGGCACCGGTGCCGGGCGCGCGCGCAGCGGGATGAACGTAAGCGCCGGCAGGATTTCCTCGGCCACCATCAGTTCGTTGATGCGGTCGAGCAGCTGCGGATAGCCGCCCATGACCTGGCGGTCGAAGATCCGGTAGAGCAGCAGCCGTGCATCGTGGGTGATCTCGAGTGCCACCGCGGCTTCGCGCAACGCGTCGCAGAACACGTGTGGGCCCAGCGGCAGGCGGATCGCGTCGAACGCGGGCTTGCCGGCGAGCACGCCGAAGCGCTGGCCGAGCAGGTGCAGCGCCAGCGTCGCGCGGCCCTCCTGGCGGCTGCCGACTTCGCGCAGCACGGTGCCCTCGTCCATCACCGCGGTTTCGACCAGGCTGAGATTGCGGAAGCTGACCTCGCCGCGGGCGCTGGTCTCGGCGTTTGCCGGCGCAGAACGCCGGATCGCCGCCAGCGCGCGCTCGATGCCCAGCATGAAGCGCGGCACCAGGTCCGACCGGTTGAGACGGAAGCTGCGCAGCGCCTGCATGTAGCCGGACTCGGCGCCCGGGTTGCGGGCAAGGTCGGCGAGGCGGAACAGCTCGCGCTCGAACTCGTCGAGCATGCGCGTCAGGCCGTGGTCGAGCTCTTCGGAGACCAGGTGCAGGCTGCGATCGAGGACCTTGCGCACGCGTGGCGGCAAGCCTGCCGAAGCGAGGCTGGACGGCGTCGCAGGTTCCCTGTGCGGCGTCATGGTGCGCCCCGGAATGTGAGGTCGGTCACCGTTCTTACCACGCCGGGGCGAGTGCCGCCAGCACGGAGGCGACGCTCAGTCGCCGTCTTCGTCCATGAACAATTGGATGACGTCATTGCCGAAGCGCCCCCCCAGCGCCGTCGGCAGTATGCGCCCGTCGCGCGCTTCCAGCCAACCGCGCTCCATCGCCATGGCCAGCGGGCGGGCGATGGCTTCGCGCGGAAGGCCGGTGCAGGCCTCGAACTGCTCGAGGCGGAACCCTTCCAGCAGCCGCAGCGCATTGAGCATGTATTCGAACGGCCGGCGCGGGGGCGCGATGCGGTCGTCGCCCCCGATGCCGGCGGGGGTGCCGGCACTGGCCAGCCACGCGGTCGGATGGCGCTGCTTCCAGCGGCGCAGGATCGTTTGCTCGTGGCCGAGGGTGATCTTGCCGTGGGCGCCGGCGCCGATCCCGAGATAGTCGCCGAAGCGCCAGTAGTTGAGGTTGTGCACACACTGCCGGCCCCGCTGCGCATAGGCCGACACTTCGTACTGCGCGTAGCCGGCAGCTGCCAGCTGCGCCTGACAGTGCTCCTGCATGTCCCAGGCGAGGTCGTCGTCGGGCAAGCGCTCGGGCGGACGCGCGGCGAACAGCGTGTTCGGCTCGAGGGTGAGCTGGTAATGGGAAATATGGGCGGGCGCGAGCGCCACCGCGCGTTCGACATCGGCCTCGGCCATCGCCAGGTCCTGCCCGGGCAGCGCGTACATCAGGTCGAGGTTGAGATTGTCGATGCCCGCATCCTGCGCAAGCTTCACCGCACGCTCGGCCTCGGCGCTGTCATGGATGCGTCCCAGACGCTGCAGGCAGCCGTCGTCGAAGCTCTGGATGCCGAAGCTGATGCGGTTGACGCCGGCGGCGCGGTAATCCTCGAAGCGCCCATGCTCGGCCGTGCCCGGATTGGCTTCGAGGGTGATTTCCAGCCCCGGTGCGAACCGCAGCCGCGCCGCCGCACCCTGCAGGAAGCGGTCGATGTCGGCGGCGGGGAACAGGCTGGGCGTGCCGCCGCCGAAGAACACCGAATGCACCGGGCGGCCCCAGAGCAGCGGAAGGTCCTGGTCGAGGTCGGCCAGCAGCGCGTCGACATAGGCCGAGAACGGCGGCGGGCCGCCACGCGGCTGGTGCGAATTGAAATCGCAGTACGGGCACTTGCGCACGCACCAGGGCAGGTGCACGTACAGCGCGAGGGGTGGGGTGGTCAGCATTGCCATGGTGTCTGCGCCGGGCGGCACGTGGTCCCGATATGGGGGCGAAAGCCGCGGCCGGAAGCCCGGTTTCAGGCTGGAGGCAAGGGGCCGGCGATCCGTTCGCGCAGGACCGCCAACGCGCGGCCGCGATGGCTGATGCGGTTCTTGACCGCGGGAGACAGTTCCGCCGCGCTCAGGCCGGATTGCGGATCGAGGAACAGCGGGTCGTAGCCGAAGCCGTGCCCGCCGCGCGCGGCCTCGAGGATGTGCCCCGCCCAGATACCTTCGGCAATCAGCGGCTGCGGATCGTCGCCGTGCCGCACCAGCACCAGCACGCAGTAGAACCTCGCGGTGCGCGCGTGCGCGGGGACATCGCGCAGGGCGGCGAGGAGCTTCGCGTTGTTGGCCGCGGCATCGCCGTGCGTGCCCGCGTAACGTGCCGAGTACAGCCCCGGTGCGCCACCAAGCGCATCGACGCACAGCCCGGAGTCGTCGCCGAGCGCCGGCAGCCCGGTGGTGCGCGCGGCGTGGCGCGCCTTGAGCAGCGCGTTCTCGAGGAAGCTTAGCCCGGTTTCCTCGATGTCCTCGACACCGTGGTCGGCCTGCACCGAGAGCTCGAGCCCGCCATGGCCCAGCAATGCCTGCAGCTCGGCGAGCTTGCCGCGGTTGCCGCTGGCAAGCACCAGACGCTGCAGCCCGCTCACTTTTCCAGCGCCGCGCGCTGCAGCGCCAGCAGTTCGCCGATGCCGGCCTCGGCCAGGCCGAGCAGGGCGTCGAGCTCGTCGCGGCGGAAGGCGTGGCCTTCGGCCGTGCCCTGCAGTTCGATGAAGCCGCCGCCGTCGTTCATCACCACGTTCATGTCGGTATCGCAGGCGCTGTCCTCGGCGTAATCGAGGTCGAGCACCGGCACGCCGCGGTAGACGCCGACCGAGACCGCGGCGACGGCGCCGAAGATCGGGTCGCGGGTGATCTCGCGGCGCTTCTGCAGCAGGCGGACCGCGTCCACCAGCGCCACGTAGGCACCGGTGATGGCGGCGGTGCGGGTGCCGCCATCGGCCTGCAGCACGTCGCAGTCGAGGGTGATGGTGCGCTCGCCGAGCGCCGCGCGGTCCACGCAGGCGCGTAGCGTGCGGCCGATCAACCGCTGGATTTCCAGCGTGCGGCCACCCTGCTTGCCGCGCGCGGCCTCGCGGTCGTTGCGGGTGTTGGTGGCGCGCGGCAGCATGCCGTACTCGGCGGTGACCCAGCCCTCGCCCTTGCCGCGCAGGAAGCCCGGCACCCGGTTCTCCACGCTGGCGGTGCACAGCACGCGGGTTTCGCCGAACGAGACCAGTACCGAGCCTTCGGCATGGCGGGTGTAGCCGCGCTCGATGCGTACATCACGCAGCTGTGCGGGGAGACGGCCGCTCGGGCGGGTCACGGTGTCGGTCATGCGGATGCTCGCGGCGGTGCGGGCGCGGCAGTCTAGCAGGGGCGGTCCCGCTGCCTGGCCGCGCGCGGGCCTGTCCTATACTGCACGCCCGCAGCCGACCCCACGCCCGCATGATCCGCAGCATGACCGCCTTTGCCGCCGGCGAGCGCACGACCCCCTGGGGCACGCTGGGTTGCGAGCTGCGCGCGGTCAACCACCGCTACCTCGAAGTCGGCACCCGCCTGCCCGACGAGTTGCGCGCGCTGGAGCCGCTGTTTCGCGAACGTGTAGCGGCGCGCCTGTCGCGCGGCAAGCTGGATCTCGCGCTGCGCCTGCGCCACGGCGAGGCCAGTGGCCAGCTCGAGCTCAACGAGGCGGTGCTCGACCAGCTGGCAACGCTGGCGGCGTCGCTGCAGTCGCGCTTTCCGGGGCTCAACACCGGCCTGGCGGAGTTGCTGCAGGTGCCCGGCGTGCTGCAGGCGCGCGCCGTGGATGCCGATGCGATGCAGGCCGCGGCGCTGGCGCTGCTGGACGACGTGCTGGACGACTTCGTCGCCGCGCGCGAACGCGAGGGCGGCAAATTGCAGGCGGCGATCGCCGAACGCGTGGACGGCATCGAACGCATTGCTGGCGAAGTGCGCGCCATGGTGCCCGCGATCCGCGACGGCCAGCGGGTACGCCTGGAAACACGCCTGGCCGATCTCCCGCAGCCGCTCGACCCGGGCCGGCTCGAGCAGGAGCTGGTGCTGGCGTTGCAGAAGCTCGATGTCGACGAGGAACTCGACCGCCTCGACAGCCACATCGACGAGATCCGTCGCGTACTGTCGCAACGCGAACCGGTCGGCCGACGGCTGGATTTCCTGCTGCAGGAGTTCAACCGCGAAGCGAACACGCTGGGCTCGAAGTCCGTCGACCGCCGCACCTCGCAGGCGGCGGTGGAGCTGAAGGTGCTGATCGACCAGATCCGCGAGCAGGTGCAGAACATTGAGTAGGCACACCCGGCTTCCGGCCCCGGCCGCGCATTGCATCATCCCGCAACGACGGGGCCGCGCCTGATGCGCGGGACGCTGTTCATCGTTGCGGCGCCTTCGGGCGCGGGGAAGTCCAGCCTGGTCAACGCCTGTCTTGCGCGCGACCCGGCGATCCGCCTGTCGATCTCGTTCACTTCGCGGCCACCGCGCCCGGGCGAGCGGCATGCCGAGCACTACCACTTCATCGATGCCGCCGGGTTCGAGGCGATGATCGAGGCCGGCGACTTCTTCGAGTGCGCGCGCGTGCACGGCGACTGGAAGGGCACCGCGCGGCAGTCGGTGGAACCGCAGCTGGCGGCGGGCCAGGACGTGCTGCTCGAGATCGACTGGCAGGGCGCCCGCCAGGTGCGCGAGAAGGTGCCGGAAGCGGTCAGCGTGTTCATCCTGCCGCCATCGCGGGAGGCACTGGAACTGCGGATGCGCAAGCGCGGCCAGGACAGCGACGAGGTGATCGCCCGGCGACTGGCGGCCGCGCGCGAAGAGATGTCGCACTTCCACGAGTTCGACTACGTGGTGGTCAACGAGGAGTTCGATACCGCGGTGGACGAGCTGTGCGCGGTGTTCATCGCCAGCCGGTTGCGCCGCGCCCAGCAGGCGCAGCGCCACCATGGGCTGATCGAAGCGTTGCTGGCGGAAAGCACGCCCGCAAGTGACTGATTCCCAAAGGCCGCGCTTGCGCCGACCCCTGGCCGGAAGGTAGACTTCCCGGTCCTGTCACCCCTATTGAACGAGCGGCCCGCGTGGTCGCCGGGAGCCCCCATGGCGCGCATCACCGTCGAAGACTGCCTGCAGGTGGTCGACAACCGTTTCGAACTGGTCATGATGGCCGCCAAGCGCGCGCGCCAGCTGGCCAACGGCGTCGAGTCGCAGCTGGACAACCGCGAGAACGACGACAAGCCGACGGTGCTCGCCCTGCGCGAAATCGCCGCGCGTCGCATCGACAACGATTACATCGAGGCCGTCGACAAGGCCGAGCGCGAGCGCAAGGAGCGCGAGGCGCTGGAGTGGGCCGCCGCCGAGGTGGTTGCCGACGAGGATCTCGCCAAGGGCGACGACCTCTGATCCTGCTACCCGGACTTGCGCCGGGGAGATGATCGAATCCCGACGGCCCTGCGAAAGCGGGGCCGTTCGCGTTTCTGGATCTGCCACGCGGTGTGGACGAGGGCGCGCGTCGCGCAACCGCGCCGAAAAGCTTCCACAGATGCGGGCTTTTCGCCTAGGCTTCCTCGATGTCCCGGGTTTCCAGCCACGCTGCCCCCGTCGCGGTGCCGCCAGACGATGCCGTGCCGGAGTACATGCGCGTGCTCGAGCGCGCCGTGCCCTATCTCGACGATGCGCAGCGGCAGGTCCTGCGCCGTGCGTGGGCGGTCGGCGCACGGGCCCACGAGGGCCAGTTCCGCAAGTCCGGCGAGCCCTACATCACCCATCCGGTGGCGGTGGCGGTGGTGCTGGCCGAGCAGAACGTCGATCTCGAAACGCTGGTGGCGGCGATCCTGCACGACACCATCGAGGACACGCCGCTCACCCGCGCCGAGCTCGCCGCCGAATTCGGCGAGCAGGTGGCCGAGCTCGTCGACGGCGTCACCAAGCTCGACAAACTGCAGTTCAGCAATCGCCAGGAAGCCGCCGCCGAGAGCTTCCGCAAGATGATGCTGGCGATGGCGCGCGACCTGCGCGTCATCCTGATCAAGCTGGCCGACCGCCTGCACAACATGCGCACGCTGGGCGCGCAATCGACCGACGCACGCGAACGCATCGCCCGCGAGACGCTGGAGGTGTATGCGCCGATCGCGCAGCGGCTGGGCATGAACCTGATCAAGTCCGAGCTGCAGGATCTCGGCTTCAGTGCATTGCATCCGATGCGCCACTCGGTGTTGCGCAAGCGCATCAACGCGCAGCCGCTGGTGCGCCGCGAGGCGCTGTCGACGATCGAGGCGCAGCTTGCCCAGCGGCTGGCCAACGAAGGCCTGCAGTACCGGCTGGTGAGCCGGGTGAAATCGCCCTGGAGCATCTACAACAAGATGCAGAGCGAAGGGAAAACCTTCGACCAGGTGATGGACGTCTTCGGCTTCCGCGTCATCGTGCGCTCGGTGGCCAACTGCTACCACGCGCTCGGCGTCGCGCACTCGGTCTACAAGCCGCTCGACGGGCGCTTCCGTGACTTCATCGCCATTCCCAAGGCCAACGGCTACCAGTCGCTGCATACCGTGCTGTTCGGCCCGTACGGTTCGCCGATCGAGGTGCAGATCCGCACCGAGGAAATGGACCTGATCGCCGAACGTGGCATCGCCGCGCACTGGGCGTACAAGCATGGTGGCGCACCCACCAGCGCGCAGACCCGCGCGCATTCGTGGATCGCCAACCTGCTCGAGTCGCAGCGCGCCACCGGTTCGTCACTGGAATTCCTCGAGAACGTCAAGGTCGACCTGTTCCCGGACGAGGTCTACCTGTTCACCCCGAAGGGCGACATCCTCTCGCTGCCGCGCAATGCCACCGCGCTGGATTTCGCCTACGCGGTGCACACCGATGTCGGCAACCATGCCGTCGCCGCGCGCGTCGACCGCAAGCTCGTACCGCTGCGTACCAAGCTGGTCAGCGGCCAGCAGACCGAGATCATCACCGCACGTTCGGCGCTGCCCAAGCCGCAATGGCTGGAATTCGTGGCCACGAGCAAGGCGCGCACCGCGATCCGCCAGCAGCTCAAGCAACTCGAGCACGAGGATGCCGTGCAGCTCGGGCATCGCATGCTCGACCGCGCGCTGGAGGATCTCGGCAGTTCGCTGGAACGCGTGCCGGCGGCGCGGCTGGAAGCCTACCTCGGCGAGTCGCGTCACCCGCGGCTGGAGGCGCTGCTGGCCGACATCGCGCTGGGCAACCGGATGCCGTCGCAGGTGGCGCATGCACTGGCGCAGTCCGGCGGGCAGGGCGGTCGGGACGGCACCCGGCATTTCGAGAAGATCCTGATCACCGGCAGCGAGCGCGGGGTGATCACCTTCGCCAATTGCTGCATGCCGATCCCCGGCGACGAGATCATGGGCTACCACACCGCGGGCAAGGGCATCGTGGTGCACCGGATCGAATGCCCGAACGTCACCGATTACCGCAAGTCGCCCGAGCGCTGGGTCGACATCGGCTGGGACCGCGAGGTGTCCGGCGACTTCAGCGTGGCCCTGCGCATCGAGGTGGCGAACCGTCCCGGCGTGCTTGCGCAGGTGGCCGCGGCGGTCGCGCAGGTGGATTCCAACATCGATGGCGTCGAATACCTCGAGCGCGACAGCAACGTCGCGGCAATCCGCTTCTCGATCGAGGTGCGCGGCCGCAAGCACCTGGCCGACGTGATCCGCAGGATCCGCAGGCTCAACGTGGTGCACGGGGTGCAGCGGTTGTAGCCGGGTCGCCTGGCGGCCCGCCGCGCGGGTGACGGTTAGAATCCACTGTCACCTTCCGTGGAAAACGCCATGCCCCGCACTCCCGTCAGCACCGACCATGCTCCCGCCGCCATCGGCCCGTATTCGCAGGCCACGCGTGCCGGCGACACGGTGTTCGTGTCCGGGCAGATTCCACTCGATCCGGCCACCGGCAATCTCGTCGATGGCGGCATCGAGGCGCAGGCGCGGCAGGCGTTCGGCAACCTGCGCGCGGTCTGCGAGGCGGCCGGCGGCAGCCTCGACGACGTCGTGCGCGTTGGCCTGTACCTCACCGATCTCGGCGACTTCGCAGCCGTCAATGCGGTGATGGCCGAGGTGTTCACCGCGCCCTATCCGGCGCGCTCGACGATCGAGGTTTCGGCGTTGCCGAAGGGCGCGGCTTTCGAGGTCGACGCCATCCTGGTGCTGCGCCAGGCCGCCTGACCGGGTTTCCAGGTGCCCACAGCACACGAGGCCGACCCCGCGCACACTCCGCTGACTGCGCTGTCCGGGGTGGGCGCACGCACCGCGGAGAAACTCGCCGCACGCGGCATCGTGACCCTGCAGGACCTCTGGCTGCACCTGCCGCGGCAGTACGAGGACCGCACCCGGTTGACCCCCATCGCCGACCTGCGTGCCGGGGTACCGGCGCAGGTCGAAGGCGTGGTCGAAGCGGTCGAGCGCGGTTTCCGCTATCGCCCGCTGTTGCGGGTGGCGCTGGACGACGGGTCGCGCGCCACGCTGGTGTTGCGCTTCTTCCATTTCCGCACCGCCCAGGTCGCGCAGTTCGCGGTCGGCACGCGGGTGCGCGTCTACGGCACGCCCCGACCCGGGCAGAACGGGCTCGAAATCGTCCATCCCAGTTACCGGGTGCTCGAAACGGCGGAGGCCGGAGTCCTCGATGCGGACCTGGAGCCGGTGTATCCGCAGATCGAGGGGGTGGGGTCGGCGGTGTTGCGCAAGCTGGTGCGCCAGGCGCTGGACCGCCTGCCGGCCGACGCCGCACTCGACCTGCTGCCGGTGACGCTGCGCCGCAGCGTGCCGAGCCTGCGCGAGGCGCTGCTCACCGTGCACCGCCCGCCGCCCGATGCCGATCTCGCCGCGCTTTCGGCCGGTATCCATCCCGCACAGCAACGGCTGGCGATCGAAGAACTGCTTGCACACCACCTCAGCCTGCGACGCCAACGCATTGCTTTGCAGTGCCATGGTGCGCCGGTATGCGACGGGCCGGGTGATCTGGTCGAGCGCCTGCGCGCCACGCTGCCGTTCGCACTCACCGGTGCGCAGGAGCGCGTGTTCGCGCAGATCAGTGACGACCTGCGACAGCCCAGGCCAATGTTGCGGCTGGTGCAGGGCGATGTCGGCTCCGGCAAGACGGTGGTTGCAGCCCTCGCCGCGTTGCAGGCGATCGAGGCCGGCGCGCAGGCCGCACTGGCCGCGCCGACCGAGCTTCTGGCCGAGCAGCACTACGTGAGCCTGTGCGGTTGGCTGCAGCCGCTTGGCATCGAGGTCGCATGGCTGGCCGGCAAGGTGACCGGTCGTGCGCGCACCCGCGCGCTGGAGGCCATTGCCGACGGTCGCGCGCAACTCGTCGTCGGCACGCATGCATTGATGCAGGAGGGCGTGGGGTTCCACCGCCTGGGGCTTGCGATCGTCGACGAGCAGCACCGCTTCGGCGTGCACCAGCGCCTCGCGCTGCGCGACAAGGGCGGTGATGGCGGCCTGGTGCCGCACCAGCTGGTGATGACGGCCACGCCGATCCCGCGCACGCTGGCGATGTCGGCCTACGCCGACCTGGACGTGTCGGCGATCGACGAACTGCCGCCGGGTCGCACGCCGGTGCAGACGGTGGTGTTGAGCGGCGAACGCCGGCCGGAGCTGGTCGAACGCATCCGCGCCGCCTGCGCGGCCGGGCGCCAGGCCTACTGGGTATGCACGCTGATCGACGACAGCGACGAGGTGGTCGCGCAGGCCGCGCAGAGCACGTTCGAGGCACTGCGCGACGCGCTGCCGGGGATCGCGGTCGGGCTGGTGCACGGGCGGATGAAACCGGCGGAGAAGCAGGCGGTCATGCGCGCGTTCAAGGACGGTGCACTCGGCCTGCTGGTGGCGACCACCGTGATCGAGGTCGGCGTGGACGTGCCCAACGCATCGCTGATGATCGTCGAGAACGCCGAGCGGCTCGGCCTGGCGCAGCTCCACCAGTTGCGCGGGCGGGTGGGGCGCGGCGCGGAAGCATCGACCTGCGTGCTGCTGTATCAGCCGCCGTTGTCGATGCTTGCGCGACAACGGCTGGCGACGATGCGCGAGACCAGCGATGGCTTCGTCATCGCCGAGCGCGATCTGGAGCTGCGTGGACCGGGCGAGTTGCTCGGCACCCGGCAGACCGGCATCGCCGGCTTCCGCGTCGCGGACCTGGTGCGCGACGCGGCGCTGCTGCCACAGGTGCACGCGATCGCCGAGCATCTGCAGGCCCGTTCACCCGGAGTCGCCGACCGCCTGGTCGAGCGCTGGATCGGTGGCGCTTCGCGCTATGCGTCCGCGTGACGCCCGGCGTGACTGCTTCCGGTGATAATCGGGCGATGGACGACCGTATTCCCCTGCTGATCGATACCGATCCTGGCGTCGACGACGCCCTGGCCCTGCTGATGGCCTTCAACGCGCCCGACCACCACGTGGTCGGGCTCACCGTGACCGCCGGCAACGTCGGCCTGGCACACACCACCGCGAACGCGCTGAAGCTGGTGGAGGTGTGCGGCCTCGACGTGCCGGTGTTCGCCGGTGCCGACGCGCCGCTGCTGCATCCCGCGCGCGACGCCGGTTATGTGCATGGACGCGACGGGTTCGGCGACACCGGCTACGTGCCCGCGACCCGCGCGCTCGAGGGCGAGCATGCGGCACTGGCGATCCTGCGCCTGTCGCATGCCTACGCCGGACGCCTGTTGCTGGTGGCCCTGGGTCCGCTCACCAACATCGCGCTGGCGCTGAAGCTCGATCCGACCCTGCCGCAACGGGTCGGCCGGTTCGTGGTGATGGGTGGGGCCGTCACCGCGCACGGCAACGTGACCCCCACGGCGGAATTCAACATCGCCTTCGATCCGGAAGCCGCGCACCTGGTCTTCGCTGCCTTCCCGCGCTTCGACCTGGTGGACTGGGAAGCCACGGTGGCCCACGGTTTTTCCCACGACGAGGCGGAGCAGTGGCTGGCATGCGGATCCGCCCGTGCGACGTTCTATGAGGAGATCTCCCGGCAGACCCGGTTGTGGTCCGTGGATCGCCGCGGCGACCTCTGGCATGCAGCGGATGCGTTGGCGATGGCCTGTGCGCTGCGGCCGGGCCACGTGCTGGAATGGGCCGAGCGACCTGTCGCCGTGGAACTCGCCGGGCGGCTCACGCGTGGCGTCACCGTGGTCGACTGGCTGCGGCAGGAGAGCGAGGTCGACAACGCCCGCATCGCAATGCGCTACGAGCCGGCCGCTTTCCACGCGATGATGCGCGCCGCGCTGGCTGCCGCCTGAAAGGCGCCGGAAGGATTGCACGGACGCAGCGGGACCCCTATAATGGGCGGCTTCCAGCTATTCCGGTGTGCCGCCATGAAGGCCGACATCCATCCCGATTACCGCGACGTCGTGTTCCAGGACGTGACGTCCGATTTCCGCATCCTGACCCGTTCCACGATGGCCGCCACCTCCAAGGAGACGGTCAAGTGGGAAGACGGCAATGAGTATCCGCTGATCAAGATCGAGGTCTCCTCGGCCTCGCACCCGTTCTACACGGGTCAGAACAAGATCATGGATACCAGCGGCCGCGTCGACAAGTTCCGCAAGCGTTACGCCAAGTAACGCGGCGGCCCGCCACGGCGGGCGACCGTGCAGGGGCACCGTCCGTGTCCCCGTGCCATCCCAGGTTCCCCGACGGCTGCCCCAGGGCGGCCGTCGGCATTTGCGTGCCCGTCGGCGGCGTATTGGACCCTTGGCCGATCGTCCCTACGTACGGGTATGCGATAATCGCCAGTCCCGTGGCGCCGCCGCGGTTCCCCTGCATCACCGTGCCGCGACGCCGCGATCGCCGCGTGTGGCCACGACCCTGAAAGGAGTGTGCTGTGTCGGAATTTGACCAGGTCACGCTGAGCGCCGGCGACAAGTCGGTGACCCTGCCGGTGCTCACCGGCACCCTCGGCAATCCCTGCATCGATATCTCGAAGCTGCCCAAGGAAACCGGCTGCTTCACCTATGACTCGGGCTTCACCGCCACCGCGTCGTGCAAGTCGGCGATCACCTACATCGACGGCGACAACGGCGTGCTCCTGTATCGCGGTTACCCGATCGAGCAGCTCGCCGAGAAGTCGAGCTTCCTCGAAGTCGCGTACCTGCTGATGAACGGCGAGCTGCCGACGGCGGACGAGTTCGCGCGCTTCGAGCACGAAGTCACGCATCACACGATGATGCACGAGTCGCTGAAGAACTTCTTCCACGGCTTCCGCCACGATGCGCATCCGATGGCGATGCTGGCGAGTTCGGTCGCTGCGATGTCGGCGTTCTACCACGACACCCTCGACCTCAACGATCCGGAGCAGCGTCGCCTCGCCGCCATCCGCCTGCTGGCGAAGATGCCGACGCTGGCCGCGGCCGCCTACCGCTATTCGATCGGCTGGCCGGTGCGCTATCCGCGCAACAACCTCGACTACGTCAGCCGCTTCCTGCACATGATGTTCGAAGTGCCGAGCGAGCCGCTGGAGCTGAACCCGGTCGTCGCGAAGGCGCTGGACCTGCTGCTCATCCTGCATGCCGACCACGAGCAGAACGCGTCGACCTCGACCGTGCGCCTGGTGGGCTCGACCGGTGCGAACCCGTATGCGTCGGTTGCCGCCGGCATCACCGCGCTGTGGGGCCCCGCGCACGGCGGTGCCAACGAGGCGGTGCTGAAGATGCTCGAGGAGATCGGTTCTCCCGACAACGTCGACAGTGCCATCGCCCGCGCCAAGGACAAGAACTCCGGCTTCCGCCTGATGGGCTTCGGCCACCGGGTCTACAAGAACTTCGACCCACGCGCGAAGATCATCCGCGAGATGACCCACAAGGTGCTGGAGGAGCTCGACATCGACGATCCGCTGCTCGAGATCGCGATGAAGCTGGAAGAGGCCGCGCTGAAGGACGAGTACTTCGTGCAGCGCAAGCTGTATCCGAACGTCGATTTCTACAGCGGCATCATCTACAAGGCGCTGAAGATCCCCACCGAGATGTTCACCGTGATGTTCGCGATCGGGCGCACCGCCGGCTGGGTTGCGCACTGGCTGGAGCAGCAGGTCGATCCGGAAGCGAAGATCGGCCGTCCGCGGCAGATCTACACCGGTTCCGACTTCCGCGACTATGTGGCGGCGGACCAGCGCTGACCGGGTGACCTCCGGCGCCCGCGCCGGTGCAACGAAGCCGCGGCTGGTCCGCGGCTTCGTGCTTTTCAAGTGGGCGATCTATTCGCTTCTCGCGGCGAACGTGGCGCTGTATGCGACGTCGGGCACGCCGACGGAAGCCATCGATACCGCCGCCTGGGTGCTGTTGCTGCTGCTGTTCGAATGGGAGACCGGTGGCTGGCGCCTGCCGCGCTGGTCGCGTCCGCTGCTGCGGCTGCTGCGCGCGCTGGCCGGCCTTGCGGTGGTCTGGGCCTGCGTGGACTACGCCCTGGACGGTGAGCGCCTCGACTTCCTCAACGCCATCACCTGGCTTGCCGTGGTGCTGGCGCTGGAGCTGGAGCTGCGAATCCCCGCCGCACTCGCCCGCGTCCACCGGATGCGGCGCGTACTGGCGTGGTGTCTGTACACCGCCCTTGCCGGTTTCGCGCTCGCCTGGTGGCTCCAGGCGGGAGCGGGGCTCGACGAGGCCTGGCTGGATGCATGGGACGCGAGCCTGTGGTTGGCCGCGTTCGTGGCCATCGAACTCAACGTGTTCGGGCTGGCGGGCGCGGCACCCGGCCCGGGGCGGGCCCCGACCTCTCAGCGCGCAGGCGCTGATCCGTCGTAGCCGGCGATTTCCTCCTCCGCCAGCAGCTGGGTGAGCTGGGCCAGTGACGCGCGCCGCATCGGCCGTTCGTCGACACCGGACAACGGCGCCTGGCGCAGGGCCAGCGGCGACAGGACGGTCAGGTCGAAGCCCACCCCGTCGACGCTGAAGATCCACAGCGGCACGTCCTCGCTGCATTCGCGGTCCATCCGCAGGCGCCGCGTGCGTGCCTCGGCGGGAATCCCGTGCTCGTCGAGGTAGCGGGTGACCGCATCGGCATCGTCGGCGAACAGCTGCAGTTGCACGGGTGAATTCGCGTCGGCGGTGCCGTCCAGCACCGGGCCGACCAGCCGCGGGTCGAAGGTCGCGAAGAATTCGAGGGCGTGCACTGCCGCCTCGCGCAACGCGCGCAGCGCGACGGCCTGGTCGTCAGCCTGGAACAGGCGCTGGTATTCGCGCAGCGCCGCTTCGATCTCGTGGTTGCGCGGCAACGAAGCGTCGTCATGGACGCCCAGTCGATGCGCGGCCTTCACCTTGGCCTGGTGGTAGTCGCGGATGCCGCTTTCGGCCATCAGCCGCGCCGCTTCATGGGCGAGGCGGTGGCGCCATTCACGGGTGCGCGTCTCGGCACGTTGTCGTGCGCGGTGCATGGACGACTCCCGGTTACGGGGAAGCCCACTCTACGGGATCGACGGGTGAAGAGCCCAGCGGCGCCGGGCTCAGAAGATATCGAACGCCTCTTCGCCCGGCATGGTGTCCTCGTAGCTGTCGTACACGTCGGCTGCCATGCGCTCGAGGTCTTCGTTCTTGATGTACTCCAGCAGGCCGCCGGTGCCACCTGGCAGCAGCCGACCGCTCGCGCTGACCGCCACCTGGGTCATGCCGGCCGGTGGCAGGTTCGGTGCAATCGGCTGGCCCTCGAGCGCCACGCGCATGTAGTCGATCCAGATCGGCAGGGCGGAGCGCCCGCCGTACTCGCGATAGCCCAACGAGCGGTTGTCGTCGCGACCCACCCACACCGTGGTCACCAGGTTGCCGCCGAAGCCGGCGAACCAGGCGTCGCGGTGTTCGTTGGTGGAGCCGGTCTTGCCACCGATGTCCTCGCGTTCGAGCACACGTGCGGCAGCGCCGGTACCGCGGCTCACCACGTCGCGCATCATCGAGACCAGCTGGTAGGCCACGCGCTCGTCGATGGCGCGGGGCGCGACCGGGGCGTCCGGATCGCGCGGCGCGGGTGCTGCGGCGGCCGCGCCCACTTCGTCGTCCGAGGCCGCCACAGCCGGTGCCGGTGTCTGCGTGGGGCCGAGGTTGAAGCCGTCCACGACGTAGGTGTCGGCGCTGGTCGCCGGCAGCCCGTCGGCACCGCAACCGCGACAGGCCAGTGCAGGCTGTTCCTTGAAGATCACGCTGCCGTCGCGATCGCGGACCTCGTCGATGAACCACGGCGTGATGCGCGAACCACCATTGGCGAAGGCTGCGTAGCCGCGGGTGATCTCCATGATCGTCAGGGACGGCGTTCCCAGCGAGATCGACAGGTTCGGCGGCAGCTCGGACTCGTCGAAACCGAAATGGCTGATGTAGCGACGCGCGTAGTCGACGCCGATGGTGTCGAGCAGGCGCACCGAGACCAGGTTGCGCGAGCGCACGAGCGCCTCGCGCAGGCGCATCGGGCCGACGAACTTGCCGTCATCGTTCTGCGGGCGCCATTCCTGGCCGCGACGCATGCGGAACACCACCGGGGCGTCGGCCACCACCGACGCCGGGTTGAAGCCCCGCTCGAAGGCCGCCGCATAGATGAAGGGTTTGAAGCTCGAGCCGGGCTGGCGCCGTGCCTGGGTGGCACGGTTGAACTTCTGCCCGGCGAAGCTGAAACCGCCGACCAGCGCACGCAGGGCGCCGGTCTCGTATTCCATCGACACCAGCGCAGCCTGCGCGCGCGGAACCTGCGCCAGTTGCCAGCTGATCGCCGGCGGCGGTGCCGCTTCGCCCTCGCGCGCGGACTTGGACGCGGTCTCGATGCGTCGTACGCGGATCATGTCGCCGCGCGTGACCAGCGCCGATGGCGCGCGGTTGGTCCAGCGGCTGGACGCGGCGTCCAGGGTCAGCGTGCTGCCGTCGGCGAGCACGGCGTCGACCGTGCCGCCGCCGCTGCGCAGCACAACGGCCGGCAGCAACCCGGCCTGTGCCGGAATCCCGCGCAGATGGCTCGCGGCGGCGGCAGCATCGTCGCCGTCGGCCAGTTCGAACTGCTGTTCGGGCTTGGTGTAACCATGGCGACGGTCGTAGGTCAGCAACCCGTCGCGCAGCGAACGGTCGGCGGCAAGCTGGGCAGCCGGATCGATCGTCGTGGTCACGTGGTAGCCGCGCGTCAGCACGTCGCCGCCATAGCGCGCGATCATTTCCTGGCGGACCATCTCGGCCACGTAGGGCGCGTAGGTCTCGACCGGCCGCTCGTGCGGGCGGGCGTGCATCTCCGCCGCCTGCGCCAGGCGTTCATCGGCCTCGGGAATGAAGCCCAGCTCGCGCATGCGCTGCAGCACGTAGTCGCGACGGATGCGCGCGCGCTCCGGATTGGTGACCGGGTTGCCGCTGGACGGGAACTTGGGGATCGAGGCCAGCGTCGCGACCTCGTCCAGGGTCAGGTCGTCGAGGGTCTTGCCGTAGTAGAACTCGGCCGCGGCGGCGATGCCGTAGGCGCGGTTGCCGAAGAAGCTCTTGTTGAGATACAGCTGGAAGATCTCGTCCTTGCTGAGCTCGCGCTCCATCTTCATCGCCAGCAGCATCTCGGCGAGCTTGCGCGTATAGCTGTATTCCGAACTCAGGAAGAACTGCCGCGCCACCTGCTGGGTGATGGTCGAACCGCCGGGCACGCGCTGGTCGTCGGTGGTGGCCAGCAGCCAGATCGCGCGCGCGACGCCGCGGTAGTCCACGCCGTGGTGCTCGTAGAAACGGTTGTCCTCGATCGCGATGAAGGCCTGCTTGATGCGCTCCGGAACCTCCTCGATCCGCACCGGGTAACGGCGGGTCTCGCCGAACAGCGCCATCAGGCTGCCGTCGCTGGCATAGACATACAGCGGCTCCTGCATCTCCACGTCGCGCAGGGTCTGCACGTCCGGCAACCGCGCGGAGACGACGAAGTACAGGGTGGCTACGGCAAGGACGCCAAGGACGATGGCGGCCGAAGCGGCAATCAGCGTCCAGCGCAGCAGGCGGCGGAATCGGGACATCGACGGGTTCCTGCGAAGAGCGTAGCCTTGAGTCAGGGCGCGGAGTATAGAGGTTTGGCCGGGTTGGCCTGCGCCTGTGCGAGACTGGTGCGGTCACCATGCACGGCAGGGGAGCCGGGCGAGGGGAGGATGCAGAAGCGCGCACTGCGGCACGGTCCCGCGGTCCGCGTGTTGCCAAGGGGTAAAAAGTCCGTTATTTAATGCGCCGGGGCACGTAGCGCAGCCAAGCGCCCGTGGCATAAGGGGAAATCCTGTGGGGCTCATCACAAAAAATCAGTCGCCACTCGTGGGCGTCGATATCAGTTCGACTGCGGTCAAGCTTCTGCAGCTGTCGCGCTCGGGCGAGCGCTACCGCGTCGAGCACTACGCGGTCGAGCCACTGCCGCCCAACGCGGTGGTGGAGAAGAACATCGTCGAAGTCGAGGCGGTGGGTGATGCCATCCGTCGCGCGATGTCGCGCTCGGGTTCGAAGGCCAAGCACGCCGCTGCGGCCGTGGCCGGTTCGGCGGTGATCACCAAGACCATCCCGATGCCCGCCGAGCTCGACGAGGACGAGATGGAATCGGCCGTCGAGCTCGAAGCCATCAACTACATCCCGTATCCGATCGACGAAGTGAACCTCGACTTCGAGGTGCTTGGTCCGGTTCCCGGCAATCCGGAGATGGTGCAGGTGCTGCTGGCGGCCTCGCGTTCCGAGAACGTCGAGATGCGTGCCTCCGCGCTCGAGCTTGGCGGCCTCACCGCCAGGGTGATGGACGTCGAGGCCTTCGCGATCGAGAACGCCTACGCGCTGCTGGCGGGTGGCCTCAACGCGCCGCACGACGGCATCGTCGCCCTGGTCGACGTCGGCGCGACGATGACCACGCTCAACATCCTGCGCGGTGGCCGCAGCCTCTACACCCGTGAACAGGTGTTCGGTGGCAAGCAGCTGACCGACGAGGTGATGCGCCGCTACGGCCTCAGCTACGAGGAGGCGGGCCTGGCCAAGCGCCAGGGTGGCCTGCCCGAGAGCTACGAGATCGAGGTGCTCGAACCGTTCAAGGAAGCGCTGGTCCAGCAGATCAGCCGCCTGCTGCAGTTCTTCTACGCCGGCAGCGAATTCAACCGCGTCGACCATGTCGTGCTGGCCGGTGGCTGCGCGTCGATCCCCGGCGTGCCGGAGATGGTCGAGGAACAGCTGGGCGTGCAGACGGTGGTCGCCAACCCGCTGGCGCAGATGACGCTCGGGCCGCGCGTGCAGGCGCACGCACTGGCCCAGGACGCCCCCGCGCTGATGATCGCCTGTGGCCTGGCCATGAGGAGCTTCGACTGATGGCGCGGATCAACCTGCTGCCCTGGCGCGCCGAACGCCGCAAGCAGCGTCAGAAAGAGTTCGGCGTCATGCTCGGCCTGGCCGCACTGGCCGGTGTCGTGCTCTGGTTCCTGGTCAACATGTATTACAACGCGCAGATCGAGGGGCAGCAGGCGCGCAACGCCTACCTCGACCAGCAGATCGCGCAGGTCGAGCAGAAGATCACCGAGATCGACGAGCTCGACCGCCAGAAGGCGCGCCTGCTGGCACGCAAGGAAGTGATCGAGAAGCTGCAGGCCAGCCGCTCGCAGATGGTGCACCTGTTCGATTCGCTGGTGCGCACGATCCCGGACGGCGTGATGCTGACCTCGCTCAAGCAGGAAGGCGAGCGCCTGACCCTGGAAGGGCGCTCGCAGTCCAACGCGCGGGTCAGTACCTACATGCGCAACCTCGAAAGCTCGGGCTGGATGACCCGCCCGGAGCTGTCGATCATCGAGGCGCGTCCGGCGGAGGGTGGGGTTTCCAACGCCGGCCTGCCGTACGCCTTCACCCTGGTCGTGACCCTGGCCAACCCCAGTGCGCGTGACGCCGAAGCCGATGGCATCGACACCGAAGCCACACCGGCCGATGCCGCCGCCCCGACCGCAGGAGCCGCCCCGTGAGCCAGAAGCGGAAGATGTCGCTCAAGGAACTGGACTTCAACAACACCGGGTCCTGGCCGCGCGAGTACAAGATCGGGTTCTGCATCCTGATGGGCCTGCTGATCTTCGGCCTGCTGTGGTGGCTGGTGATCCGCGACAAGCGCTCCGAGTTGCAGGGCCTGGAAGGGCAGGAAGTCACCAAGCGCGAGGAGTTCGCCCTCAAGCAGGGCCGCGCCGCTAACCTGGAACCGCTGAAACTGCAGCTCGCGCAGATGGAACAGCAGCTGCAGCAGATGCTGCGCCAGCTGCCGAGCCGTACCGAGATGCCCGACCTCATCGTCGACATCTCGCAGACCGCGCTCGCCACCGGCATCCAGAACGACCTGTTCCAGCCGGGCCCGGAGTCGCCGCAGGAGTTCTACGCCGAGAAGCCGATCGCGCTGCGCATGCAGGGCAGCTACCACCAGTTCGGCGCGTTCGTCAGCGGCGTGGCTTCATTGCCGCGGGTGGTGATCATGACGATGCACGACATCTCGCTGAAGCCGCGCGATGGCACCGCCATCCGCCCCGGTGGACAGCTCGAGCTGGCGGGTACGGTCAAGACCTACCGCTACCTCGACGAGGAAGAGACCGCGGCGCAGGAACAGCTGGGCGCCGACGCGGCAGCCAATACCGGGGGGAGCCGCTGATATGGGCAAGCCGTTGAACACCGCCGCACGCACGCTCGCGTTCGCCGCACTCACCGTGTCGCTGGCCGCCTGCGGCCGCGACATCACCAGCTCGCCGGGCGAAGCGCCCAACCTCGAGGAATGGGTGGCCGATGTGCAGGCCCGGCCGGCACCGCCACTCGACCCGCTGCCGGTGATGCAGCAGTTCGAGACCTTCGAATACGCCGCGCAGGGCCTGCGCGATCCCTTCAGCGATGCGTTCACCTCCGATAGCGGGGGCAGCGGACCGCGGCCCGATTCCAACCGCCGCAAGCAGCCGCTGGAGGAATTCCCGCTCGACAGCGTCGACATGGTCGGCACGATCGGTCGAGGCAGTGGGCTGGTCGCATTGCTGATGGCGCCGGACAAGGTGACCCACCGGATCCGTGCAGGGGACTATGTGGGCCAGAACGATGGCCGCGTGACTTCGGTTGCCGAAGATCGCGTGGAGCTGGTGGAACTTGTGCCGGATGGCGCGGGCGGCTGGCTGGAGCGGCCGGCTTCGATTGCGCTCAATGACAATTGAAAGGGGATTCAAGATGATCGTGAGTAAAGCGCAAGCTCCGCGTCCGGCGCGCAGCATCCCGTTCGGCGTGGTGACCGGCCTTGTGGCCGGCCTGCTTGCCGCCACCGCGGGCGTCCACGCCGCACAACCGGTGTCCTATGCGGTGCCGCTGCTGGCCCAGGCCGGACTTCCGGTCGCGGCCGACCCGGCCCGTCAGCTGCCGGGTGCGGTGGGGGTCTCGAAGATCGACTTCCGGCGCGGCGAAGGCGGCTCCGGCAAGCTGATCCTCAGCTTCGACGGCGAGGGTGCCGCGCCCGACATGCGCGCACAGGGCAACAGCATCGTCGTCGATGTCGGCAACAGCACGCTGCCGGCCTCGCTGCAGCGCCCGCTCAACGTCTCCGACTTCGCCACCCCGGTGCAGCGCATCGACGCGGTGCAGAGCGGTACCGGCACCCGCATCGTGCTGAGTGCCCAGGGCGAGTTCGAGCCGATGGCCTACCAGACCGGGCGCGACTTCATCGTCGAGCTGGTGCCGCGTGCGGCCGCGCCGCAGCGTGCGGTCGGTGGCACCGCGCTGGCGACCGGCGGACAGTCTTCCGCGACCAGCGTCATGAGCGAGGACGCACCACGCGCCTACAGCGGGCAGGCGGTGACCTTCAACTTCCAGGACATCCCGGTCCGCACCGTGCTGCAGATGATCGCCGAGGAATCGGGCCTGAACATCGTGGCTTCCGACAGCGTGCAGGGCAACGTGACCCTGCGCCTGATCCAGGTGCCGTGGGACCAGGCGCTCGACATCGTCCTGCAGGCCCGCCAGCTCGACAAGCGCCGCAACGGCAACGTCGTGTGGGTGGCGCCGCAGTCGGAAATCGCCGCGTTCGAACAGGCACGCGAGGATGCGCGGCTGGCGATAGAGGACCGCGCCGAGATGGTCACCGAGTACATCCCGATCAGCTACGGCAATGCCGAGGACATCGCAAAGCTGCTGACCGAGGAGAGCAAGACCGGTTCCGGCGGTGGTTCGGCGGGTGGCGGCAGCGGCACACAGACCAGCCGCGGCTTCCTGTCGTCGCGCGGCAGCCTGAGCTTCGACCGCCGCACCAACACCCTGCTGGCGATCGACATCCCGGCCCGCGTGCAGGAGCTCAAGCGCATCGTCGCCGCGCTCGACAAGCCGGTCGACCAGGTGGTGATCGAGGCCCGCATCGTGATCGCCAACGAATCGTTCGCCCGCGACATCGGCGCACGTTTCGGCATCACCAACAACGGGTTGATCGACGGGCGCGCCATCACGTCGGGTTCGCTGGACAGCAACGTCAACTACCAGAACTCGTTCGCCGAGTTCATGCAGGATCCGGCCAATGCGGACCTGCCGGCCCATCTGCACCCGTCGAGCCTGAACTTCGCCCGTGCAGCACCCGCCGGTGCCGGCGCACTGGCGCTGACCATCCTCGGCAACACCATCAACTGGGACGTCGAGATCTCGGCGCTGCAGCAGGAAGGTCGTGGCGAGGTGATCTCCAACCCGCGCATCGTCACCAGCAACCAGCGCGAGGCGGTGATCAGCCAGGGCCAGGAAATCGGCTACCTGACGGTGACCGGTGGCCAGAGCAACAACGTGCCGACCGTGGAATTCAAGGACGTGCTGCTGGAGCTGCGGGTCACCCCGACCATCACCAACGATGGCCGCGTGTTCCTCGCCATGGACATCAAGAAGGACGAGATCAGCGGCTACACCGACGTCGGTGCGTTCGGTTCGATCCCGAACCTCAACAAGCGCACGATCACCACCGCGGTGCTGGTGGACGATGGCCAGACGGTGTCGATCGGCGGCGTGTACGAGTTCCGCGACCGCAACGACCTGTCGAAGATCCCGTTCCTGGGCGACCTGCCGATCGTCGGCAACCTGTTCAAGAACCGCAGCCGTTCGCGCGAGAAGGCGGAACTGCTGATCTTCGTGACGCCGAAGGTGATCCGCGTGGCACAGCGCAGCTGATGCCGGCTGCCACCGGGTAGTACACGACGGGGCCATTCGGCCCCGTCGTCGTTTAGGTCCCGCTCGGACCGCGGCCGGCGTCCTGGGGCACACTGGATCTCCCGCCGTACGCGCGCTGCCGACACGTCGCCCATGGATTCACCGGCTGTTTCCGACATCCCCCGACTCCACGATGCCTTCCGGGCCCTGCGTGACGACCTGTCCGCGGAGATCGTCGGCCAGGCCGCGCTGATCGAGCGGCTGCTGATCGCGCTGCTGGCCGATGGCCATCTGCTCGTCGAGGGCGCGCCCGGCCTGGCCAAGACCAGCGCCATCCGTGCTCTCGCGGCGCGACTGGAGGCCGGTTTCGCGCGCGTGCAGTTCACGCCCGACCTGCTGCCGGCCGACCTGACCGGCACCGAGGTCTGGCGCGCGCGGGACGGCCGTTTCGAATTCCAGCCCGGACCGATCTTCCATCCGTTGCTGCTGGCCGACGAGATCAACCGCGCGCCGGCCAAGGTGCAGTCGGCCTTGCTCGAGGCGATGGGCGAACGCCAGGTCACGGTGGGGCGCGAGACCTATCCGCTGCCGGCGCTGTTCCTGGTGATGGCGACGCAGAACCCGATCGAGCAGGAAGGCACCTTCGCCCTGCCGGAGGCGCAGCTCGACCGTTTCCTGATGTACGTGCGCATCGGCTATCCCGACGTCGACAGCGAGACCGAGATCCTGCGCCTCGCCCGCGAGCGCGCCCGACGGACGCTACGCCAGCCTGCGGCCGCGCCTGCGCGCATGCCCATCGACGACGTGTTCGCTGCGCGCGCCGCGGTGCTCGACCTGCATCTCGCCCCGCAGCTCGAACGCTACCTGGTCGAGCTGGTGCTGGCCTCGCGCGACGCCGCCCGCTATGACGCCGCGCTTGCGCGCCGCATCGCCTGGGGCGCGAGCCCGCGCGGATCGATCGCACTGGAACGCTGCGCCCGCGCGCGTGCCTGGCTTGCCGGGCGCGACTACGTGACGCCGGAAGACGTGCGCGCGGTGGCGCCGGACGTGCTGCGCCACCGCGTGCTGCCGAGCTACGAGGCGACCGCCGAGGGCTGGGATGGGGACCGGCTGGTCGCCGAGCTGATCGAGCGGGTGCCGCTGCCGTGACCGGTACCGGTCTTGCGCCGATCACGCGACTCGATCCGGGCAGGTTCCCGCGCGGTCTCGATCCGCGCGCGTGCGTGTAGATCCGTGGCACGGGACGTCTCGCCGGTGAAGCAGCACGATATCCCGTCGGGCGACGCGGGCGTGGTGCCCACGCTGGCCGAACTGGTCGCGCTGCGCGCCTCCGCGCAGGGACGGCGTCCGCGTCGCGTCCGCCATGCCTCGGCGGGGCAGTCGCCCTCGCTGTTGCGCGGGCGCGGCATGGAGTACGCCGAGTCGCGCGAGTACACCGCGGGCGACGACGCGCGGCACATCGACTGGCGACTCACCGCACGCACCGGCCGCGCGCACACCAAGCTGTTCCAGGCCGAACGCGAGCGGCTGTCGCTGGTGGTCGCGGACACTGCGCCTGCGCTGTACTTCGGCACCCGCGTGCGCTTCAAGTCGGTGCAGGCCGCGCGTGCGGGCGCGGTTGCCGCATGGCGGGCGATCGGCGAGGGCGACCGGATCGCGGCGCTGCGCGGCAGCCTGCGCGAACCGCCGGTGCCGCCCGCAGGCGGTGCGCGCGGCGCGCTGCGCGTGCTGGATGCACTGGTGCGCTGGTACGCGCGTCCTCCCGACGACGATGCCGGGCTGGCAACCGCGCTCGATCACGCCGCGCGGGTGCTGCGTCCCGGCGCGCGCCTGCTGGTGCTGGCGGACGTGGGCAGCCTCGACGGCATCCCGCGTTCGCGCTGGACCGGGCTGTCGCTGCACGCCGAAGTCACCGTCGTGCTGCTGACCGATCCGCTCGAGACCGCACCGCCGCAGGCACGACTGGCCTTCGAGGCGGAAGGCCGGCGGATCGACCTGGACCTCGCCGCGGCCGCGCAAAGGCAGCGCTGGCATGCGCGTTTCGTGGCCCCGGTGGAGGCGATGCTGGCCGAACTGCCGGGTCGCGGCGTGCAGGTGCGCACGCTGGCCAGCAACATGCCCAGCGATGCATGGCTGCAACCCCGTCTCCCAGCGGTCCTGGAATCCTGATGGCGACGGGCCTGGTGTTGCGTGACATCCATCAGCCGGCCGCGCCGGGCTGGTGGCCGCCCGCGCCGGGCTGGTGGTTGCTGGCGACGGTGGTGCTGGTGCTTGCGGCCGCGTGGCTGTGGTGGCGCCGGCGTGTGCGTCGCCGTCGCCTGCGCCTGCAGGCCCTGTTCGACGACACCGTTGCGACCGCGCCCACGCCCGCGGCGCAGGTCGGGGCGATCTCCGAACTGCTGCGCCGCGCTGCGCGCGACCGCGATCCGCGCACAGCCACGTTGGCCGACGCCGAGTGGATCGGCTTCCTTCGGCACGATGACGCCGGCGCAGCGCTCGCACCGGCCTCGCTCGACCTGTTGCGTGATGGCGGCTACCGCCGCGAGGTCGCCGCCGGCGCGGTCGAACAGCTGCGTGGCGAAGCACGGGCGCTGTTCCTCGCGTGGAGCCTGCGCCGGTGAGCTGGCTGCAGGATCTCGCCTGGCCCTGGTTGCTGCTGGCCTTGCCTCTGCCGTGGCTGGTCCGGTGGCTGCTGCCACCGGTGGCGGTCGGTGCCGCACTGCGGGTGCCGTGGTCGAGCCGGTTCGATATGCAGGATGGATCGGCCGACGGTCGCCCGGCCGGTCGCGGCACTCTGCGGCTGTGGCTTGCCGCCGCGGCCTGGGCCTGCCTGTGCGTGGCCGCGGCGCGTCCGCAGGCGATGGGCGACGCGGTGCAGCCACCGCAGGTCGGGCGCGACCTGATGCTGGCGGTCGACCTGTCCGGCAGCATGGCCGAGGAGGACATGCTGCTCGGCAACCGCGTGGTGGACCGGCTGACCGCGGCCAAGGCGGTCATTGCCGATTTCCTCGACCGTCGCGGCGGTGATCGCGTCGGCCTGCTGGTCTTCGGTCGCCGCGCCTACGCGGTGGCCCCGCTCACCCTGGACCGCGACAGCGTGCGCGAACAGTTGATGACCAGCGTGGTCGGGCTGGCCGGCCGCGAGACCGCCATCGGTGACGCGATCGGCCTGGCGGTCAAGCGCCTGCGCGGCCAGCCCGAAGGCCAGCGGGTGCTGATCCTGCTGACCGACGGCGTCAACACGGCCGGCCTGCTGGAGCCGCTCAAGGCGGCCGAGCTGGCGCGCGATGCACGGGTCCGCGTGCACACGATCGCCTTCGGCGGGAGCGGGATGCAGTCGCCGTTCGGGTTCCGCCTGCCCGGCCCGGTCGAGGAGATCGACGAGGACACCCTGCGCGCGATTGCCGACATGACCGGTGGTCGCATGTTCCGCGCACGCGATACCGAAGAGCTGGCCGGCATCTATGCCGAGATTGACCGCCTCGAGCCGGTGGAGCGCCCGGCCGAAGCGGTGCGGCCGCGCATCGAGCGCTATCACGTGCCGCTGGCCTGGGCCCTGGGCCTGGCCCTGCTGGCATGGGTGCCGCTGCCGCGCCGTCGACGTCCTGGCGGGGAGACGCCGGCATGAGCCTGTTGTTCCTGCGCCCGGAGTGGTTGTGGGGCCTGCTCGGCCTGCCGTTGCTGGTGCTCTGGTGGCAACGTCGGCGCCAGCGTGACGATATCTGGCGGACGACCGTGGATGCCCACCTGTTGCCGCACCTGCTGGGCGCACGGGCCCGACGCGGTGGGCCGGGGCTGGCCGCCATGCTGCTTGGCTGGACGCTGGCGGTCGCCGCGCTGGCGGGGCCGAGCTGGCGCAGTGGCGGGCAGCCGCTGGTGCAGCAGGCCGCGCCGCTGGTCATCGCGCTCGACCTGTCGGGCGCCGCACTCGCCAACGACCTGCCGCCCAGCCGGCTGGCACAGGCGCGGCTGAAGATCGCCACCCTGCTGCGCGAACGCGCGGGTGGCGAGGTGGGGCTGGTGGTGTGGGCGGACGATGCGTTCACCGTCGCGCCGCTCACCGCGGATGCGGCCAACGTGGCGCTGTTTCTCGATGCGCTGGCGCCGGGGGTGATGCCGGTGGATGGCCACCGCCCGGACCGCGCGATCCGCCATGCCGCGCGATTGCTGGAACGGGCCGGTTTCCGCCGTGGCGAGATCCTGCTGCTGACCGGCGAAGGCTCCAACGCGGCGACGCGGGCCGCAGCTGCGGTGGCGGCCGATGGCTATCGCGTGTCCGTGCTGGGCCTCGGCACGGCCGCCGGCAGCGCCTACCGCGAAGCGGATGGCGGGTTCGGACGCACCCGGCTGGATGCGCCGGCGCTGCGTGCGATCGCTGCGGCTGGCGGCGGCGCCTACGCCGCGTTGCAGGCCGGCAACGGCGACCTGCGCGCGCTCGGCGTGCTCGAGCCACGCAGCGCGGCCGGCAACGTCCGCGAGGGCGAGACCCTGCTGCGGCTGGACGACGGCTACTGGCTGCTGCTGCCGCTGATGTTGTTGGCGGCGCTGGCATTCCGCCGCAATGCGCTGGCCCTGGTGCTGGTCCTCGCCTGCGTGCCCGGCTGGATCCCCGCGCAGGCGTGGGCGCAGGGCGCGGTTCAGGATCCGGGTGTGCTGGAGGGCGGCTGGTGGCGCCGCGCCGACCAGGCTGCGCATGCACGCATGCAGGCTGGGGCGGATGCGTACCGCGCGGCGACTACGCGGCGGCGGCCGCGGCCTGGCGCGGGCTGCCCGGTGCCGACGCCGCCTACAACCTCGGCAACGCGCTCGCGCGCGCCGGACGCTACGAACAGGCGATCGCGGCGTACGACGACGCCCTGCGTCGACAGCCCGGCATGGACGACGCCCGCGCCAACCGCGAGGCGGTGCTGCAGGCAATGCAGCGCCAGCCGCCGCCCTCCGGGCCGCAGTCGGATCCGGACGGCGAATCGAGCCAGCAGGGTGAGCCGCAGCCCGGCCGCGAACAGCCGGCAGACGACCAGGACGAGGGCCAGGCCGGCGACGAGGCGGGCGACGCGCCCGCCACCGATGCGCCGCCGGCGGAAGCGCCGCAGGCACCCGATGCACAGGCGCAACAGGCCGCCGACGATGCCCAGCGCGAGCGCATGGACGCGGCGTTGCGGCAGGCCGAACGCGAAGGCGTGGACGGGGAACCGGCGCAGGCCGAGGCAGCGGAAAGCCGCGAGGAACGCGAACAGCGCGAAGCCAACGAAGCGTGGCTGCGACGCGTGCCCGACGACCCCGGTGGCCTGCTGCGCGAGAAATTCCGCCTTGAGCACCTGCGCCGCCAGCAAGGCGGAGGACCCTGATGAAGATGTATCCAACGCGTGCGGGCATCGTTCCGCTGGTCTGCCTGCTGGCGCTGCTCGCCTGCTGGCCGGTCGCCGCCGTGCAGGCGCAGGCGCGCGCGTGGCTCGACCGCGAGCGCATCGCGCTGGACGAGACCGCGACCCTCAACGTCGAGACCACCGAGGCCGGAGTGGCCGCGCCCGACTGGTCGGCGCTCGAGAGCGATTTCCGCCTCAGTGGCCACACCAGCAGCCGCCAGGTGGAAATCGTCAACGGGCGCAGCCAGGCGCGGGTGCTGTTCGCGGTGGCGCTGTCGCCACGACGCACCGGCGCGCTGGTGATCCCGCCGCTGCGCGTGGGCTCTGCCAGCACCGGCCCGCTGACGTTGACCGTCGGCGCCGCCGACGCGACGCCCGCCCGCGCAGGCGACCCGGCCTTCATCGAGTCCGAACTCGATGCCGATCACGCCTACGTGCAACAGGCGATCGGCTACGTGCTGCGCCTGTATTACGCCACGCCGCTGATTTCCGGTGAGCTCGAGCAGCCCGCGCCCGACGGCGCCGCATTGCAGCGCATCGGCAACGACGTGCAGTACAACCGCGACATCGGCGGCCGGCGCTACACCGTCGTCGAGCGCCGCTTCCTGCTGGTGCCCGAGCGCAGCGGCACGCTGGCGATTCCGGGCGCGCGCTTCACCGGGCGCGGCACCGGCAACTTCTTCGACGACCTGTTCCGCGACGGCTCACGGCTGCTGCGCGCCGACGGTGCGCCGCGCTTCCTCGAGGTGCGCCCGGTGCCGGATGGTGCACCGCAGCCGTGGCTGCCGCTGCGTGGCCTGCAGCTGAAGTACCTCTCCACGTCGCAGCAGGCGCGTGCCGGCGAGGCGGTGGAGATCGTGGTCGAGGCGCGCGCCGATGGTGCCAGCGGCAGCCAGTTGCCAGCGCTGGAACTGACCGTCGATGGCGGCGCGCAGGTGTTCTCGGAACCGCCGGAAGTGGAGGAAGGCTTCGACCAGGGCCGACCGGTGGTGCGGGTGACGCGGCAGTTCTCGATCGTGCCCGCGCGCGCCGGCACGCTCACGGTGCGCGGCCCGCGACAGGCGTGGTGGGACGTAGGCGCGGATGCCGCGCGCATCGCCGAGCTGCCGGATCTCATGGTCGACGTGGCGCCGGGGCAGGGTGCGGCGGCCGCTGCGCCCGACGCCGGTGTGCGCAATGTCCCGCCCGGCATCCGCGTGCCGGGGGTGCAGGAGCCGATCGGCTTCTGGCCGCTGGCCACGGTGGTGTTCGCGTTGCTATGGCTGCTGACGCTGGGCTGGGCGTTGCAGCGCCGCCCGCACGCGTCCGGTGGCGCGCACGCGGATGTCCCCGATGCCGTGGCGACAGGTGCCTCGACCGACCCGCGCATGCGCATGCGTGCATTGCGCGATGCGTTGCAGGCCGGCGATCTGCACGCGATCGCGGATGCGTTGTGTGCGCTGGCAACGCCGCCCGCGGAAGGTCTCGATGCACTTGCACGGCGCCTGGCCGATCCGCAACAGCGCGACGCGATCGATCAGTTGCAGCGCGCGCGCTGGGCCGGCGGCGATGCCGCGGCAGCACGTGCCGCGGTGCGCAGTGCCTTTCGCGAAGGACCACGCTGGCACGACGCCGACGCACACGAGGAACAGCCGGTGCTGCCGCCGTTGTATCCGCGCTGAGTCTCGCGCGGCCGCGTGGTCAGGGACCGCCGCGACTGCTTTGTTAAGCTTGCCGGCCCTCGTGACGAGCCGTACCGCATGACGCCAGCGAATCCGGATGCCCGCCGCATGCCGTTGCACACCCGGATGCTGATCGGTTTCATCGTGGGCGCAAGCCTGGGCCTCGCCGCGAACGTGCTGGTCGGCGATGCGGCATGGCTGGCCGGCGTGATCGCCTATGTCACCGATCCGATCGGCCAGTTGTTCCTGCGCCTGCTGTTCATGCTGGTGGTGCCGCTGGTGTTCTCGGCGCTGATCCTCGGCGTGGTCGAGATCGGCGACCCACGCTCGCTCGGCCGCCTCGGCGGCAAGACGCTGGTGTGGGTGCTGGCGAGCACCTTCATCGCGGTCGTGATCGGCATGGTGGTGACCCATCTGCTGCAACCCGGCGCCGGTATTCCGGACGAGCTGCGTGACCGGGTGATGGCCGACATCAGCGAATCCGGCGCCGCGCTGCCCACCGGCGACATGCCGATCGGCTTCATGCAGATGCTGCTCAACATGGTGCCGCGCAACCCGATCGCCGCGGCCGCCAATACCGATCTCATCGGGGTGATGTTCTTCTCGCTGATGTTCGGCGTGGCCGCGACGGTGCTCAACACCGCCGGCACCCGCAGCTTCGTCGGCGCGGTGCAGGGCGTGTACGACATCAGCCTGAAGCTGATCGACTGGGTGATCCGCCTTGCTCCGTATGCGGTGGCGGCCCTGCTGTTCACGCTGACCGCGCGCATGGGCCTCGGCCTCATGGTGCAGCTCGGCTGGTTCGTGCTGACCGCGGTGCTGGCGATGGCGCTGCACTTCTTCGGCACCTATTCGGTCGCGATCATGGCGATTGCACGACGCTCGCCGCTGGATGTGTTCCGCCGCTCGCAGCCGGCGCTACTGACCGCGTTCTCGACCTCGTCGAGTGCGGCGACGCTGCCGACCTCGCTGAAGGTGGCGGAAGAAAACCTCGGCGTGCCGCGGCGCGTGGCGCGCTTCGTCTGCACGCTGGGCTCGACCGTCAACATGAACGGCACCGCGCTCTACGAAGGTGTCACCGTGCTGTTCCTGGCGCAGTTGTTCGGGGTGGAGCTCACCCTGGTGCAGCAGGCGATGATCCTGGTGATGTGCATCATGGGTGGCATCGGCGCGGCCAGCGTGCCCGGCGGCTCGTTGCCGGTGATCGCCGCGATCCTGGTGATGTTCGGCATCCCTGCCGAGGGCATCGGCATCATCCTCGGCGTCGATCGCTTCCTCGACATGTGCCGCACGGCGGTCAACATCGGTGGCGACATGGTCGGCTCGGTGGTGATCGCGCGCAGCGAGCCCGATGATGCGGAGCCGTCCCTCGGGCCGCTGCGGCCGGCGACGGCGGCGGTGGGAAGCGACTGAGTAACACGTCTACGGGCTGATGAGAGCAGGAGCCTGTTCCGGACGGGCGTCACCCCTGGTCCCGGCGTCGCGCCTCCCAGCCGTGGCGTTCCTGCTCTACAGGATGCTGAAGCCCGGAGCCGCTCCACTGGTGCAGGAATCCCCCCGTCCGGGCACGTCCCCGGCGGCCGTGGGACAATAGCCGGCTCCCGCCGCCCGCACCGATGACATGACCCAGCCGACCCGTCGCGATCTCGCCAACGCCATCCGTTTCCTCGCCGCCGATGCCGTGGAGGCCGCCAAGTCCGGGCACCCGGGCATGCCGATGGGCATGGCCGACATCGCCGAGGTGCTGTGGAACGACTACCTCAGCCACAACCCGAACAACCCGAAGTGGTTCAACCGCGACCGCTTCGTGCTCTCGAATGGCCACGGATCGATGCTGCAGTACGCGCTGCTGCACCTGTCCGGTTATGACCTGCCGATCGAGGAGCTGAAGAACTTCCGCCAGCTCGGCCACCGCACCCCCGGGCATCCGGAAAACTTCGTTACCCCGGGCGTCGAGACCACCACCGGCCCGCTCGGCCAGGGCTTCGCCAACGCAGTCGGATTCGCGCTCGCGGAGAAGCTGCTGGCGCAGCGCTTCAACCGCCCCGAGTTCGCCATCGTCGACCACCGCACCTGGGTGTTCCTGGGCGATGGCTGCCTGATGGAAGGCATCTCGCACGAGGCCGCATCGCTGGCCGGCACGCTCAAGCTGGGCAAGCTGGTGGCGTTCTGGGACGACAACGGCATCTCCATCGATGGCGAGGTGCAGGGCTGGTTCACCGATGACACCCCGAAGCGTTTCGAGGCCTACGGCTGGCGCGTGATCCGCGACGTCGATGGCCATGACGCCGACGCGATCAAGGCGGCGATCGAGGACTCGCTGTCGCAGGACGAGCGCCCGACGCTGGTCTGCTGCCGCACGACGATCGGCTTCGGTTCGCCGGCCAAGGCGGGCAAGGAGTCGTCGCATGGCGCGCCGCTGGGTGGCGACGAGCTCGCGGCGACGCGCAAGGCGCTGGGCTGGGAGCACGGCCCGTTCGAGCTGCCGGCCGCGATCCAAGACGGCTGGCGCGCGGGCAATGCCGGTCTGGTGCGCGAGGAGCAGTGGAACCGCCTGTTCGACGCCTATGCGCAGAAATATCCCGACATCGCCACCGAGCTGAGCCGCCGTTCGCACGGCGAGCTGCCGGAGGAGTTCGCCGCCGCCGCCGAGGCGTATATCCGCAAGCTGCAGGCCGAAGGCCCGGAAGTCGCTTCGCGCAAGGCCTCGCAGATGGCGATCGAAGCGTTCGCGCCGCACCTGCCGGAACTGGTCGGTGGTTCGGCCGATCTCGCCAGCTCCAACCTGACGATGTGGAGCGGCAGCAAGGACGCCGCCGGTGACGATCCGTCGGCCAACTACATCTATTACGGCGTGCGCGAATTCGCGATGACCGCGATCAGCAACGGCCTGGCGCTGCATGGCGGCTTCATTCCCTACGACGCCACCTTCCTGGTGTTCTCCGACTACGCGCGCAACGCGGTGCGCATGAGCGCGCTGATGGAAGCGCATGCGATCCATGTCTACACCCATGACTCCATCGGCCTTGGCGAGGATGGCCCGACGCACCAGCCGGTCGAGCACCTGGCAAGCCTGCGCCTGATCCCCAACAACGACGTCTGGCGTCCGTGCGATGCGGTGGAGTCGGCGGTGGCCTGGCGCGCGGCGATCGAGCGCCGCGACGGCCCGTCCTGCCTGGTCTTCAGCCGGCAGAACCTGCCGCACCAGTCGCGCGACGACGCACAGCTCGCAGCCATCGCGCGTGGCGGTTATGTGCTCGCGGAGGCCGGCAACGGCGCGCCGGAGATCGTGCTGATCGCGACCGGCTCGGAAGTGGGCCTGGCCGTGGAGGCGCGCGCGATGCTCGAGGCGGAAGGCATCGCGACCCGCGTGGTGTCGATGCCGTCGAGCGACGTCTTCGACCGCCAGAATGCGGAGTACCGCGAAGCCGTGCTGCCGTCGGCGCTGCGTCGCCGCGTGGCGGTGGAGGCGGGCGTGACGGATGCATGGCGCAAGTACGTCGGCCTCGATGGCGCCGTGGTCGGCCTCGACCGCTTCGGTGCCTCGGCCCCGGCCGGCGTGCTGTTCAAGCACTTCGGCTTCACCGCGCAGGCTGTGGCCGACGCGGCGCGCGCGCTGCGCTGACTGACGCGATCTCTCGGTCGGCGGGACAGCCGCTGGGCAGGGAACGCGATCCACCGCCAATCCCGTTGGCGCAGGCAGGTCCCGCGGCCTGTGCCCTCACCCCGACCCTCTCCCGCAGGCGGGAGAGGGGGGCAAAGAGCGGGGCGCGATCCATCGGCGAGGTGCGATCCCGATTCCCTCTCCCGCTCGCGGGAGAGGGTGCCCGAAGGGCGGGTGAGGGCCGCCGGCAACGGTCCGCGTCAGCGCGGCAGCGTACCCTCGCGCAGATGCGGGTAGGGATTGATCGCATCTCCTTCCCACCAGCGCTTCTCGGCACCGAGGCGGAAGATCGCGAAATGCAGGTGCGGAGCGTCGTCGCTGGCATTGCCGGTGGTGCCGACCGTGCCCAGCACGTCGCCGCGACGCACCTGCAGCCCTTCGGCGAGCCCGGGCGCATAGGCCTGCAGGTGGCCGTAGTAGTAGGCGAAGCGCCCTGACGGCTCGAACTGGTAGACGGTAAGCCCGCCGCGTTCGCTGTCGAACAGTTTCTCGACGTGGCCATCGGCTACCGCCAGCACCGGCGTGCCGGCCGGCGCCATGATGTCGATCGCGTCGTGCTGGCGGCCTTCGCTGCGGGCGTCGGTGAAGGTATCGGCCAGCTGTGACGCGTCGATGCCCTGCACGGGAATGAGCAGGCCGGTGCCGGGTACCTGGTCGGTCGGCGCGTCGGCGGGGGAGCGGACAGGCGGCGCGACGCCGGTGTTGTCGACCCATCCCGGCGACTCCGCTCCCAGGCCCGCCGCGTCGCCATTCGCGACGGGCGTGGCGACAGTCGCGCTGGGTGCGACCCGGACCGGTCGCGCCCACCATGCCCACACGGCGAGTGCAGCGGCCAGCAGCAATGCGATGGCGGCGGTGAGGCGCATGCCGGCCTACTTCCGCATCTCGACGGGGGTACCGGCCTCGACCGCATCGACGAGCGCCAGCACGTCCCAGTTGGTCAGCCGCACGCAGCCGTTGGAAGCAGTCTTGCCGACCCGGGCCGGCTCCGGCGTGCCGTGAATGCCGTAGTGCGGCTTCGACAGGTCGATCCATACCGGGCCGACCGGGTTGTTCGGGCCCGCGGCCACGGTGGCCTTGCTGTGTTCCGGGTCCGCATTCCAGAACAGCTCGGGGTTGTAGTGGAAGGTGGGATCCATCGCCACGGTGTCGACCGTCCATTCGCCGATCGGCAGCGGATCCTTCTCGCTGCCCGAGGTCACCGGGAATTGCGCCATCACCCGGTCGTTGCCATCCAGCAGCACCAGCGTCGCTTCGGATTCGGTCACCACGATCCGCGCCGCGTTCTGCAGCGGCGGCAGGTCGCGCACGTTGGGCACCCGCAGCGACGTACCCGGCTGCGGGTCGACATCCGGGTTGAGCGAGCGCAGCAGCTTCGGGCTGGCATGGAAGCGCTCGCCGAGCGCCTCCCAGGCCGAGGCATAACCGAGCCGGTCGAGCGCGGCCTTTTCCATCATGTCGTCGGGAATCTCGACATAGGGCGCGGCGAGGTCGTCGGCGGTCAGGACGTGCTCGACCAGTGCTGGCGAGGTGTCCGTGCTCAGCACCTCCCAGGTGGCGTCATCAAGCTCGCCGGTGGCTTCGAGCCCGCGTGCGGCCTGGAACCCGCGCAGCGCGCGGGCCTGGTTGGACCCGGCAACGCCGTCGATCTCCCCCGGCGAGAAGCGTGCCCGTGCCAGCAGCACCTGCGCATGCAGCGGTCGGCTGACCTCCTCCTGCGCGCCCGCTGTCTGCGTGGCCGCGCCATCCGGTGGCGTGGTCGATGTCGGTTGTGGCCGTGCCTCCTGGGCGAAGGCGGGAGCGCAACAGGCAAGCGAGAGCAGCAGCACGGGAAACAGGCGCATGGGAGATCCTGGAGAGGCGTTGGGCCGAACGATGGCGACGTCGGCGACAGCCACGCGTGAAGGCGCGCGCCGCGTCCAGCGATGCACCACGCCGCGCTAGCTGTTCGCGTCCTGCCGCCGCCGCTTGATCATCGTGAGCACCTGCCCGACCACCGCGGTGATCAGGATCAGCACGTTGGTCACCACGAACACCGGATTGGAGACCATCGCGCTGTAGATGATGAACAGCGTGGACGCGGCGATCTGGCCGACGAACAGCCACACCGAGACCGACTCCACGCTGTCGGCGATCCATTGCTTGCGGATCTGCCGGATGAGGGTGGCCATCAGCACCGCGGTCGCGGCCCAGCCGATCCAGTCGGCACCGCTCATGCGTAGGACCCGGCGTGTCTGCGGTTGTTGTCGATATCGGGTGCCAAGGTGTCGATCCTCCGCTGCGTCGCTGCGCCCGACCTGTTGCAGGCGCGCATCTGGCCGGAGTTATCCATCGGACGGTGTGCATGTCCGGCGAAGAGCCGTCTTTCGCACGCGGCGCTCAGGCGAGGCGGTGCACCGCGCCGGCGAGGCGACGCACGTCGTCGAGGCTGTGGCTGACGTAGAGCATCGGCAGGCGGATCTCGTCACGCACGCGTTGCAGGTAGGGGATGAGTTCCTCGCGACGCTTCGGGTCCAGCGCCGACAGCGGCTCGTCGAACAGCAGCAGCGCCGGCTGCGACAGCAGCGCACGGCCGATCGCCACCCGTTGCGCCTCGCCACCGGAGAGGTTGGCGGTGCGACGGTCGAGCAGCGCGCCGATGCCAAGGAGTTCCACCACGGGAGCGAACGCGAAGCGCTCTTCGGCCCGCCGCGCGTAATGCAGGTTGGCACGCACGTCCAGATGCGGGAACAGGCGCGCATCCTGGAACACATAGCCCACGCGCCGGCGATGCGGCGGCAGGTCCACGCCCGCGGCGTGGTCGAACAGCACGCGGCCATCGATCTCGATGCGGCCGGCACGCGGCCGCAGCAAGCCGGCGATGGCATTAAGCACGGACGTCTTGCCGGCCCCGGACGGCCCGGTCAGCGCGACCACGCGCGAGCTTTCGTCGATGCGCACCTGGCGGCGGAAACCGCCACGGACCAGCTCGATGTCGATGTGCAGCATGGCGGCTCAGTCCGTCGCTTCGCCGCGTTGGCGCCGGACCAGCCAGTCCGACAGCAGCAGCGCGCCCAGCGACAGCGCCAGTGACACCGCGGCCAGGCGCCAGATGCCCGCTTCGCCACCGGGCACCTGCATCAGCCCGTACACCGCCGAGGCGATGGTCAGGGTCTCGCCCGGGATCGCCGACACGAAGGTGATGGTGGCGCCGAACTCGCCCAGCGCCTTGGCAAACCCGAGCACCGCGCCGGCCACCACGCCCGGCCAGGCCAGTGGCAGCGTCACCGTGCGGAAGACCCGCCACGGCGATGCGCCGAGCGTGGACGCGGCCTGTTCCAGGCGGCGATCCACGTGCTCGATCGACAGCCGGATCGCACGCACCATCAGCGGAAAGCCCATGATCGCGCTGGCCAGCGCGGCGCCGGTCCAGCGGAACGCGAACTCGATACCGAACATGCCCAGCATGCGGCCGATCGCGCCCTGGTGGCCGAAGCCCACCAGCAGCAGGTAGCCCACCACCACCGGCGGCAGCACCAGCGGCAGATGGATCACCGCATCCAGCAGCGCCTTGCCGGGAAAGCGCCGGCGCGCCAGCAACCAGCCGGCGGCGACCGCAAACGGCAGGCTGGCCAGCGCTGCCACCAGGGCGACGCGCAGGCTCAGCGCGACGATTTCCCATTCGGCGGGCGTCAGCATGCGGCGCTCACGGTGCGGTGAATCCACGGGCGCGGAAGATCGCCTGCGCCGCCGGCGTTTGCAGCCAGTCGACGAATGCCGCGGCCTGTGCATGCGTGCTGCGCGCGATCCGTGCGGCCGGGTAGACGATCGGCGGATGGCTGCCTGGGGGGAAGGTCGCGACCACGCGCACGGATGGCTCCGCCAGCGCGTCGCTGGCGTACACCACGCCCAGCGGGGCCTCGCCGCGCGCGACCAGCATCAGTGCCGCGCGCACGTTGTCGGTCTCTGCGACATGCGCGGCGACGCCGTCCCACAGCGACAGCGATTGCAGCGCGGCCTTCGCATAGCGCCCCGCGGGCACGCTGGCGGTCGTGGCAAGCGCAAGCCGGCCGCCGTGCAGGCGGGCGACGAGATCCGTGCCGGGCGCGAGGGCGACGGCGGAGGTGTCGCCGCCGGCGTGGGCGACCAGCACCAGCGTGTTGCCGAACAGCACATGGCGATCGCCGGCAGCGACGTGCCCGCGCTGTTGCAGCCAGTCCATCCACGCGAGGTCGGCGGATACGAACACGTCCGCGGGTGCGCCGCGGTCGATCTGGCGGGCAAGCGCCGGGCTTGCGGCATACGACACCCGCACCAGCTGGCCGGTCTGCGCGTGGAAGCCCTCGGTGGCGACGTCCATCGCATCCTTCAGGCTGGCGGCGGCGAATACGGTGAGTGCCGGGGCGGTGTCGGCATCCTTCCCGCGCGGTACGCAGCCCGCCAACAGTGCAAGCAGCACCAGCATCGCGGCAAGGCGCCGGACCAGCCTCATGGCGCGACGACCACGGTCAGGGTGTGCAGCCCGGACAGGCTGCGTGCGTCGTCGAGGTCGCCGTCCACCAGCAGCAGCGGCGCGTCGGCAAGGCCGGGCACGTCGCCGTTGCAGCGATCGACCACGTCGATGGCCGGGCCGCCGGGTGCGGGGTCGAGTTCGGCCAGCGAGAACAGCACCCGGCGCCCGTCGCGTGCCTGCGCCAGCACGTAGCGCGACAGCTGCGGGCCATGCAGCGGGCCTGCGGGCACCGATCCGGTGGCACGCAACAGCTCGAACAGCGGCACGCCTTCGCAGTGCAAGGTCCGTTCTGCGGCCCTCGCGGTGATCCGCCTGCGCGGGACGCTGGACAACGTCATGGCATCCAGCGGTACCGCCACCGGTGACGGCACCGCCGGGGCCCGCGGCACGGAAGCACGCAGGCGCGGGTCGTGGGCGGTGGTGCAGGAGGGGAACGTGGCAGCCGGGCCTGCCCCGGCGTTGCGCGCCGGCAGATGCCCGGCACAGCCGGCCAGCAGGACGATCGGCAACAGCAGGCTGAGGCGGGCAAAAGCGTGCATGCGGCGCTCGCGGGCGACTGCGCTGCAGTCTACGCAGTCAGCCGTTCACTGCATGCGGCCCGCGTGCCGGGCCGCCGGGCCACGACTCAGTCGGCGTCGCCGGCAGAGAGCGCATCGTTGAGCAGCGCTGCAAGACGGGCCCCGCCCAGCGCGATCTGGCGTTCGGCCACCGGCCGCCAGGTGGCGATATAGGCACCGTCGATCTTCGGCCGCGGCGGATAGACACCCTCGGTCGTGGCAACGCGACACGAGCCCTCCGCCCAGCTCACCGGATCACCGGCTTCGGCGGCCACCGGTGCAGTACCCACCAGCCGCGCAAGTTGGGCACTTTCGCTTTCCCGCATGTCGCGGAACAGGCCGCTGTCCCACAGCGAGTGCAGGTTGGTGCCGCGGCCGTCGCGGGTGCCGTCGGGCTGGCTGATCTGGGTGTCGTTGCCGCCACGGTCGTGCCCGTAGCCGGCGTGCATCGGCTGGTGCACGTCGCCAACGAAATGGACCACGAACTTCAGCGCCTGGCGGCGTGCCTCCAGCGGTTGCGTGGTGTCGGCAAGGATCGCGGCCTGCGCGCGGATCGCCTCGACCACGCAACCCCCGGCACGGCAATCGCGCCCGGCGTCGTAGTCGCAGTCCTGCTCGGCGATGTTGACGTAATGCCAGCTGGCGGAGCGGCGGCCGAGGTCGGGATCGCTGGCGCGCAGCTCGTCGGCCCAGTTGGCCACGCCGGCAAGCGTCGGCTCGGTCTCGCCCTCGAGCAGCGCGTCCACCTGCGCGCGCGCCTGCGGCTGCAGGCCGGCTTCGGCGATATCGGCGACCAGGCGATGGCCGCGTGGCCCCCAGGCATGGGCGGGCGAGGAGGCCAGCACGAGGCCGGCGGCGAGGGTGGCGATGGCGAGAGCAGTCCGGGTCATGCCGGCGATTCTACCGGCATGACCCGCTGCACCCCTGAACTCAGGCCACTCGCGCGACTCAGAAGCGGTGCACGTAGGCCGCGCCGTAGACCCACGGATCGATGCTGGCGGTGCCGAGCTTCGCGCCATCCAGCCGCACGCTGCTGTCGATGTCGATCCAGCGCGCGTCGATGCGCAGCGCGCCGCCATTGCCGAGGCGGATATCCACGCCGGCGTGCGCGGCCAGGCCCCAGGAATCACCGAGCTCGAGATCGGCGCCGGCCAGCGCACCGCGGGTGTCCTCGCTGAAGAAGGTCGTGTAGTTCACGCCCAGCCCGAGCAGCGGCGAGACCTTGCCGCCGTTGTTGAAGTGGTACTGCAGGCTGACCGTCGGCGGCAGGTGCTTCGTGGTAGCCACGGTGCCGAGCCCGGCGATCGCGATGTCGTGCTGGAACGGCAGCGCCGCGAGCACCTCGATGCCCAGTGCGTCTCGGACGAAGTATTCCAGCGCGATGGTCGGGCGCACGTTCGAATCGACCGACACCGGCAGGGTGCCGGCGGCGAGGGTGCCGTTGTCGGACTTCGGGTCGACGTTGTGCGCACCGACGGCGACGGTCCAGTCGCCGGCCGACTGGGCGGCGGCGGGGACGGCGGCAGCGGCAAGTGCAAGCGCAAGCAGGGAGGAGCTGATCAGTCGCATGGGGGACGTTCCGTTCTCTTGTTGGTTGTTCGGGACGCCGCCAGTGTCCGCATCACTCGCGTGTCGCGCCTTGATCGCGATCAAGCGGGGGGCCTTGAGGAACGCCCTGCGCCCGGCTGGTAGAATGGCCGGCCATGCTTTCCACCCATCCAGGCCGCAGCGCGCGGCGTGAGGAGTCTTCGGTAATGGCGATCAAGGTTGGTATCAACGGCTTCGGCCGCATCGGCCGCAACGTGCTGCGTTCGGCGGTCGAGAATTTCGACGGTGACATCGAGATCGTCGCCATCAACGACCTGCTGGAGCCGGATTACCTGGCCTACATGCTGCAGTACGACTCGGTGCACGGCCGCTTCAAGGGCGAGCTCTCGGTCGAGGGCAACACGCTCATCGTCAACGGCAGGAAGATCCGCCTGACCCAGGAGCGCGACCCGGCCAACCTGAAGTGGGACGAGGTGGGCGCCGATGTGGTGATCGAGTCCACCGGCCTGTTCCTCGACAAGGCCAGCGCGCAGAAGCACCTCGATGCCGGCGCGAAGAAGGTGATCCTGTCGGCGCCGTCGAAGGACGACACGCCGATGTTCGTCTATGGCGTCAACCACGAGACCTACGCCGGCGAGGCGATCGTCTCCAACGCCTCGTGCACCACCAACTGCCTGGCGCCGCTGGCGAAGGTCGTGCATGACAAGTGGGGCATCAAGCGCGGCCTGATGACCACCGTGCACGCCGCCACCGCGACGCAGAAGACCGTCGACGGCCCGAGCAGCAAGGACTGGCGCGGCGGCCGCGGCATCCTCGAGAACATCATTCCGTCCAGCACCGGCGCGGCGAAGGCGGTGGGCGTGGTGATCCCGGAGCTCAACAAGAAGCTCACCGGCATGTCGTTCCGCGTGCCGACCAGCGACGTCTCGGTGGTGGACCTCACCGTCGAGCTCGAGAACCCGGCCAGCTACGACGAGATCAAGGCCGAGATGAAGGCGCAGAGCCAGGGCGCGCTCAAGGGCATCCTCGGCTACACCGAGGACAAGGTGGTGGCCACCGATTTCGTCGGCGAGACCTGCACTTCGGTGTTCGATGCCGATGCCGGCATCGCCCTCGACCCGACCTTCGTCAAGCTGGTGGCGTGGTACGACAACGAGTGGGGCTATTCCAACAAGTGCCTGGAGATGGTGCGCGTGGTCGCGGCGAAGTAACCGCTGCCGCATGCGTTGCCCGAAGCCCCGCCACTGGCGGGGCTTCTTGTTTGTGCGACCGGTTGGGTAAGGTGTGCGCTGCGCCGGCCGGCGCACAACGGATGCGCCGATGATGGAACTGCTGGTGCTGGTCGGAATGGCGGTGCTGGCGATGCCGGTGCTGCTGGTGGTGGCGCTGGTGAAGCTGTCGGGCCTGCACCAGCGCGTCGTCGAGCTCGAGGTCGCGGTCGATGGCTTGCGACGGGCGCCGGCGGCCGCGCACGCGACGCCCGCATCGGCGGATCCCATGTCCCTGGTGGCCAGCTCGCCGGTGCGCGAAGCCGATGTGCCGCCGCGGCCGCAATCCGTCGCGCCGCGCGTCGAGGCACCGCCATCGCCGGCATCGCAGCCGTATGCGACGGCCGAACCCGGGACTGCTGGACAGGCACGCACCGCGCCCACCGGCGACCTGCCGCCGCCGCGATCCACCCCCCGGCCGCCGTCGCCGCCGGACATCCTGCAGCGTGCCGCCGCGGCAGTGCGCCGCTGGTTCACCAGCGGCAACGTGCCGGTCAAGGTCGGCATGCTGGTGCTGCTGGCCGGCGTGGGCGCGCTGCTGAAGTACGCCAGCGACCAGGGCTGGCTGGCGGTGCCGGTCGGCCTGCGCCTGGCCGCGGTGGCCGCGGCCGCGGTCGCCGGGCTGGTGTTCGGCTGGCGACGGCGCGAGAGCCACCGCAGCTTCGCGCTCAGCGTGCAGGGCGGGATGATCGGCATCCTGCTGCTGGTGGTGTTCGCGGCGTACCGGCAGTTCGATCTGCTGCCGCCCGCGGTGGCGTTCGCCGCCAGCGTGGTGCTGATCGCGGCGATGGGCGTGCTGGCGGTCGTGCAGAACGCGCGCGCGCTGGCGGTATTCGCGATCCTCGCCGGCTTCCTGGCGCCGATCTGGCTGTCGACCGGTGCCGGCAACCACGTCGCGCTGTTCGCCTATTACGCGCTGCTCAATGGCGCAATCCTCGCCATCGCGTGGTTCCGTGCCTGGCGCGAGCTCAACCTGCTCGGATTCGCCTTCACCTTCGGCATCGGGGCGCTGTGGGGCGCGCTGTCGTACGCGCCTGCGCACTACGCCTCGGCGCAGTTCTTCCTTGCGTTGTTCTTTGTCTTCTACCTGCTGATCCCACTGCTGTACGCGCGTCGACGCGCACCCGCGCGGCGCGACATCGTCGATGGTGCGCTCGTCTTCGGCACCCCGCTGGTGGCGTTTTCGCTGCAGGCGGGGCTGTTGCACGAACAGACCATGACGCTGGCCCTGTGCGCCCTCGGCGTGGCTGCGCTGTACGCGCTGCTGGCGCGGGCCTTGTTGCGACGCGCCGGGCTCGCAGTGCTGGTGCAGGCCTACGCGCTGCTGGCGGTCGGCTTCGCCACGCTGGCCGTGCCGCTGGCGTTGTCGGCGCAGGCCACCGCCTGCGTGTTCGCACTGGAAGGCGCGGCGCTGGTCTGGCTCGGACTGCGCCAGCAGCGTCGCTGGCCGCGGGTGTCGGGGCTTGGCCTGCAGGCGGCTGCGGCGATGGCATTCCTGGCGGGCGGGGCGTTGCCGTTCGCTGCGGTGGTCGTGCCGTTCGCCCATGGTCGCTTCGCCGGCGGCATCCTCATCGCACTGGCCGGGCTGGCCACGGCCTGGTGTTACCGGCGGGCGGGGTCGAGCTTGCCCGCCGGCATCGCCTACGGCTGGGGACTCGCGTGGTGGCTGGGCATCTGGACTTCCGAACTGTTGCGGGTGGCGCCGGCGCCGGTCGAGCCGGACGTGCTGCTGGTGCTGGCCATTGGCACCGGCTGGCTGGCGGCCGAGCTGCATCGTCGTCATCCGGTACGCCTGCTCGCGGCCACATTCTTCGCCGCCCTGCTGGTGGCCGCGCCGTTGGCGTTGTGGCAGGCCGCCGCCCACGCGCAACCGTTTGCGGGCCACGGTGTCTGGGCCTGGGCGCTGTTCGTGGTCGCCGGCCTGCGTGGACTGGTCTGCCTGCGCGCCGGCGACGCGGGGATTGCGCGTGCGGCGCAGTTCGCGTGGTGGCTGTTGTGGCCGCTGGTGCTGTCGCTGCTCGGCAGCTGGCTGGTCGGGCGCTTCGAACTTGGCGACGGCTGGTGGTCGCTGGCGGTGGTGGCGCCGTGGCTGGCGGTGGCTGCGCTGGCGGGGTGGCGCTGGTCGTGGATCGCGCAGCCGCTCGGGCACACGTTCAACCCCGCGCGCGCCGCGCTGCGGCTGACGCTGTGCGTGGTGCTGCTGCTGTGGTGGCTGCCGGCGCTGCGCAGTGCCGGCGATCCCGCGCCGCTACCGTGGTTGGCCGTGCTCAATCCGCTCGACCTTGCCCAGCTCGCCGTACTGGTGCTGCTCGCGCGCTGGCTGTGGTCGGACGACGCACCGGCCGCGTGGACCCGCCATCGCCTGCCGCTGCTGGCGGCACTCGGTTTCCTGCTGCTGACCGCGATCACCCTGCGCGGCGCCCATCACTGGGGTGGCGTGGCCTGGGATGCGCGACTGCCGTCCAGTGGCCTCGCGCAGGCTTCATTGACCGTGGTCTGGAGCGTGCTCGGCGTGCTCGGCTGGGTGTTTGGTTCCCGACGCGCGCAACGCGCGCTGTGGCTGGCCGGCGCGCTGCTGATGGCGGTGGTGCTGGCCAAACTGGTGCTGGTCGACCGCGACCATCTCGGCAACCTGTGGGGCATCGCCTCCTTCATTGCCTACGGCCTGCTGTGCACGGTGGTGGGCTTCTTCGCGCCGGCGCCGCCGCGCACCGTCCACGCCACGGAGCAACCCGCATGATCCGGACCCTCGCGCGGTCGGTCGCCGCGTTCGCGTTGTCGGTTCCGCTTGCCGTCGCCGCAAGTGCAGTGCCGGTGGCCGCCGACTACGGCTGGCAATGGCCGCTGTCGTTGTCGGCGGGCGACGCCGGTGCCTATCGCGTCGAACTGACCCCGGACATCTATGCCGCAGCCTGGTCGCCGACGCTCGCCGACGTGATCGTGGTCAACGGCGATGGTCATCCGGTGCCGTCGACGCTGGTGGATGCGACGGTCGAGGATCGCCCGGTGCTGCGCGAAGTGCCGTGGTTCCCGCTGCCGGATGGGCGGGCCCAGCGCGACATCGCCGCGATCAGCGAGATCGATACCGACGGGCGCCTGCGCCGGGTCGAGCTGCGCGGCGCCGAAGACGCCGCCACCGCGTGGCTGCTCGATGCCAGCCAGCTCGACGGTGTGCTGTTGGCATTGCGGTTGTCATGGGGCGACAGCCAGCCGGCGTTCGACCAGGTGTTCCGCGTCGAGGCATCCGACGACCTGAAGCAGTGGCAGCCGGTGCAGCCGGAAGCGCGGGTGTTCGACCTGCGCCGCGACGACGCGCGGCTGCTGCAGGGACGCATCGCGTTCACCGCGCCGACGCAGGCGCGCTACCTGCGGCTGTTGCCGCTGCGCGCGTCGATGCCGGCGTTGCAACTCACGGCCGTGCAGGCCGAAGTGCGGCTGCCCGAAGCCGCGTCGTCATGGCAGTGGCGCACGTTGGCTCCACGCGCGGTGCGCGTCGATGGCCGCGACGGCTTCGAGTACCGGCTCGATGGCCGTTATCCCGTCACCCGCGTGGACCTCGCCACCGCAGGCAACGCAAGCAGCCGCTGGACGCTGTCGGTGCGCGATCGCGACGACGCGCCGTGGCGGGTGGTGGCGACCGACTGGGTCGTCTATCGGCTTGGCGCGGACGCGGACTCGCGTTCGCCACCGCAGCTGTTGCCCGCGCCGCTGCGTGATCGCGCCTGGCGGCTGGAACCCGAAAGCCCGGTCGCCGCGCCGCCCGACCTGTTGCTTGGCTACCGCCCGGAGGCGCTGGTGTTCGTCGCCGAGGGCACGCAACCGTTTGCCGTGTATGCCGGCAGCGCACGGGCGAAACGCGCCGCCGCGCCGGTGACGCAGATGCTCGAGGGGTTGCGCACCCGCCACGGGGCCGACTGGCGTCCGGCCGCGGCCACACCCGGTTCCGGCACGGCACTGGCCGGCGAAGCCGCGCTGAAGCCTTCGCGTGACTGGACCACCTGGGTGCTATGGACGGTGCTGCTGGCCGGGGTGGCGGTCGTCGCCGGCTTCGCCGTCAGCCTGCTGCGACGCGGGTCCGCGCCGACCGGCTGAGTCGGTCGGCGCCAGAACCGTCGTTGCGGTTTCCGATCGGTTCATCCACGAGCGGACTGCGGACGTGCTGTACCCGCAGCGGACGGCGTGGCGTGGCCGTCCGGTTTGCCCCCCTTCGCACACAGGCCGACAATAGCGCGCCGCCGATGCCGGCCCGGCCTCCATGCCGCCCGTTGGCGCTTCCTTCCTGAGCGAGCCTTGCGTCCCATGTCCATTCTGCGAATGACCGACCTCGACCTGACCGGCAAGCGTGTGCTGGTGAGGCAGGACCTCAACGTCCCGATCGAGGACGGTCGCATCACGTCCGACCAGCGCATCGTCGCATCGCTGCCGACCCTCAAGCACGCGCTGGACCAGGGCGCCGCGGTGATGGTGATGTCCCACCTCGGTCGACCGACCGAAGGCAGCTGGAGCGAGGCCGATTCGCTGGCGCCGGTCGCCGCGCACCTCGGCACGCTGCTCAAGCGCGAAGTGCGGCTGGTGCGCGACTGGGTCGATGGCGTCGACGTGCAGCCGGGCGAACTGGTGATGCTCGAGAACTGCCGCATGAATGTCGGCGAGAAGGCCGACGACGAGGCGCTGGCGCGCAAGTACGCCGCGCTGTGCGACGTGTTCGTGATGGATGCGTTCGGCACCGCGCACCGTGCGCAGGCGTCCACTCATGGCGCGATCCGCTTCGCGCCCGTCGCCGCCGGTGGTCCGCTGCTGATGGCCGAGCTCGACGCACTCGGCCGCGCGCTCGGCGATCCGGCGCGGCCGCTGCTGGCCATCGTCGGCGGCAGCAAGGTGTCGACCAAGCTGGAACTGCTGACCAACCTGGTCGGTGAAGTGGACCAGCTGATCGTCGGTGGCGGCATCGCCAACACCTTCATCGCCGCGCAGGGCTATTCCGTGGGCAAGTCGCTGCACGAGCCCGACCTGCTCGACACCGCGCGGCAGATCCTCGCCGATGCCAAGGCCAAGGGCGCCGAGATCCCGGTGCCGCTGGACGTGGTCGTGGCGCGCGAGTTCAGCGCCAGCGCCGAGGCGGTGGTGAAGCCGGTCGATGCGGTGGCCGCGGACGAGATGATCCTCGACATCGGCCCGAAGACGGCGAAGCACTACGCGCAACTGCTGGGCGAGTCCGGCACCGTGGTGTGGAACGGCCCGGTCGGCGTGTTCGAGTTCGATGCCTTCGCCCGGGGCACCGAGGCGGTGGCACGTGCGGTCGCGCGCTGCCACGCGTTCTCGATCGCCGGCGGCGGCGACACCATCGCCGCGATCGACAAGTTCGGCATCGCCGGCGACATCGGCTACATCTCGACCGGTGGTGGTGCCTTCCTCGAATTCCTCGAAGGCAAGACCCTGCCGGCCGTGGCGGCGCTGCGCAGCCGCGGCTGATCCGCTCCGCGCCCGGGTCGCATGCGCGCCCGGGCGCGGGCGTTGCAGGCAGGCGACGCATCCGCGCCTGTGCCGCACGCGCATGGACACGCTATGTTGGTGTCCACTTCGACGCGCAGCTCTGACCACATGAACCACCGCCGCCGCACCCGCATCCTCGCCACCCTCGGCCCCGCCACCGACGCACCGGGCGTGCTCGACGCCCTCCTGCATGCAGGCGTCGACGTGGTGCGGCTGAACTTCTCGCATGGCGATCCCGCCTCGCAGAAGGCGCGGGCGCAGGCGGTGCGCGAGGCCGCGGCGCGGGTCGGCACGGAAATCGGCATCCTCGCCGACCTGCCGGGCCCGAAGATCCGCATCGAACGGTTCGCAGAGGGTCGCGTGCAACTGCGCGCCGGCGAGCGCTTCGACCTGGTGGCCAGCGACGACGCCGGCCCCGGCACCGTGCACCAGGTCGGGGTGAGTTATCTCGGCCTGCCCGCCGACCTCAACGCCGGCGACGTGCTGCTGCTCGACGATGGCCTGATGCAGCTGCGGGTGGAGTCGATCGAGGCGCCGCGCATCGTGACCACCGTGCTCAACGACGGTGCGCTGTCCGACCGCAAGGGCCTCAACCGCCTCGGCGGCGGACTGTCGCTGGGTGCGTTGACCGAACACGACCGCGCGCTGATCAAGGTGGCCGCGGAGCTCGATGTCGACTTCATCGCGGTGTCGTTCTGCCGCAATGCCGCCGACATGGAGGAAGCGCGCGCACTGGCGCGTGCGGCGGGCAGCGATGCCGCGCTGGTGTCGAAGATCGAACGCGCCGAGGCGATCGAGAACCTCGGCGAGATCATCGATGCCAGCGACGTGGTGATGGTCGCGCGTGGCGATCTCGGCGTGGAGATCGGTGACGCCGAGCTGCCGGGCCTGCAGAAGAAGATCATCCGCGAATCGCTGGCCCGCGACCGCGTGGTGATCACCGCCACGCAGATGCTGCAGTCGATGGTGGAGTCGCCGATCCCGACCCGTGCCGAAGTGCTGGACGTGGCCAACGCGGTGATCGACGGCACCGACGCGGTGATGCTGTCGGCGGAGACCGCGGCGGGCAATTTCCCGCTGCGCGCGGTAGAGGCGATGGCGCGCATCTGCCTGGGCGCCGAACGCCAGTTCAACCAGGACACCAACTTCGAGCAGGCGCAGCGCAACCTCCAGCGCGCCGACCAGGCGATCGCGATGGCGGCCATGTTCCTCACCGAGCACATCGGCGTGCGCGCGATCGTGGCGATGACCGAGTCGGGCGGCACGGCGCGCTTCCTGTCGCGCTTCCGTTCCAACGCGCCGATCTACGCATTCTCGCGCCACCCGGGCGCGCGCCGGCGCATGCGGCTGATGCGCGACGTGTTCGCGTTCGACTACGACAGCCGCGGCCAGACCCCGCGCGATGCGGCGCGCGGCAGCATCCAGCAGCTGGTCGAGGCCGGCATGCTGGCGTGCGGGGACCGCGTGGTGTTCACCAGCGGCGAGCACATGGAAACCCACGGCGCGACGAACACGCTGCGGCTGCTGCGGGTCGGCGACGAGGGCCGCGCCGAGGGGCTGGGCGAGCTGTAAAGCCCGCGCGTGTCGAGCGCGCGGCCTCGCACGAAGGACCTTGCCATGCCCACCCGCGGCCGCTCACATCGGGCGTTCGCAGCTGGCGTCGATCGGTGTCCACCGCAACGCGGGCAGGGGATGGGCAGGGGTACGGGGCTATAATCCGCGGCCCTGCATACGCCCCCGGATGACACCCCATGAGCATCGAACAGCTTGCCGAAACCGCACAGGCCATGGTGGCTGCGGGCAAGGGCATCATCGCCATCGACGAGTCCAACGGCACGATCGGCAAGCGCTTCGAGGCGGTCGGCATCGCCAACAGCGAAGACAACCGTCGCGCCTACCGCGAGATGCTGCTGACCACGCCGAAGCTCGGCGAGCACATCAGCGGCGCCATCCTGTTCGACGAGACACTGCGCCAGTCCACCCGCGACGGCGTGCCGTTCGCCCGGGTGATGCGCAACGCCGGGATCATCCCGGGCATCAAGGTCGACAGGGGCACCCAGCCGCTGGCCGGCTTCCCGGGTGAAGTGGTGACCGAAGGTCTCGACGGACTGCGCGAGCGCCTGCGCGAGTACTACCGGCTCGGTGCGCGCTTCGCCAAGTGGCGCGCGGTGATCCACATCGGCGAGGACATGCCGTCGGGCACCTGCATCGAGGTCAACACCCATGCGCTGGCACGCTATGCCGCGCTGTGCCAGGAGAACGGCCTGGTGCCGATGGTCGAGCCTGAAGTGCTGATGGACGGCGACCACGACATCGAGACCTGCTACGAGGTCTCCGAGGTGGTGCTGCGTTCGCTGTTCGATGCGCTCTACAACCAGGGCGTGATGCTCGAGGGCACCATCCTCAAGGCATCGATGGTGCTGCCGGGCAAGGGCTGCGACGAGCAGGTGGCGGTGGACGAGGTGGCCTCCTCGACGCTGATGTGCCTGAAGTCGGCGGTGCCGGCCATCCTGCCGGGCATCGTCTTCCTGTCCGGCGGGCAGTCCGACGAGGACGCCACCGCGCACCTCGACGCGATGAACCGCATGGGCCCGAACCCGTGGCCGCTGTCGTTCTCGTATGGCCGCGCCATGCAGCAGGCTGCGCTGAAGCTTTGGGCGCAGGATCCGGCGAACAACGTCGCGCGCGCGCAGGAGATCGTCCATGCGCGCGCCCGTGACAACGGCCTCGCCGCACTGGGCGAGTGGACGCCGGCCTGAGTCGACCGTCGGCCGACGACGCGGCCGGCGCTACGGCAGCCCGGCCAGCCAGTCGTCGTCCGATCCCTCGTTGACGCCCTCGAACAGCGGGGTCGAGAAATAGCGTTCGCCGGTGTCGGGCACCATCGCCAGCACCACCGCGCCGTCCTCGGCCTCGCGCGCGACGTCGAGCGCCGCCGCCATCGTTGCGCCGGCCGAGATGCCGGCGAAGATGCCTTCGTCGGTGGCGAGGCGGCGCGCGGTGTCGATGGCGTCGGCATCGGTCACCGACAGCACCCGGTGCGCGGCATCGCGGTTGAGCACTTCCGGCACGAAATCCGGTGTCCAGCCCTGGATCTTGTGCGAGGCCCATTCCTTGCCCTGCAGCATTGCCGCGCCGGCCGGCTCGCAGGCGACCACTTCCACCTCAGGTCGCGCCAGGCGCAGCACCTCGCCGACGCCGGTGAGCGTGCCGCCGGTGCCCCAGCCGGTGACGAAGTGGTCCAGCCGGCGGCCGGCGAAGTCGCGGAGGATCTCGGCCGCGGTGGTGTTGCGGTGGTAGCCCGGGTTGGCGGGATTCTGGAACTGGCGGGCAAGGAACCAGCCGTGCTTCTGCGCCAGTTCCTCCGCCCTGCGCACCATGCCGCTGCCGCGCTCGGCGGCGGGCGTCAGGATCACCCGTGCACCGTAGGCGCGCATCAGCTTGCGGCGTTCGATGGAGAACGTCTCCACCATGATGGCGACGAACTTGTAACCACGCGCGGCGCACACCATTGCCAGCGCCACGCCGGTGTTGCCCGATGTGGCCTCGACGACGGTGTCGCCGGGCTTGAGCAGGCCGCGCGCTTCGGCGTCGAGGATGATGGCGATCGCGAGCCGGTCCTTGACCGAACCGCCGGGGTTGAAGCTCTCCACCTTGGCGTAGAGTTCGACGTGTGCCGGACCGATGCGGTGCAGGCGGACGACGGGTGTGCGTCCGATCGTGTCGAGGATCGATTGATGGATCATTGCGGCTGCTCCGGTGCGGGGGGAGGGAGGCGCGGATGCCGGCAGGGCGTCGGGCCCGCGACGAGGATCGCGCGTAACGCATGAAAGCGCCAACGGTTGACGCTGCGCGGGTGATGGCCGCCTGTGCCTGACGGCACAGGGACCTCACGCCGGCGCCGCCTAGAATGGTCGGGTTTTTCCCCTGCCGGCCCCCCGATCCCATGCAGCCTTTGCGTTTCCTGTCCCTGGCCACCCGCGCCGTGGTCCCCGTCCTGTTCGTCGTGGCACTGACCGCATGCGGAAGCGACGACAAGGCCCCGCCCGCCGGCCCGCAGGCCGCGGTCGTCACCACCGCCGAGATCGCGTTGCGCGACTGGAACGACACCATCCCCGCGCTGGGAACGGTGCAGTCGCGCGAGTCGATCACCGTCACCGCCAAGGTGAGCGAGGTCGTCGACCGGGTGCATTTCGAAAGCGGGCAGGAAGTGGAGCGCAACACGGTGCTGGTCACCCTGAGTGGCAACCAGCAACAGGCCGCGCTCGCCGCCGCCGAGGCCGCCGCGACCGAGGCCGACCGGCTGTTCGAGCGTCAGCGGCAGCTCGCGGACCAGCAGCTGATCTCGACGGCGTCGCTGGATACGCAGTCGTCGCTGCGCGCGACCGCACGTGCCCGCGTCGACGAGATCCGCGCCAACCTCGGCGACCGTCTGATCCGCGCGCCGTTCGCCGGCGTGGTCGGCATCCGCCGGGTGAGCCCCGGCGCACTGGTGCAGCCGGGCACCGAGATCGTCACCCTCGACGACATCTCCAGCGTCTATGTCGACTTCACCGTGCCCGAGGCGCAGCTGGCCAATCTCGCCGTGGGCCAGACCCTGCTGGGCACCAGCATCGCGTACCCGGACCGCACCTTCCAGGGACGCGTGGACACCATCGACGCGCGCATCGACCCCGCCACCCGTGCCGTCACCGTGCGCGGAGATTTCCCGAACCCCGACCGCGTGCTGAAACCCGGCATGCTGGTGCAGGTCGACCTGCAGCGGCCGTCGCGCCAGGCGCTGGTGGTGCCGGAGATCGCGGTGATCCAGGTCGGTCGCGACACCTTCGTCTATCGCGTGCTCGATGGCGACGTCGTCGAGCAGGCGCCGATCCGGGTCGGTTCGCGGGTTTCCGGGCTGGCCGAAGTGGTGGAAGGTCTTTCGCCGGGCGATCGCATCGTCGTCGACGGCACCGGCAAGCTGCGCGCCGGCATGCGGATCCAGGAAGCCGCGCGCGGCGCGGGCCCGCAACCGGGGCTGGACGACGACGGCCGCGCGATCCTGCCGGAAACCACGGTGGCACCGGCGCCGGACGCCGTGCCCGCGGGCTGATCCCGCCCCCCCTAGCGCCAGCCACGAGTTCCCATGCGTCTATCCGATCTCTCCATCAAGCGCCCGGTGTTCGCGGTCGTGATGAGCCTGCTGCTCATCGTGCTCGGCATCATGTCCTTCACGCGCCTCACCCTGCGCGAGATGCCCAACATCGATCCGCCCATCGTCTCGGTGTCGGTGACCTATCCCGGCGCGTCGGCGGCCGTGGTGGAAACCCGCGTCACCCAGATCATCGAGGACGCGCTGGCCGGCATCGAAGGCATCAAGACGCTGGAATCGCGCAGCCGCAACGGCAGTTCCAGCATCACCCTCGAGTTCAACCTCAGCCGCGACATCGAAGCCGCCGCCAACGACGTACGCGACGCCGTCAGCCGGGTGATGGACCGGATGCCGCTGGAAGCCGATCCGCCGGAAGTGGAGAAGGCGGAATCCGATGGCGACGTGATCGTCTGGCTCAACATGCGCTCCGACACCATGGACACGCTGGAGCTGACCGACTACGCCGACCGCTACGTCGTGGATCGGCTGTCGTCGCTGGATGGCGTGGCGCGCGTGGTGCTGGGCGGCAACCAGCGCTATTCGATGCGCATCTGGCTCGATCGCGATGCGATGGCCGCGCGCGGCATCACCGCCGCCGACATCGAGGGTGCGCTGCGCAGCGAGAACGTGGAACTGCCCGCCGGCAGCATCGAATCGCAATCGCGCGACTTCACCCTGCGCGTGGAACGCGGCTACCGCGAGCCCGAGCAGTTCGCGCAGCTGCCGCTGCGCAAGGGCGACGACGGCCACGTGGTGCGCCTGGGCGACGTCGCCCAGGTCGAGCTGGGACCGCGTGAGCGCCGCGCCTACCTGCGCAGCAATTTCGTGCCCAACGTGGGCGTGGGCATCGTGCGCACCTCCACCGCCAACGCGCTCGACGTGGTGCGGCTGGCGCGCGCCGAGGCCGAGCGCATCCAGGAAACGCTGCCGCCCGGTACCGACATCTTCGTCGCCTACGACGGCACCGTGTTCATCGAGGAATCGATCAAGCGCGTGTACTGGACGCTCGGCGAGGCGATGGTGCTGGTGGTGCTGGTGATCTGGCTGTTCCTGGGCAGCATCCGCTCGGCGCTGATCCCCGCGGTCACCGTGCCGGTCTGCCTGGTCGCGGCGTTCATCGGCCTCTACGCATTCGGGTTCTCGATCAACCTGCTGACCCTGCTCGCGCTGGTGCTGTGCATCGGCCTGGTGGTGGACGACGCCATCGTGGTGCTGGAGAACGTGCAGCGACGTGCCGATCTCGGCGAGCCTCCACTCGTCGCGGCCAGCCGCGGCACCAGGCAGGTCGCCTTCGCGGTGATCGCCACCACCGCGGTGCTGGTGGCGGTGTTCCTGCCGGTGGGCTTCATGGAAGGCAACAGCGGCCGGCTGATGCGCGAGCTCGCGGTCGCGCTGGCCGGTGCGGTGGCACTGTCGGCGTTCGTCGCGCTGACGCTGACGCCGATGATGTGCTCGAAGCTGGTGCGGCCGCATGGTGCGAAGCAGAGCGGCTTCAATCAGTGGATCAACCGCCAGCTGACGCGCACGAGCAACGCCTACGGGCGGCAGCTCGCGCGGCTGGTCGCGTTGCCGGGCAAGCGGGTCCTCGCGCTGATGGTGGCGGTGATGCTGGTGTGTCTCGCGCTGATCGTGCTGCTGCTGGCACGGGTGCCGAGCGAACTCGCGCCCGCCGAGGACCGCGGCCGCTTCTTCGTGATGGTGGATGGTCCGGAAGGCGCAGGCTTCGACTACACCGTGGAGCAGCTGCAGCAGGTCGAGCGGATGATGGCCGGCTTCATCGGCGACGACAAACCGATCCAGCGCGTCAATTCACGCGCGCCGCGCGGATGGGGCGGCGGCACCGAAATGCATACCGCGCAGATCGTGGTGTTCATGCAGGACTGGTCCGATCGCGACGCCACTGCCGAGGACGTCATCCGCGAGCTGCGGCCGGAGTTCGACTCGCTGCCGGGCGTGCAGGTGCGCGCCAACGTGCCGGGCGGGTTGATCAGCACCCGCGGCCAGCGCTACCAGCTGGTGCTGGGCGGGCCGAACTACGAGGAGCTGGCGCAGTGGCGCGACCGCATGCTGGCGCGCATCGAGGAGAACCCCGGCATCGTCGACGTCGACAGCGACTACAAGGAAACCCGGCCGCAGATGCGCGTGGACATCGACCGCGTCCGTGCGGCGGACCTTGGCGTCGGCGTGACCGAGATCGGGCGCACGCTGGAAACGATGATGGGCGCGCGCCAGGTGACCACCTTCGTCTCCGACGGCGAGGAATACGACGTGATGCTGCAGGCCAACCGCGACAGCCGCATGCAGCCCTCGGATCTCGAGAACACCTACGTGCGTTCGCGCGACGGCACGCTGGTGCCGCTGTCGAACCTGGTGACGCTGTCCGAGATCGCCGAGCCGGGCTCGTTCAACCGCTTCAACCGCATGCGGGCGATCACCCTGTCGGGCGGACTCGCGCCCGGCTACACGATGGGCGAGGCGCTGGACTGGAGCTACCGGGTGGCCGCCGAGGAACTGCCGCATTACGCGCAGATCAACTGGAAGGGCGAGTCGCGCGAATACCAGGAAGCCGGCGGCGCGGTGGTGCTGACCTTCGCGCTGGCACTGCTGGTGGTGTACCTGGTGCTGGCGGCGCAGTTCGAGAGCTTCCTGCATCCGATCGTGATCATGCTGACGGTGCCGCTGGCGGTGCTCGGCGCGTTGCTGGGGCTGTGGGTGACCGGCGGCACGCTCAACCTGTTCAGCCAGATCGGCATCATCATCCTGGTCGGCCTGGCGGCGAAGAACGGCATCCTCATCGTCGAGTTCGCCAACCAGCTGCGCGACGAGGGCCGCGACGTGGCCCGCGCCATCGTGGAATCGGCGTCGATCCGCCTGCGTCCGATCCTGATGACCGCAGCAGCCACGGTGATGGGCGCGATCCCGCTGGTGGTGGCCGGGGGACCGGGCTCGGCCAGCCGCGGCACCATCGGCGTGGTGATCATTTCCGGCGTGGCCTTCGCGACCCTGCTCACGCTGTACGTGGTGCCGGCGTTCTACACCCTGCTGGCGCCGTACACCCGGTCGCCGGAGGCGCTGGCGCAGGAGCTGCAGCGGCTGGAGCAGCAAACGCCGACCGTCGGCGGCCATGCCTGAGGCCTGGCTGCCGCCCGACGTCGGGCCCGGCATCGCGCTGCGTCCGTGGCGCGGCGACGATCTCGACGCGCTGCTCGAGCACGCCAACGACGAACAGGTCTCGCGCGGCACCAGCGACCGCTTCCCATTTCCCTACACGCGCGAGGATGGCATCGCCTTCCTCGCCGGCGACGTCGTCGACCTCACGGCGCCGGTGTTCGCGATCACTCTGGACGGGCGTGCGGTGGGCGGCATCGGCCTGCGCACGTTCGCGGGTGAACGCGCGGTCGGTGCCGAGTTCGGCTACTGGCTCGGCAGCCGCCACTGGGGCCGCGGCATCATGACGGAAGTGGTTGCTGCGTTCGCGCCGTGGGCGATGGTCGCGCTCGACCTGCAGCGCCTGCAGGCCACCGTGCTCGACTTCAACCACGCCTCGGCGCGGGTGCTGGAGAAGAACGGCTTCATCGAAGAAGGCGTGCTGCGACGCGCCGTGCTCAAGCGCGGCCGCCTGCACGACCTGCGCATGTACGCGCGTCTTCGCGGATAGCCTCGCCGGCCGGCCAGTGCGGACATCATCGGTGAATGGGCGGGCGTACGTACCCGACGCTGCGAAGGCACGCCACCGATGCCCCGACCATGCGGAACGGCCTACGCGCAGGGTGGGGTGAATCCGCTATCGTGCGTCCTTTCGCGCGTGCCATCCGGGTGCCGCGCCGGAACCGACTGGGGAGACAAGGGTGGATTCGATACTCGTCTGGCTGAACGGACTGATCTGGAGCAACGCGCTGATCGCGCTGTGTCTGGGCGCGGGGCTGTGGTTCTCGTTCCGCACCCGCTTCATGCAGGTGCGCGGCTTCATCGAAATGACCCGGCTCACCTTCACCGGACAGAGTTCCGACGCCGGCGTGTCGTCGTTCCAGGCGCTGTCGATGTCGATGGCCGGCCGCATCGGCATCGGCAACATCGCCGGCGTCGCCACCGCGATCGCGTTCGGCGGCCCCGGTTCGGTGTTCTGGATGTGGGTGATGGGTTTCCTCGGCGCGTCCACCTCGTACATCGAGAGTTCGCTGGCGCAGATCTACAAGGAAAAGGACAACGAGGGCCGCTATCGCGGTGGTCCCGCCTACTACATCGAGAAGGGCCTGGGCCAGAAGTGGTACGCGTGGCTGTTCGCGCTGGCGACGCTGTTGGCCGCCGGCCTGCTGATGCCGGGCGTGCAGGCCAATGCGATCGCCGACAGCGTCACCAATGCCTGCCAGGGCAACCTGTGCGGAAGCCTCGACGGCAGCTTCCTGGGCATGGATGCGCGCACCGCGCTCAAGCTCGGCATCGGGCTGGTGGTGGCGCTGCTGCTGGCGGTGATCATCTTCGGCGGCGTGAAGCGCATCGCCATGTTCGCCGAGGTCGTGGTGCCGTTCATGGCGATCGGCTACATCCTTACCGCGGTGGTGGTGATGGTGCTGAACTACGATTTCCTGCCGGAAATGTTCCGGATCATCTTCAGCAGCGCGTTCGGCGTGCACGCCGGTTTCGGCGCGATGCTGGGCCTGGCGGTGGAGTGGGGCGTCAAGCGCGGCATCTATGCCAACGAGGCCGGCCAGGGCACCGGCCCGCACGCCGCCGCGGCGGCCGAGGTCTCGCACCCGGCCAAGCAGGGTTACGTGCAGGCCTGGGCCATCTACTTCGACACCATGCTGGTGTGCACCGCCACCGCGTTCCTGATCCTTGCCACCGGCATGTACAACGTGGTGCTGCCGGAAGGCCAGGTGATCTACGAGGCGCTGCCGGGCGTGCAGGCGGGTTCGGGCTTCGCCCAGGCGGGCATTGAATCGGTCCTGCCGGGCTGGGGTGCGGGCTTCGTGGCGATCGCGCTGTTCTTCTTCGCGTTCACCACGATCATGGCCTATTACTACATGGCCGAGACCAACCTGACCTACCTCAACGGCCATCGCACGCGGCCGTGGGCCACGCTGCTGCTGCGCATCGCGATCCTGTCGATGGTGGTGTTCGGCGCGGTGCGTACCGCCGACATGGCGTGGACGCTGGGCGATATCGGCGTGGGCATGATGGCCTGGCTCAACATCATCGCGATCCTGCTGCTGCAGAAGCCGGCGCTGCTGGCGCTGCGCGACTACGAAGCACAGAAGAAGGCGGGGCTGGACCCGCAGTTCGACCCGTTGAAGCTCGGCATCCGCAATGCCGATTTCTGGGTCAACAGGAAGCGCTGAGCATGACTGGACGCGGCTCCGACGACGATCCCGGTCCCTGGCGGCGCGGCCCGCGCCGCCAGGGCGATGCGCCTGCGGATCCAGCCGCACGCGGGGAGCGCACGCCGCCGCGCGGTGACCGTGCGCCGTGGCCGGGCGGCCGCACGCAGGGTCGGGATGATCGCTCCGCGCCGCGCCGCGATGGCCCGCGCCCCGCATCGGCCGGACGCACGGACACGAGCGCCCCGGAGGCGCCGCCACCGCCACGTGGCGGTCGTGGCGGCGAGCTGCGCCTGCACGGCTTCAACGCGGTGCAGGCGGTGTTCGCACGCCGCCCCGAGGCGATCCGCAAGGTCTATCTCAACCAGTCGCGGATCCCGCACCTGCAGCCGCTGCTGAAATGGTGCGTGGCGCAGCGCGTCGGCTACCGCGTGGTGACCGACGACGAGCTGGGCAAGCTCGCCGCCAGCGCCCACCACGAAGGCGTGGTGGCGGACGTGCTGCGCCCGCCACCGCTGTCGCTGGCCGACTGGCTGCCGACGCTGGAGCCAGGCCCGCAGTGCCTGCTGTGGCTGGACGGTGTGGGCAATCCGCACAACTTCGGCGCCATCCTGCGCTCGGCCGCGCACTTCGGTGTGGCCGCTGTGCTGCTTGCCGAGACCAGTACGTTGTCATTGTCGGGTGCCGCCGCACGCGTTGCCGAGGGTGGCGCCGAGGTGGTCCCCCTGGTGCGGCTTGGGCCGACCGCCGAGTCGATCCCGACGCTGCGCGCGGCGGGCTTCGAGCTGGCTGCAACCGTCGTGCGCGAGGGCAGGCCGCTGTTCGCGGCAGCCGCACCGCAGCGACTGGTCTACGTGCTGGGTGCGGAGGGCGAAGGCATGGATGCGGAACTCGCCGCCGCCTGTGACCTGCGGGTATCGATCCCCGGCACCGGTGCGGTGGACAGCCTCAACGTGGCGTCGGCAACCGCGGTGCTGCTGGCGCACTGGGCGGCGACGCGGGGCAACTGAGCGCACACCGACCCGCCGTGGCGGGTCGGCGCAGGTGGGACGTTACTCGGCGTCGCCGGTCGTCCTGAACTCCGCATCCGCCTCGGCCGCCAGCCACACGAACACGGCGTAGGCGGCGACGTTGTGCTTCACGTCGTCCGCGTCGACCTTGTCGAAGGTGTCGTCGGCGTTGTGGTGCAGGTCGAAGTAGCCGCTGCCATCCTGGCCCAGCCATGCCCACGGCATCCCCGCCTGCGCCAGCGGAATGATGTCGGGGCCGGGGCCGCCCTGGTCGGGCAGGAATTCGATGCCCAGCGGCGCGAGCGCACCGGCGATCTGCCGCGACAGCGCGTGGTCGCCGTCCTTTGCGCTGGTGTTGAATGCATAGATGCGCCCGGAGCCGAAGTCGCTCTCCGCGCCGACCACGTGCTGCGCCATCGTGTCCGCGTGGCGCTGCGCGTACTGGCGCGCACCGAGCAGACCCTGTTCCTCGTTGGCGAACGCGATCACGCGCAGGCTGCGGCGCGGGCGCTGCGGCAACTGTGCGACCAGGTGGCCCGCGGCCATGGTGATGCCCACGCCGGAGGCGTCGTCCACGGCGCCGGTGCCGTGGTCCCATGAATCGAGATGGCTGGCGAGCACCACGATCTCGTCGGGCGCCTCGCGGCCGGTCAGTTCACCGATCACGTTGTACGAGGTGTACTCGCCGTTCCAGCCGCAATCCAGTTCCATGCGCACCCGCACCGGGCCGCGCTCGAGCAGGCGCACCAGCTGCTCGGCATCCGGCAGCGAGGTCGCAGCCGCGGGAATCGGGGTCACGCCTTCCGCGAAGCGGGTGATGCCGGTATTGGCGACGCGGTTGCGGCTGGTGCTCAACGAGCGCATCAGGAAGCCCACCGCGCCCTTGGATGCGGCCACCGACGGCCCGCGACCGCGCACCGGGCCGGCAGCGTCGTAGCCGGAGCCATCGCGGGTACGCTCCATCGCGAAGTCGACGAACACGATCTTCCCGGCGACCGCCTCGGCAGGCGCGGCGTCGAGCGCGGCGAAGTCGGCGAAGCGCACGATCTCCGCCTCCACCGTGCCACCCGGGCTTCCGCCCAGTGCGGTGACCACCAGTGGCTGCGCATGCGCACCGACCACCGCGGCACGCTCGCTGCGGCGTTCCCACTTCGGAAACGTCACCGGTTCGGTCCAGACCCGGTCGAAGCCCAGCGATTCGAACTTCGCCTGCGCCCAGGCCACCGCGCGTGCGTCGGCTTCGCTGCCGGGCAGGCGCGGTCCGATCTCGGTGGTCAGCGATTCGATGATGCGATAGCCGGTCCCGTCGCCAAGTGCGCGTTCGCGCAGCTGCGAGGCCGTGTCGAGTGCCGCGGGTCGCAGTGGATCCTGCGCCTGCGCCGTGGACACGCACGCTAGGGCGAAAAACAGGGCGGCAACGCGCATCGCACACTCCAATCGTCGAAACGGGAAGGAGCGCGAGCTTAGCAGCCCGGCGCCGCGCCACATGCCGCGCGCCACGGAGTCGTGTTCAAACGCGTGTCATGCGTAGCGCGAGAGGAACATCGGGTTTTCTGTGCCAGCGGGCGGCCCCGTATGGGGACGCGTCGATCGCGCCGTGGCAGCAGTCGCTAGCCGACGCGGCCCGGCGGGGTCTTCAGCGCATCGCGGATCTCGCGCAGCAGCAGGACGTCCTCTGCCGGCGGCGGCGCTTCGGCGGGCGACTCGGCCTGCTTGCGCTTGAGCCGGTTGATGAACTTCACCAGCAGGAAGATCGCGAACGCGACGATCACGAACTGGATCAGCGTGTTGAGGAAGATGCCGATGCCGATGGTCACCGCCGGCACCACTTCGCCGGCTGCATCCATGGTCTCGCGACGCAGCATGATTTCCCAGTCGGCGAAGTCCACGCCGCCGATCAGCAGGCCGATCGGCGGCATGATCACGTTGTCGACGAGCGCGGTGACGATCTTGCCGAACGACGCACCGATGATCACGCCCACGGCCAGGTCGATGACGTTGCCGCGGACGGCGAATTCCTTGAACTCGGCAAGTACGCCCATCGTGCAGCCTCCTGGTGGACAGACGGCGCGACTATACGCGCGCAGGGTGGATCCCGCATTCCATGCGCGCGATGTCGCCGAGCGTGGCCACGCAATGGTCGCCCGGCGACAGCGCGGCCACGCCGGCCGGCGTGCCCATGAACACCAGGTCGCCCGCACGCAAGCGGTACAGCATCGACAGCTCGTGGAGGATCTCGTCGACGTTCCAGATCAGCTGCGACAGCGGCGCGCACTGGCGCAGCTCGCCGTTGACCGTCAGCGACAGCTCGAGCGCCGGCAGCGCGGCGGCGGGCAACATGCCGGCCGGCACCAGTTCGCCGACCGGGGCGGAGGCATCGAAGCCCTTGGCGATATCCCAGGGCAGGCCCTTGGCCTTGGCCTCGGCCTGCAGGTCGCGGCGGGTCAGGTCGAGGCCGACGCCGTAGCCGTACACCAGCGCGGCTGCGGCATCGACGGCGAGCGGTCCTGGGGGTGCATCGCGACCGATCGCCACCACCAGCTCGACTTCATGGTGCAGGTCGGAAGTGGCGGAGGGGTAGGGCACGTCACCGTCGGTCACCACCGCGTCCGCAGGCTTCATGAAGAACACCGGCCGACCGCGCGCCTCGCGTGATGCCGGCACGTCCGCACCCATCTCGCGGGCGTGGTCGGCGAAGTTGCGACCGACGCAATAGATGCGACGGACCGGAAACCGGCCACCGCCGAGCACGCGCACACGCGGCGTCGCCGGCGCCTGGATCACGTCGTCCATCGGGAATCCTTCAGCGCAGCAGCGGCTTGTCGACGATGCGGAACTCGGCATCCAGCACCTCGGCGCGTGCGACCGGCCGCGAACGCTGGTGCAGCACGCGCGCCACCAGGCCGATGGCCAGCATGCCCGCACCGATCGCCACGCCGAACACCAGCAGCACCGCCAGCAGTGCCAGGCCCAGCAGGCCGAGGCCGATGCGCAGCAGCGGATGCCGTGGTTTGCGCGGTGCAAGCAGGGTGTCGAACATCGACGAGTGCAGGCGCAGGCGGAGGGTATGCAGGGTGTTCGAGAACATCGGCCGTGTGACAATGTGAAGACGTTGTGTTGGACAGTATCCGACGCCACGGGTTCCTGGAAGTAACCAGTTCGTTAAACGGAGTCGTTGCCGATGTTGATCGCCCTGTCCGCCATTCCCGATGCCGGCTTCATCGAGACCGAGGCGCTGGTCGATGGCGTGGCGGAATCGCTGATCGTGCATCGCGACGGCGACACCGCGCGTGCCTGGCTCAACATCTGCCCGCACGCAGGACGACGGCTGGACTGGGCACCCGGGCAGTTCCTGAAATCGAAGGACGGCCTGCTGGTCTGCGCCGCGCACGGAGCGAGCTTCGAGACCGCGGCCGGTCTGTGCGTGGCCGGGCCGTGCCGTGGCCAGAGCCTGCGTGCGGTCACCGTCGAGGTGCGCGATGGAAACGTGGTGCTGGCCTGAGCCGGGCCACGGCGGTACGACCGGTCAGAACACCAGGTTGACCATCAGCACGATCACCACCGAATAGCCCATCGACAACGGCAGCCCCGCACGCCAGAGGTCGCCTGCGGTGTAGCCCGCCGGACCGGTCATCATCGAGATCACCGGATTGGACTGGGTCATGAAGTTGTTCGACGCCGACAGCGCCACGATCAGCGCGAAGACGGTGGGGTCGGCGCCGGCCGCCAGCGCGAGGTTGATCGCCAGCGGCACCACCACGATCGTCGCGCCGACATGGCTGATCACCAGCGAGAACGCCGTGGTCAGCAGCGCGACCGCGATCTCCAGCACCCACACCGGCAGGCCCGTCGGCAGCTGGTCGATGGTGTTGCCCGCCACCCACGCCGCGGCACCGCTGGAATCCATCGCCCAGCCCAGCGGGATCAGGCAGGCCATCAGGAACACGGTCTTCCAGTTGATCGCGCTGTAGGCCTCGTCCATCTTCAGCACCCCGCAGACCAGCATGCCGGCGACGCCCGTCATCAGCGCGATCGAAGTGGGGATGCGCGACGACAGCGCGATCAGCATCGTCACCGCGAAGATCGCCATCGCGACCTTGAACTTGTGCGGGCGCTGCTCGCCCTTCGGGTAGTCGGTGACGACGACGAAATCGCGCCCCTTGGCATTCTCCGCCAGCGCATGCCAGAAGCTGTGCAGCACCAGCATGTCGCCGGCGCGCAGGGTCAGGTTGCGCACGTCGTCGGTGATGACTTCCTTGTCGCGATTGACCGCGAGCAGGCGCAGGCCGAGCAGGCGGCGCAGCTGCAGCTCGTTGGCGGTCTTGCCGATATAGCTCGAGGTGGGCGGCACCACGGCTTCGGAAATGCCGGCACGCGCGGGGTTGAACAGGTCGCCGAAGCTGCGCAGCCGTGCGCTCATGCGCAGGAACTGGTTCTGGGCGAAATCGGCCACCTGCTGGCGCGGCGCCATCACCCCGATCACGCTGCCGACCCAGATGCGGGTGTCGGCGGCGGGCGCGAGCTTGGGATCGCCGTCGGCCTTCAGCGCCAGCATCACCGGCGCGTTGTGCAGCGCTTCCGCCTCGCCGAACGTCATGCCCACCAGCGGGCTGTCGGCGGTGACGGTGAGTTCGAACACGTCACCCTCGATGCCGTAGGTGCGCGCGAAGTAGCTCTGCGTGCGTCCCGGGGTGACGCTGGTGTCGGGGCCTTCACGCAGCAGCTTTTCTCCGAAGAAGTGGAAATAGCCCAGCCCGAGCGCCAGCAGCGCGAGGCCGATCGGCAGTGGCGCGAACATGTTCAGCGGCACCAGCGTCGCCACGCCGGACGGCAGGTTGGCATTGGCCGCGACCAGCAGGTCGTTGAGCAGGATCAGTGGCGAGTTGCCGACCATCGTCAACGAACCGCCCATCACGATCGCCGCGCCGACCGGCATCAGCATCCGTGACAGCGGCAGGCCGGTGCGCGAGGACAGCCGCGACATCACCGGCAGGTACAGCGCCATCACCGACGGGTTCTGCATGAACGAGGAATTGAGGCCGGCGACGGCGGATGTCAGCAGCAGCAACCGGCGTTCAACGCCATGCGCGCGCCGCAGCAGCCAGCCGGCAAGGCGGTTGAGCGCACCGGTGCGCTCCAGCCCCATGCCAAGGATCATGGTGGCGATGATGCTGATCACCGCGTTCGACGAGAAACCGTTGAAGACGTCTTCCGGCGCGACCTGGCCGGTCAGGCCCAGCAGCACCAGGATCACCAGCGCGACGAGATCGGCACGCACCCGCTGGAACACGAACAGGACCATCGTCAGGCTCACCAGGCCGAGGACGATCTTCATGTCGGTGGTGAGCGCGAGTGCGGTGTCCATGCCCGGTTGGAGTCAGAACCTCAGCAACGGTCGTAGAGCAGGTCCCAGACCCCGTGTCCGAGTCGCTGTCCGCGGGTCTCGAAATGCGTCTGCGGGCGCCACTCCGGTCGCGGTACGTGTCCGCGCGTGCCGGCGCGATTGCGCAGCCCCGCGGTGGCGTCGAGCACGTCCCACATCTGCTCCGCATAGTCCTGCCAATCGGTCGCCAGGTGCAAGCGACCATCCGCCGCGAGCTTGCGCACCAGCAGCGCGGCGAACTCCGGCTGCACCAGGCGACGCTTGTTGTGGCGCTTCTTGTGCCAGGGATCGGGGAAGTAGATGCGGACCTCGTCGAGGCTGCCGTCGGCGATCTCGTGTTCCAGCACTTCCACCGCATCGTGGTGGTACAGCCGCACGTGGTCGCTGCCATCGTCGCCGAGTGCATTGAGCAGCCGACCGACGCCGGGTGCGTGTACTTCGATGCCGATGTAGTCGCGGCCGGGGTCCTGCTGCGCGGCGAAGCGCAACGCCTCGCCGTTGCCGAAGCCGATTTCCAGCACGCGTCGCGCGCTGCGGCCGAACACCGCGTCGAAGTCGCGCGGTTGGCCGCCGCGGTCGGCCGGACCGTAGTCGAGCCCGAAGCGCGGCCACAACGCATCGAATGCGCGCTGCTGCGCCTCGGTGAAGCGGCCCTGGCGCAGCACGAAGCTGCGCACCGCGCGATGGCCGGGGGTCAGGGTGAAGGGCTTTTTCGCCAGCTTCGGATTGCCGTCGGCAGCCTGCCGTGCGGAGGCGTCGTCGCGCGGGTCGGCCATCAACCGATCAGCCCGTCGATCGGCGACGACGCACTCGCGTAGCGCTTGCGCGGGATGCGCCCGGCAAGGAAGGCATCGCGCCCGGCCTGCACCGCGAGCTTCATCGCCCGCGCCATGCGCACCGGGTCCTTCGCACCGGCGATGGCGGTGTTCATCAGGACGCCATCGCAACCGAGTTCCATCGCGATGGCGGCATCCGAGGCGGTGCCGACGCCGGCGTCGACGATGATCGGCACCTTGGCGTTCTCGACGATCTCAAGCAGGTTGTAGCGGTTCTGGATGCCGAGGCCGGAGCCGATCGGCGCCGCCAGCGGCATCACCGCCACGCAGCCGATCTCTTCCAGCCGCTTGGCCAGGATCGGATCGTCGCTGGTGTAGACCATGACGTCGAAGCCGTCGGCCACCAGTTGTTCGGCAGCCTTGAGCGTCTGCACGACATCGGGGAACAGGGTCTTGCGGTCGCCCAGGACTTCGAGCTTGGTGAGGTTGTGGCCGTCGAGCAGCTCGCGCGCCAGCCGGCAGGTGCGCACGGCCTCTTCGGCGCTGTAGCAGCCGGCAGTGTTGGGCAGCAGGGTGTAGCGATCGAGCGGCAGCACGTCGAGCAGGTTGGGCTCGTCGGGGTTCTGGCCGATGTTCGTGCGACGGATCGCCACGGTCACGATCTCGGCCGCGGCGGCCTCGGTGGCGGCGCGGGTCTGGTCGAGGTCGGTGAACTTGCCGGTGCCGGTGAGCAGGCGCGAGCGGTAGGCCTTGCCGGCAATGAGCAGGGCGTCGTCGTGGGGATCGGGGCTGGTCATGCCGGCATTATCGCTGAAGGCGGCCGGCTTGCCGTGCATGCCGATCGCGCGCGGACAGCTGCGCGTCAACCGCCGCCGAGCGCGTGCACGATCTCGACGCGGTCACCTTCAGCCAGCCGGTGCTCGTCGTGGCGTCCACGCGGGACGATCTCGCCGTTCACCTCGACCGCGACCCTGCGCCCGGCCAGGCCGCGCGCCACCAGCAGCTCGGCGATGCTCTGCGCCGCCTCGAGGTCCAGGCGTTCGCCATTGAGAAGAATATGCATGGGGGCATTGTCGCCCTTTCGACGCAGGCCTGCATCCGCATGACGCAGTGCGGCTTGTGTCGCGCCGGGCCCGCGTGGAACATGCGCCACCGTCCGCCGGCGTACGCTGCCGGCAACCCCACCTGTTCCGGAGGATGCATGCGCCTGCTCGCCCGCACCGTTCTTGCCGCCGCGCTGGCCGCGGCCGCCCTGCCAGCCCTTGCGCAGCAGGGCCAGTTCTCGCGCACCGTGTTCTTCGGCGACAGCCTCACCGACGCCGGCTACTACCGGCCGGTACTGATCCAGTCCATCGGCCCGTCCGGCGGGCTGGTCGGGCAGTCGACCACCAACCCGGGCTTCGTCTGGGCGCAGCATCTCGCCGAGCATTACGGCACCAATGGCGCTGCCAACGGCAACGGCCAGACTGGCGACAACTATGCGGTGAGCGGTGCGCGCGTGGCGGTGGATACCGTGGGCGGGCTCGGCCCGACGCCATCGGTGGCCACCCAGGTGCAGCGCCACCTCGGAGGTGGCCGGGCCGACCCCGACGCGCTGTACACCGTGTGGGCGGGCGCCAACGACGTATTCGCGATCGCCGCGGGGGCTCCCGCGGAAGCCACCCTGGCCGGCGCGGTCACCGCGCAGGTCGGCCTCGTCGGCACGCTGCAGGCCGCCGGTGCCCGCTACATCATGGTGCCAACCCTGCCCGACATGGGGCAGACGCCTGCCGCACGGGCGCAGGGCCCGGTGGCGCAGGGCCAGCTGACCGCACTGGCGAGCGCCTACAACACCGCGCTCTACAGCGGCATCAACAGCGCGGGCCTGCGGGTGATCCCGCTCAACACCTTCGGCTTCCTGCAGGAAGTGATCGCCGAGCCCGGGGCATACGGCTTCCGCAATGTGACGACGCCGGCCTGCACCGTCGCCCAGTCGATCACCTGCAACCCGGCCACGCTGGTCGCGGCCGACGCGGCGAGTGCGTACCTGTTTGCAGACGGCGTGCATCCGACCACCGGCGGCCATCGTGCGCTGGCGGATTTCGCCATCTCGGTGCTGGAGGCGCCGGCACAGATCGCGGTGCTGCCGCAGTCGGCCGCGGTGGTCGGGCGCGCACGCGCCGAGCGCGTGGCCTGGCACGTCGACGGCACTCCGGGCGCGGAGGGCAGCGGGGTGTGGTTCGACCTTCGCGGCGACTACCAGCGCTACGGCGATGGTGACCATTACGACGGCTTTGCGCCGGCGCTGACCGTCGGTTTCGACTGGACCCGTGGCAACACCGTGTTCGGCGTATTCGGCGGTTACGGCGTGACCAAGCAGGACTGGGGCCTGCGCCGTGGCGACTTCCGCCATCGCGATGCCACCATCGGCGGCTTCGCCGGCTGGTACGGCGACAACGGTGCCTGGGTCAATGGCCAGCTGAGCTGGTCCAGCCTGGACATCGACACCCATCGCCGCGTGCAGCTGGGCCAGGCGGTGCGCTGGCACGAAGGCTCCGCGGATGGCGAAAACCTGACCGCGGCCGTGCATGCGGGCTGGAACTTCGCGGCCGGCAACCTGCGCCATGGCCCGGTCCTCGGACTGGTGTCGCAGCGCATCGACGTCGACGGCTTCGAGGAGAGCGATCCGTCGCGCTCCACCGCACTCGGCTATCCGGACCAGAGCTTCGATTCGATGGTCGGCAGCGTCGGCTGGCAGGTCGCCTTCAGTGAAGGCACCCTGCGCCCGTACGCCCGCGCCACCTGGGACCGCGAGTTCGAGGACGCGCCGGAAGAGGCGTTCGCACGCGTGCTGTCACTGCCGACCACCAGCGAATTCGCGGTGCCGGCGCTGCGCTACGACGACAGCTACGCCACCGTCACTCTCGGCGCCCGCGCCGGGCTGTACGGCATGGAGGCGAACTTCGGCCTCAGCACCACGCTGTCGCATGCCGACAGCGGCAACTCGACGGTGTTCGTGAGCTTCAACCGGTCGTTCTGACCGAGGGCGATCCTCACCCCTCTCCCGTACGCGGGAGAGGGTGCCCCGGAGGGCGGGTGAGGGCGGAAGGCGGAGAAGATCTCGACGCCTGCGAAAGTGGAGCGGGTGATGGGAATCGAACCCACGCTATCAGCTTGGGAAGCTGAAGTTCTACCATTGAACTACACCCGCGTGCGCTGAAGTCTAGGCGCCGCTGCGGCCTCTGGCAATCCGTTCGCGCACGCGTTGATGGGCACCGCGGACTCCGCCCGGGCGGCCGCCGCCGCCGTGCTCCGACGCCGCGATTGCCCTGCAGCACGTGAGCGCGGATCATTCGCGGTCGACGTTTTCCGCCCTGCGCAGCCAGCGATGCCTCGTTCCGTTCCGACATCGCGTTCCCTGCGCTTCCGTCATGCCCTGGCCGCCTCGCCGGCGTTGTGGTGGGCGCTGCTCTATTTCTTCTGCCTGCTGTGCGGGTACTACGTGCTGCGGCCGGTCCGCGACGCGATGGGTGCGTCTGCCGATCCGTCCGCGGTGTTCCCGCAATGGCTGCTCGTGGCCGGTGAGCGCGCTGGCTTCGCACTGGGTGACTACACGCTGCAACTGCTGTTCACCGGCACCTTCGTCGCGATGCTGCTGCTGCAACCCGTCTACGGCGCACTGGTGGCGCGGTTCCCGCGCCGTGTGTTCCTGCCGGTGGTCTATCTCGGTTTCATTGCCTGCCTTGGCGGCTTCTGGTGGGCCTTCCACGCCGGCGTGCCGGGGCGCGGTGGTGCGTTCTTCATCTTCATCGCGGTGTTCAACCTGTTCGCGGTGACGGTGTTCTGGAGTTTCATGGCCGACGTGTTCGACAACGCGCACGCCAAGCAGGTGTACGGATACATCGGTGCCGGCGGCACGATCGGTGCACTGTCGGGCCCCGCGATCACCCGGCTGCTGGTGGAACAGGTGGGCGTGGCCAACCTGCTGCTGGTGTCGATGGGCCTGCTGTCGGTCTGCCTGCTGTGCATCGTGCAACTGCGGCCGTGGGCGATGGCCCGCGAGCGCGCCCATCGCGAGGCCAGCGGCGAACGCGCGATGGGAGGCTCCGTGTGGGCCGGCCTGCGCCTGGTGGCGCAGGATCCGTTGCTGCGCGCCCTGGCGCTGCTGATGTTCTTCGGCGTCGGCGTCGGGACGCTGCTCTACAACGAACAGGCGGCGATCGTGCGTCGCTTCTATCCCACCGCCGAAGCCGCCACGCGCTATTACTCGACGCTGGACTGGGCGGTGAACGGTCTGACCATCGTGATCCAGCTGCTGCTGACGCGCTGGCTGCTGCGCCGCTACGGTGTTGCGCCGCTGCTGCTGCTGCCGGCACTGGCGATCCTGGCCGGCTTCGCGCTGCTGTCGGCCTCGCCGTTGCCGCTGCTGGTCGCGGTGGTGCAGGTGACCACGCGCGCCAGCGAGTTCTCACTGGCCAAACCCGCGCGCGAAACGCTGTACACCCGGATGGACCGCGAGGCCCGCTACAAGGCCAAGTCGGTGATCGACACGGCGGTCTACCGCACCGGTGACTTCAGCTTCGTCTGGCTGCACAAGTTCCTCGCCGGCTTCGGTTCCAGCGTGGTGTTCGCCACCGGTGTGGTGGTCGCCGCCGGCATGGCCTTCGGCGCGTGGCGGGTGGTCCGCGAGCAGCGCGGGTTGCCGGAGAACTCTCCGGGCGACGTGGCCGCGGCGCAGCCGTCGCGGGCCTGATCCGGCGCGCTATCAGCCCGCCGGCGGCACCAGCCACAGTGGCAGTGCGAACAGCACCGCACCGAGCACGAACACAGCCGTCAGCGCGTGCACGGCGGGGTGTCGCAGGCCGCGCAGGAACACGAACTGCTCGATCGTGCGGCCGACCCAGAACAGCATCATCACCACCAGCAGCGCACGGCCCAGCGGTGTGCTGGCGAGCGCGTCCGGATAGAGCAGGCACAGGGCGGCGACCGCGAAGAACACGAACGTCAGCCGCAGGTTGAGGATCTGCACGATCGCGCGATTGGCACGGTCCAGCTGCGCCAGCTGGCGATTCCAGTCGAACAGGCGCCAGAAGCACAGGTGGAACACGCCAAGCGCGGCACTGTGCACGGCGCACAGCAGCAACATGGCTTGCGTGCTCATGCCGGCGCCCGCGGCGAAATCCACATCTCGATGGTCGCCGTGAACACCGCGACGCCCGCGGGGTCGTGCACCACCACCTCGACGGGGGCGGTGTAGCCGCTGTCCCGCACGGCCATCTCCGGCACCGTCGCGGTCGCACGCATCGTGCCGCTCGCCTTCGCCAGGTAGTCGACCTGCATGCGCTTCGGGATCCAGCGCATGCCCGCCGGCACCGTGGCCTCGGTGGCCAGGCCGCCGGCGAATTCGGCGAGATTGCACAGCGCGATCGCGTGCACCGTGCCGATGTGGTTGCGCACGCGCCGGCGGTGGCGCAGCGAGGCGACGGCGCGCCCGGGCACGAGTTCATCCAGACGTGGCGCGATGCTGCCGAAGTACGGCGCCTTCAGGCAGACCAGGCGGGCGAACAGCCAGCGGCCACCGGGCCAGGCGGCCATGCGGGCGTAAAGATCGGGCAGGCGAGGAGCCATGCAGCCTCCAGAAGAACGCCCGGCACTTGGCCGGGCGTTGTCGGGTCATGCGATGCGGGTCGGGCCTCAGGCCACTGCGCGCGCGGCGTGTGCGCCGGACGGCTGGCGGTCGTAGTGCGTGGCGGCGCGGAGCTCGTGCACGTCGAAATCGTCCACGGTGATCGCGTCCAGCGTGATCGCGCGCAGCTCGGCCAGCTGGTTGCGCTCGTCCGCGGTCAGCACGCCCTCGCGCACGGCCTCGTCGAGCTGGGCGTCGTAATCCAGTGCCTGGATGCCCTTGCCCTTGAGTGCCTTGAGGAACTTGCGCTCGACCGGCTCCGCGGCCACAGCCTTGGCCAGGTAGCTGGCGATGCGGCCGCCGGGATTGTTCTCGCACGGGGTCAGGAACACACCCTGGGCAAGACGCTCGCGGGCCTCGTTGACGTTCATCAGCAGCGAGGCCACCCGGTGGCCCAGGCGATCGCCGGGGGCTTCGGCGCGACGACCGAGCGGGAAGATCAGCACCCACATCAGCCAGCCGATCGGACGGATCGGGAAGTTGCGCAACGCCGCCGACAGTGCGGTCTCGATGCGGTGCACGCTGTCATGGAAGGCCCAGGCCAGCAGCGGCTTGTCGCCTTCCGGCGCGCCTTCGTCGTGGTAACGCTTGAGGATCGCACTGGTCATGTAGACGTGGCTGAGCACGTCGCCGAGACGCCCGGACAGCGACTCCTTGAACTTCAGCTTGCCACCGAGCGTCAGCATCGACACGTCGGCCATCAGCGCGAGGTTGGCGGAATACCGGTCGAGCTTGCGGAAGTAGCGACGCGTGTAGTCGTCACCCGGCGCGGCACCGAACTTCGCACCGGTGATGCCGAACCACAGCGAACGCACCGCGTTGGAAATGCCGTAGCGGATATGGCCCATCAGGTTGCGGTCGAAGTCCTCGAGCCCGCGCCGGTGGTCGGGGTCCTGCGCGGCCTGCATCTCCTTCATCACCCACGGATGGCAGAGGATCGCGCCCTGGCCGAAGATCAGCAGGCTGCGGGTCATGATGTTGGCGCCTTCGACGGTCACGCCGATCGGTGCCGCCTGCCAGGCGCGGCCGGCGAAGTTGCGCGGGCCGAGGATGATGCCCTTGCCGCCAAGCACGTCCATGACATCGCTGATGACTTCGCGGCCCATCGAGGTGCAGTGATACTTGGCGATCGCCGACGGCACCGACGGCACGTCGCCACGATCGACCGCGGCGGCTGTGGCCTGCGCCAGCGCACTGATCGCATAGGCCTTGCCGCCGATACGCGCCAGCGCTTCCTCCACGCCTTCGAAGCGGCCGATCGACAGGCCGAACTGCTTGCGGATGCGCGCGTAGGCACCGGTCACCACCGCGCCGGCCTTGGCGCCGCCGCTGGCAGTCGAGGGCAGGGTGATCGAGCGGCCGATCGCCAGGCACTCGTTGAGCATGTTCCAGCCCTTGCCGGCCATGTCGGCACCGCCGACCAGCTGGCTGAGCGGGATGAAGACATCCGTGCCACGGATCGGGCCGTTCTGGAACGGCGAGTTGAGCGGGAAATGACGGCGGCCGATCTCCACGCCCGGCGTGTCGCGCGGCAGCAGCGCAAGGGTGATGCCGACGTCCTCGACGTCGCCCAGCAGCGCGTCGGGGTCGTACATGCGGAAGGCCAGGCCGATCAACGTCGCCACCGGCGCGAGCGTGATGTAGCGCTTGTCGAAGGTGAGGCGCACGCCCAGCACCTGCGCACCGTTCCACTCGCCCTTGCAGACGATGCCGTAGTCGGGGATCGAGGTCGCATCCGAGCCCGCGAACGGACCGGTCAGCCCGAAGCAGGGCACCTCGCGGCCGTCGGCCAGGCGCGGCAGGTACTGCTCCTTCTGCTCCGGGGTGCCGTAATGCACCAGCAGCTCGCCCGGACCAAGCGAGTTCGGCACGCCGACGGTGGAGCTCACCACGCTGGAGATCGACGACAGCTTCTGGATCACCTTGTGGTGCGCCAGCGCGCTGAATCCAAGGCCGCCGTATTCCTTGGGAATGATCATGCCGAAGAAGCGGTTCTTCTTGATGTAGTCCCACAGCTCCGGCTGCAGGTCGGCATGGATGTGGGTGATTTCCCAGTCGTTGACCATCCGGCACAGCTCTTCCACCGGGCCATCGAGGAACGCCTGTTCCTCGGCAGTGAGCTGCGGCTTCGGATAGTCCAGCAGCTTCTGCCAGTCCGGATCGCCGGTGAAAAGCTCGCCCTCGAAGCCGACCGAGCCGGTCTCCAGCGCGATGCGCTCGGTCTGCGACAACGGTGGCAGCACCTTGCGGAAGAACGTCAGCAGTGGCGCGGTGACCAGCGACTTGCGCAGTGGCGCCACCAGCAGCGGGATCGCAATCAGCGCAAGCACGACGAAGGCGACGATGGTGGCCGTCGCGCTGGCGCCAAGCAGCCAGCAGGCCACCAGCGCGGTGGCCGCCATCGCCACCCAGACCGGCAGGCGCATCCGGTGATAGGCCGCGAACATGCCGGTCAGCAGCAGGGCGAGAAACGGAACGACAACGCTCATGGAAGGCTCCGGGAAGGCATGAAGGGATGGGGCCGGACATCCCGGCAGCACCATACGCTTTAGTATGGTTACGCGGCGCGCGAAGTCAATCCCGCGCCCATGTGCCGTCCCACGATACGCTTTCCGGCGCCTGCGTACGGTAAACTCCGCGCCCATGAAAACTCCCAACGCGGCGAAGTCCGCCGATGCGCCGCGCACGGGCGAGCGCCAGGGGCGCCTGAGCGCCGACGACTGGGCGCAGGCCGCCCTCGACCTGATCGCCGAACAGGGCGTTGCCGCGGTGGCGGTGGAGTCGCTTGCCCGGCGCCTTGGCGTCACCAAGGGCAGCTTCTACTGGCATTTCCCGTCGCGCGATGCGCTGCTGCAGGCCGCGCTGGAGCGTTGGGAAAGCGTCGAGCAGGAAGCGGTGTTCGGCGAGCTCGAAAAGATCTCCGACCCGCGTGACCGCCTGCGCGCGCTGATCGAGATGGTTGCCCACGAGATCAAGCTGCACGTCGTCTACAGCGCCCTGCTGCAGGCGCTCGACCATCCCATCGTCAAGCCGGTGATCGGGCGGGTGTCGGAACGCCGGCTCGAGCACCTTGCGCGTTCGTATCGGGAAGTGGGCTTCGGTGTCGACGATGCACGTCACCGCGCACGCCTGGCCTACACGGCCTACGTGGGTTTCCTGCAGCTGTCGATCCAGCTTCCACAGTCGCGGCTGGATCACGAACAGTTCGATGCGTACATCGCCCACGTCATGGCGACGCTGATTCCGCCGCGCTGAAAATCCTGGGAAAAACGCCTGTTTCGGGCGCTTTTCCCGTCTCCATGATGCAGGTGCAGCAAACCTCCTGCGTCGTGTCCCTTAAAATGTCCTGCTGGACTGACATGGCGCGTGGCGCCAGGAGCATGCAATTGAACGCCGCCCGCCCCCTCCCGACTTCCAATACCGCATCCGCGACTTCGCTTGCGGAACTGCAGGCATGGGTCGATGACGTCGCCCGCCTGACGCAGCCTGACCGCATCCACTGGTGCGACGGCAGCGATGCGGAAAACAAGGCACTGCTCGCGTCCATGGAGTCCGATGGCACGCTGATCGCGCTGAATCCGGAAACCCATCCGAACTGCTGGCTGCATCGCTCCGATCCCGACGACGTTGCGCGTGTCGAGCACCTCACCTTCGTGTGCACCCGCGAGCGCGATGACGCCGGCCCGAACAACCACTGGATGGATCCGGCAGAAGCGCACAGCAGGATGGATGGGCTGTTCGAGGGCTGCATGCGCGGACGCACGATGTACGTGATCCCGTACTGCATGGGCCCGATCGAGTCGCCGCTCGCGCGCTGCGGCGTCGAGATCACCGATTCGCCGTACGTGGTGGCCAACATGCGGATCATGACCCGCATGGGCGCTGCCGCCCTGCGCCGCATCGAACGCGAGGGCAGCGAACGCACGGGGACCTTCGTGCGCGGCCTGCACTCGCTGGGCGAGCTGGACCCGAACCGCCGTTTCATCATGCACTTCCCGGAAGAGCTGACGATCAAGTCGTACGGCTCCGGCTACGGCGGCAACGCGCTGCTCGGCAAGAAGTGCCACGCACTGCGGCTTGCGTCCTGGCAGGCGCGCCAGGAAGGCTGGCTGGCCGAGCACATGCTCATCGTCGGCATCGAGAACCCGCAGGGCGAGACGCACTATGTCGCCGCCGCGTTCCCGAGCGCCTGCGGCAAGACCAACCTGGCGATGCTGATTCCGCCCGCGCGCTACCGCGAGGCCGGCTGGAAGGTGTGGACGGTCGGGGACGACATCTGCTGGATGCGTCCAGGCGCCGATGGCCGGCTGTGGGCGATCAATCCCGAAGCCGGCTTTTTCGGCGTGGCGCCGGGGACGTCGGCGAAATCCAACCCGAATGCGCTGGCCACGATCCAGCACGACACCATCTTTACCAACGTCGGCCTGACCGACGACGGCCAGCCGTGGTGGGAAGGCCTCGACGATCGCGTGCCCGCGTTCGACTGGAAGGGCCGCCCGTACGACCCGGCCAACGGCCCGGCGGCGCATCCGAATGCACGCTTCACCGTGTCCGCCGCGCAGTGCCCGTCGTATTCCGAGCGCGCCGAGGATCCGCAGGGCGTGCCGATCTCCGCGATCGTGTTCGGTGGCCGGCGCGCATCGCTGGTGCCGCTGGTGTTCGAGGCACGGGACTGGACCCATGGCGTGCAGGTCGGCGCCGCGATGGCCTCCGAAACCACCGCCGCGGCCACCGGCCAGGTCGGCGTGGTGCGTCGCGACCCGATGGCGATGAAGCCGTTCTGCGGCTACAACTTCGGCGACTATTTCGCCCACTGGTTGTCGTTCGATACCGCGGACGCGAAGCTGCCGAAGGTCTTCCACGTCAACTGGTTCCGGAAGGGCGACGACGGCAAGTTCGTGTGGCCCGGTTTCGGCGAGAACATGCGCGTGCTGGAATGGATCATCGGCCGCGTCGATGGCAAGGCGGACGCGGTGGAAACCCCGATCGGCCTGCTGCCCGATGCCTCGATGCTCGATCTCGATGGGCTGGACCTGTCGGCGGATGCACTCCGGACGCTGCTGGCGGTGGACGAGGCCGGGTGGGCCGCCGAACATGCCGATGTCCAGGCGCAGTACGCCGCCTACGGCGACCGCCTGCCGGAGCCGCTGCGCGGCTGATCGCGCACCGGGTTTGCGTCAAAGGAAAAGGCCTTCCCGTCAGGGAAGGCCTTTTTCTTGGCCGCGGTTCATGACAGCTGGTTACCAGCAGGATAAGTATCCGGCGAGCTGAAGAAATCCGCAGAACTTCCGTCCCCCGGCGCATCCTCCCGGGCGGGGCGCTGCCTGCCTACCGGTCCTGTGGGCGAGTGCTCCTGCAGGCGCTCCGCATGCATGGTGCGCAAGCGCGCGCCACCAGCTGACGCAGGACGCCCCCAAAAACTACGGCCCCTTGCGGGGCCGTAGCGTGTTGCGGTTACAGCACGTGGATCAGAAGCGCTGCTGGTACTTCATGTACACGAAGCGACCGATGTCGAAGCCGCCGTAGTACGAGAAGTTCGCGCTCGGCTGCGAGTACATCGGCGGGCCGTACTTCTCGAACACGTTGTTCGCACCCACCGCGATCGTCGCGTTCCACGGCGCCTGCCAACGGAACTGCACGTCGTTGAAGGTGGTCGAGCCGCTCTTGTTGCGACGCGACAGCGCGCTCGCCAGCGAGCCGTCGGCATTGATGATGCCGGTCGGCGCGTAGGTGATCTCGTTGCACTCGAGGTGCGGCGTCATCACCGAGCTGTTGAAGTAGGTGCAGCCTTCCTTCATCGAGGAGTAGTAACGGGCCGTCCAGCTGGCACCGAAATCGCCGTACTGCCAGCTCAGGCCCAGGTTGGAGCGCAGACGGAAGCTGGAGGTGTTGCCGACCGAGGACAGCGGCTTGCGCGGGTCGTTGGTGCTCACCAGCGCGTCGTACACGGTGTAGGTGGAGTTGGAGTTGACCGTGAAGTTGCCGTAGTCGCCTGCGTCCCAACGGTAGGTCAGGTCGATGTCGTAGCCTTCGGCCTTGCGGAAACCGGCGTTGCGGCTGCCGAAGCGCATGAAGTCGACGAAGCCCTGGCCCGCATCACGGGTGAACAGCTGCGGCGAGCAGCGGCTGGTGATGCCTTGGATGTAGCAGTCGTTGAGGATGGTGGTCGGCGAATCGGCGACGATGGTGTCAGCGATGCGGATCTTCCACCAGTCGACCGACGCGTTGAAACCCTCAAGGAAGCTCGGGCTCCAGACGAAACCGATGGTCTGCGACTTCGACAGCTCTGGCGTCAGCGTCGGATTACTGCCCGAGGTGAAGGCCACCGAAGTCTGCGAGTTCGGCGAGGCCACCGGAGTGCCACCCTGGCCGATCTGGCGATAGGTGTTGGCCAGCGCGCCCATTGCCGCGACGCAGTTGGCGCGCGTGGTGGCATTGTTGGCCGAGCTACCGAAGTTGGTATCGCAGGGATCGGTATAGAACGCGAACGTCTGCGAACCGCCACCGTACAGGTCGGAGATGGTCGGGGCGCGGAAGCCATCAGCCACCGTGGCACGCAGCATCAGCGACTCGAACGGCTTCCAGCGCAGGCCGAACTTGCTGTTGGTGGTCTCGCCGAAGGTGTCGAAGTCCGAGAAGCGCGTTGCGGCGGTCAGGGTCAGCTCTTCCGCGAACGGCAGGCCGGACAGCAGCGGCGCCTCGAGCTCGATGTAGGCCTCGTCAACGCGGTAGCCGCCGCCGGTGGGGCCGGCCGCCAGGTTGGTCGAGCCGCCGGTCTGCGCGAGCGCGTCAGGCGAGAACATGCCGTCTTCCTTGCGGCTCTCCACGCCGACCGCGAAGCCCAGGTCGCCGCCCGGCAGGGTGACGATCGAGCCGGCCAGGTTGGCCGAGAACACTTGGGTGGTGGTCTCGCCGGTGGAATGCTCTTCCTGGAAGATGAAGCGCTGCAGCGCATCATTGCCGGTCATGCCGCCCGGGGCGACCACGCCGTACTCGACGAAGGGGTTCCACGGCACGCAGCCGGTGTCAACCGCGCCAGGCGCGCCGCAGACGATCTGGCCCTGGGCGTTCCGGAACGACGGACCGACCGCGCGCGAGACGTTGGCGAGGTTGAGGTTGCCGAAGGAGGCCTGGGTCAGCTTGCTCTGGCTGTGCAGGTAGCCGACGTCCCAGTCGAAGATGCGGTCGCCGATCTCGAAGTAGCCTTCAAAGGTACCGCTGAAGCGGTACTGGTTGAAGTCGGAGCTGGTCGTGCGCGGCACTTCCCAGGTCCGGCGCCACCAGGTACCGATGTCCGTACCGATCGGGTTGAAGTAGCTGTCGGCGTCCATCGGCGTACCGAAAGACGCGGCCTGCATCGGATAGCCGGCGATCAGGCGGTCCGTGGTGCGGTTGAAGTACGCCAGGTTGGTGCGGAAGCGGACGGTGTCGGTGATGTCGTAGCTGCCGTCGACGAAGAGCGACTTCGTCTCGAGCGGCGTGTGCACGTCCATCTGCAGGTTGGTGTTGGTCTTGTCGGCGGTGGAGCCCGGCAGACAGTCAACCGGCGTACCGGTGCCGGCCGGGCAGCTGCCGGTGAACGTGTCCTGGTTGCGCCAGTTTGCCGGATTCGACAGGTCGCCGTTCGGATCGATCGGCACCAGACGCACCTGGGTGGCCGCGTTGGCCGGGAAGGTCACGTTCGGGAAGCGGCCTGCAGCCTGGGTGCGGTTGACCGTAAAACCACCGATGTAGCCGGCTGCGGTCCACTGGTCGGTCGGATGGCGGTCGGTACGGCTGAACTGCGAGAACCAGCGGTCCGCACCGGCCACACCGTCTTCCTTGCGCCAGTCACCGGTCACCGTCAGCGAGCCGCGGTCACCCGAGAAGCCGAGGGTGAAGTCGCCGTTGGTGATGGCGCCGTCGCCTTCGCTGTACTGGCCGTAGTAGACGTTGGCTTCCGCGCCTTCGAAGTTGGTGCGGGTGATGATGTTGATGACGCCGGCCATGGCGTCCGAACCGTAGATCGACGAGGCGCCGTCCTTCAGCACTTCGATCCGCTCGATGGCGGCGGCCGGGATGGCCGCGATGTCCTGCAGGCCGCTGGTGCTGATGCCCAGACGCTTGCCGTTGAGCAGGATCAGGGTGCGCGGGGCACCGAGGTTGCGCAGGCTGATGTAGCTGCCGCCGACGTTCTCACCCGACGACAGCGGAGCTGCACGGCTGATCGGCGGGGCACCGACGGCGCTGATGTTCTGCAGGATGTCCGCGACGGACTGGAAGCCCTGGCGCTGGATTTCCTCACGGGTCACGAAGGTCACCGGCTGGGCGGTTTCCACGTCCACCTGGCGGATGCGCGAGCCAGTGACCTGGATGCGGTCCAGCGTGGTCGCCTGCTGGCCTTCCTGGGCGATCGCGACGCCCGTGCCGGCAACGGCGGTGGTGCCCGCAACGAGCGCGAAGGTGATCGCGTCGCGGAGCTTGTTGGTCTTCAACATCATCTCTCTCTCCAAGTATGTCTTGGGAAATTCCCATGGGAACCCGCCAGTGGCGTCAAGGGAGACGCCTAATCCGGCAAGGCCGAGGCCGATACTAGTCCCCCTTGTCGAGAAATTAAAGTGTCGTTAACAAAAGGCGTGGATTGCGTGAGCTGACCATGCTAGAGCGTGTGGCGGCGCGCTTCCCAAGCGTGCGGGAACCGGGTGTAACCCCCGCAGGTATGGCGGAGCAATGACGCGATCGCAGCGAAGCCCGGCCTTCCGCTGGGCTTGTGTCCAAGCGGAAATTGCCGACGACCGGCAAAGCAAGGACATCCACTCGCCCAAGCGGGTGGGGATGTGGCGGGCTGGTCGTGGGTGTTGCAAGGGGGCCGCGTGCGAGCGCACGGCGGCCAGACGAGCGTTTAGAGATCCTGCTCGTAACGGACGTAGGGAACGGTGCCCTCGTCCTCGCCGTTCTCGCCACGCAGGGCGAACGGATTGCGGCCACGCGTGACGATATTGTCCGCGCCCACCGTGAGCTGGCCGCTCCACGGGGTACGCCAGGTCAGGCCGACGCCGAGGCCTTCCCAGCGCGGCTGGCCGGGGCTGTCGATCACCTGGCCGATGATGCTCGCGCCGAACCGGCCGTAACCACCACCCACGCTCAGCGACTTGCTGTCCCAGCGGTCGGCGAGGTCCAGCGGTGCCTGCGCGTAGGGGATGAGGCGGGCCTTGGCCACCGTGCCGGCGATTGACACGTAACCCTGGTCGCTGATGTTCTTCTGCGCGAAGACCGTCAGGTCGTTGGAATCGAAATCACTGGCGCCAGCTCGACCGGAACTCAGCCAGGTGGGAAGATGGCCGCGGGTCTCGCCAACGCTCACGCCAATGCGGTTGCCGTCGCGGCTGAGGGCGGCGGTCGCAGTGCCGCGGCGGGCGCTGTCCGCGTCGCCGTCGAGATCCAGCGAAGCCAGCGCGCAGTTGTTGGCCAGCGTGCCGAGGGCGTGGGTCATCGCACCGCGGTAATCGCACAGCAGGCCCAGCGAATCCCCGGTGTCCAGGCCGAATGCGGCGTCGAGGCGATTGCCGCCGAAGCGCCAGCGTGCACCGGCCTGGGCCCCGCCTTCGTCGGTGGGTTCGAGCACCAGCAGGGCCTCGAGTCGACCGTTGGTGTTGTTCCAGATCGGAAGGACGGCCTGCTGTTCCGATGCCGCCGCGCGGCTCTGCGCGTGCACATCCGCTGCTGCGCCGAGGGCGAGCAGGGCGGAAAGCACGAGCGGGGCGAGGCGCAGCAGCATGGTCAGATCGACTCTTGCAAGAGCCGGTAGTTCCCGGTTTCGGGCTACGACTCTATTTCGTTTATGTTTATTTAACAATCCCCGTGCCGCGACCGGACGCTCATTGCAGGCGCTCCGGTGCGGGCATTGGAGCCGGGGTAGAAGTGAACAACGCGTCAACGGCGGGTGCGTCGAAGTGGTAGCGCTCGCCGCAGAACTCGCAGCGGACCTCGGCGTGGCCGTGGTCGTGGGTGGCCGCCATCGCTTCCTCATGGCCCAGTGACACGAGTACGCCTTCGACGCGCTCGCGCGAGCACGAACAGCCGAATGCCAGCGTGCGCCCACCCATCGGCTGCACGTCCTCTTCGGGGAACAGCCGGCGCAGCAACTGTTCGCAACTCCAGGCCTGCAGCTCGTCCTCGCGCAGCGTGTCGAAGAGGACGCTGGCGCGATTCCAGCCATCGTTGTCTCCACTGTCGCCCGGCAGCTTCTGCAGCATGAGCCCTGCGCAGAGGTCGTCGGTGGTGGTCAGCAGCAGCCGGGTGGGCAACTGCTCCGATTGCCGGAAGTAGTTCTCGAATGCCTCGGCGAGTCCGGCGGCGGCGATCTCGACCAGGCCCTGGTAGCGCGTTGGATCGCGGCCGGGGCCGGGGTTCTCGATCGTGATCGCCATGACGGCATCGTCGCCGGCGAGCCGGCGCAGATCGGGGCCGGCAACCTGCGCGGCCGCGGCATCGAAGTGGGCGAGTCCGCGCAACGTGCCCTGCGCCGTGCATTCGGCGAACAGCGCACGCATCGGACCTTCGCCGCGCAGCTGCACCGACAGCCGGCCATCGACCTTTGCGTGCGCGGTGAACAGCGCACTCGCCGCAACCGCTTCGCCGAGCGTGGCAGCGACTCCGGCGGGATAGCTTTCGCTTGCGGCGATCCGCCGCCAGGTGTCATGCAGATGGACGCGCACGCCGCGTACGCCGGCATGGGGCAACAGGAAACGGTCGAGGCGATCGGTGTCGTCGGGCAGGGTCATGGAGGATCCGTAGGGCGCGATGTGCCGGATAATGCCGCGCTCGGCATCACGGCGGCGGGAAGTCCCCCTGAAATGGGGGCAACGGGAGCGGCATGCAAGCACAGCGCAGTGGAACCCTCGACCAGCACGATCGACCACCACGGCGGAGACGCAGCCGTTGGCACTGGCTGTGGAAACTGCCTGTGCTGCTGGTGGTGGTCAGCGTGCTGCAGGTGCTGGTGCTGCGGGTGATCGACCCGCCGTTCTCCGCATACATGGCCGCGCGGCAGCTCGAAGCCTGGGCCGGGAACGGGCCGGAGCAGATCGACTACGCGTGGCGTGACTGGGACGCGATCGCGCCGGCGTTGCCACTGGCGGTGATCGCGTCGGAAGACCAGAACTTCGCCCGTCACCGCGGCTTCGACTTCGATGCGATCGAGAAGGCGCGGGCGCACAACGCGCGTGGCGGGCGCACGCGTGGCGCCAGCACCATCAGCCAGCAGGTCGCGCGCAACCTGTTCCTGTGGAGCGGACGGAGCTGGGTGCGCAAGGGGCTGGAAGCCTGGTACACGGTGCTGATCGAGCTGCTGTGGCCCAAGCAGCGCATCCTCGAGGTCTACGTCAACGTCGCCGAATTGGGCGATGGCGTGTACGGCGCGCAGGCGGCGGCGCGGCGGTTCTACGGGCGCGATGCCTCGGCGCTGGACTGGACGCAGAGTGCGCGGCTGGCCGCGGTGTTGCCGAGTCCGCGTCGCTACAGCGCAACGCGGCCGGGCCCGTACGTGCAGCGGCGCACCCAGGCCATCCAGCGGCAGATGCGACAGATCGGCGGCGAGGCGCATCTGCGGCAGCTCGACCAGAGCCATCGACGTCGGTACCGATGAGCGCACACCGCCGACCGCAGCGACAAGCCGCTAGGATGCGCGCCATGAGCCATGACCGCCTGACCATCGTCGTTGCCGCCTTCAACGAGGCCGACGCGCTGCCCGTCCTGCACCGGCGGATCCTCGACGTGCTGGATGGACTGCGCGGCGACGGCATCGACGGCGGCGTGCTGTATGTCGACGACGGCAGCCGGGACCCCACCTGGCCGGTGCTGCAGGAACTCGCGGCGGCCGATGCGCGTGTCGCGCTGGTCCGGCTGTCGCGCAACTTCGGCAAGGAGGCCGCGCTGACGGCGGGCCTGGACCTGGTCGAAGAGGGCGCCGCGGTGATCCTCGACGCGGATGGCCAGGATCCGCCGGAACTCATTCCACGCTTCGTCGCGCTATGGCGCGAAGGCCATGACGATGTCTATGGCACCCGTACCGAGCGCGAGGGCGAGACCTGGCTCAAGCGCGCGTCCGCGCACCTGTTCTATCGGGTGATGCTGCGGCTGTCGAAGACGCCGATCCCGGTCGACACGGGTGATTTCCGGCTGCTTTCGCCGCGTGCGCTGGCGGCGTTGCGGCAGTTGCGCGAACGCCACCGCTTCATGAAGGGCCTGTTCGGCTGGGTCGGCTTCAACCGCATCGCCGTGCCCTACCAGCGCGATGCGCGCCTGGCCGGCCACAGCAAGTTCAATTTCTGGCGGCTGTGGAACTTCGCGCTGGAAGGGGTGACCAGCTTCTCCACCGCGCCGCTGCGGCTGGCGACCTATGTCGGGCTGGGCACCGCGTTGATGGCGTTCCTGTACGCGCTGTGGATCGTGGTCAAGGCACTGATCTGGCGTGATCCGGTGGCCGGCTGGCCGACGATGATGGCGGTGATCCTGTTCCTCGGCGGCATGCAGCTGATCGCACTCGGCCTGATCGGCGAATACCTGGGCCGGCTGTACGAGGAGTCCAAGCAGCGGCCGCTGTACCTCGTCGACACCTGGCTGCCTGCGCGCGGCGTATCCTCGAAGCCCGTGTCGACGTTGGAGGTGGAACGCCATGCGTACCGTGCGGCAGGTGCTGGAATCGAAGAACCCTGAGGTCCATGCGATCGGGCTGGATGCGCCGGTCATCGATGCACTGCGACTGATGGCCGAACACGGCATCGGCGCCGTCCTCGTGATCGAGCAGGACCGGCTGGCCGGGATCGTTTCCGAGCGCGATTACGCGCGCAAGGTCGTGCTGTCGGGGCGTTCCTCGCAGCAGACACCGGTGCGCGACATCATGGTCGGTGCGGTGAGCACGATCGGCCCCGACGACACCGTGCCACGCTGCATGCAGATGATGACGGACGGTCGCTTCCGCCACCTGCCGGTGCTGGAGGACGGGCGGGTGATCGGCATCGTGTCGATCGGCGACCTGGTCAAGGCGGTGATCGAGGACCAGCAGGTCGAACTCGACCAGTTGCAGCGCTATATCGCGTCCTGACGGAGCGCACGCGGCGCCGCGCGGGTGCGGCTGGCGCCTACGGGTGCCCCTTTAGTGGGGGCACGAACTGATCCCCGTCCAGCGGACGACTCAGCGGGCGTACTCGCCGCCGCAGTCGCTGTCCTCGCCCGGGCCCAGTTCCAGCGTGGCCAGCAGCGCGGCCGGCGGTGCGATGGAACCGAGCGCCAGGGCGATCGCCCCACGCAGTCCGAGACGGGCAAGGTCGGGGCGGAAGCTGGGGTCGGAGAACGTGCCCCCGATCACCAGCGGCGAGCGCAGGCTGAGGATGCTGCGATCCTTCGGGCGCGGCCGCAACAGCAGGTCGAGGCGCTCGCTTTCGAGGTCGATCGTGCCCTCGCCGACGATCAGCGTGTCGGTGGTGTCGAAGGCGAGCGCGTTCGACGTCATCACGCCATCGGCCACCGCGAACTCCGCGAATGCGCAGCGGATCGGGATCTTGCGGTCGCGGGTCACCAGGAAGGCCAGGGCTTCGGCGATGTCGATGCCGGCCAGTTCCACCAGCAGAGCGCTGATTTCGCCCTTGCCCATGCCAATCGCGAGCTCGCCGTCCGAACTGCCGAGCATCGCCGCGATCGAATTGCCGTTGCCGACCAGCTTCGCGTGGCCACCGATGCGGCCGACCGCGTCGCCGGCGAGCGTGGAATCCGGGAACAGTCCGCCCAGGTTGAGCCCGCGGACGTCGGCATCGAGCGTGGTGCGGATCGGCGACTTGCGTGCATCCATGCGCACGGTGGAGCGGATGTCGCCCCCCGCGACGCCGAAATTCAGCGGTTCCAGCCGCAGTACGCCGTTCTCGAGGAACAGGTGCGCATCCATGTCGTCGAGCGGCAGGTCCGCTTCGATGCGCTGCGCACGCAGGCGCACGTCGGCATCCATCGCGTTGAGCTTGTCCAGCTCGTAGGGCGTATCAGGGATAAGGCCGCTGCTCGACGCTTCGGCTTCCTGCGCCGGGCTCGGGGTTTCGCCGGCGCCGGATTCCGGCGCGCCGCCCAGGAACCCGGCGAGGTCGTCGAGGTCGAGCAGCTTCGACACCAGGTCGGCCTTGAACAGGTTGCGCTCGCCGCCGGTCTCGACCGTCACCGAACCGGCGAGGTCGCTGTCGCCCACCTTGCCGCTGAAATCACGGTAGTGCCAGGTCGTCCCTTCGCGCTGCAACTGGCCGTCGACCGAGTACGGCGGCGTCGGTGGCATGGCCAGCCCGAGCAGGGGATAGAGGTGTTCCAGATTGCGGCCGGCCAGCGCCATCTGGAAGCCGAAGGTCTCGAACTGGAATGCGTCGAGCAGGGAGCCGCGGGCGTGCGCGCGCGTTGCGCCGGCGCGGGCGTGCAGGTCGAAGCGGTATGGGCTGTCGGTGTCCTGCAGGTCGAGCGGCGACTGTGCGGTGCCCTCGAGTTCGAACTCGGCGGCACGCCAGCGCCCTTCGCCGGTGATCGCGACCGGCGGCGCGGCATCGTTCTCGCCAGGTGCCTGGCTGGCGACGCGCACGTCGACCTCGGTTTCACCTTCCGGGTCCAGGAACAGCAGCGTGCCGTCGTCGATCCACAGGCGCCGCAGCTGGATCGGCGTGCCACCGCCGTCGCCGGCGAACGCGCTCCAGTTGCCTTCGCGGTCGGGTCCGATTTCCAGCCGCACCTGCGGGCGTTGCAGGCGGATTTCAGGGATCCGCACCTGGCCACGCAGCAGCGGCAACACCTCGATCGACAGGTCGAGCCTGTCGGCGGCGGCCATGCGGGCCTCGTCCGACCACTCGGCATTGCCGAGGTCGAGCGCATCGGCGCGAATCGTCGTAACCCGGCCGAGGTCGACGTCGAGGTCGCCGCCGATCGTGAAGCTGCGCCCGGTGCGCGCTTCCACCGCGCGCTCCACCGGGCGCTTGAACCAGTTCCAGTCCCACAACAGGATCAGGATCAGTACGCCAACCGCCGCCACGGCAAGGGCGGTACGCCATGGGTGGTCGGCGAAAGTGTCGAACGTGCGACGCCGGCGGGCGGAAGGTGTTGGGGCAGGCGCCTCGGACATGGGATTCACCTTTCGGGTTCCCGCCACCTTCGGTGCGCCGGTATCAAACCATGGTGAACGCGTTGTTCGGCATTCACTCAGCCGGTGGCGCTTTCGGCCTCGACCGCGGCGGTCGAGGCCTGCTCCTCGCAACGCAGCGTGCGCCCGTTGTCCTGCGACAGCTCGACGTAGTCGGCACCGACCACGAAGCGCAGGCCGACGTCCGACCACGTCGGCGGTTGGCTCTTGTCCATGGATCCCAGCTGCACCACCCGGCCATCGCTCATCGCGATGCGGGCGAAGCGGCGGTTCTCGATGAGGTCCACGCGGTTGCCGCCGTCGCACAGGTAGGTCGCATCCACCGGCCCGACCGGGGGCTTCGCGCCCTGCTGTTCGAACGCCTCGCTGACCGGCGTGGCGGGGGTGGGCTGCGAGTCCTGGCCGCATGCGGCAAGCAGCAGGCAGGCGGTGATGACAGACGCGGTTCGCATGGCGGCACTCCTTGAGACGGATGGGGCAAGGGTACGCCGGGCGCCGGTCAGCGTGGTGTCACCACCTGCGCCATCACCGCGATGTAGTGGCAGACGCTGCCGGCGATGCAGAACAGGTGCCAGATCGCGTGCGAATAGGGGATGGATTCGCGATGGTAGAAGATCGTGCCCAGGGTGTAGAACAGCCCGCCCGCGATCAGCCAGCCGAACGTCCATCCGTCCAGCGCCGCCAGCACGGGCTTGATCGCCACGATCACCAGCCAGCCCATGGCCACGTAGATCAGCGTCGACAGCCGCTTGAAGCGCCCGGTGTAGAACAGCTTGAACACCACGCCCGCCAGGGCCAGGGTCCAGATCGTCGCGAAGAGGGTCCAGCCGAGCGGCCCGCGCAGCCCGATCAGCGTGAATGGCGTGTAGGTGCCGGCGATCAGCAGGTAGATCGCGCAGTGGTCGAACACCTTCATCCGCCCCTTGAGCACCGGGTGGTGGATGGCGTGGTAAAGGGTGGAGGCGAGGTAGAGCAGCAGCAGGCTGATCCCGAACACGATCGCGGCGGTGAGCTGCCAGCGGTCGCCATGCAGTGCGGCGAGGGTGATCAGAACGGCACCGGCGGCGAGTGCGGCGGTGGCACCCAGCCCGTGGGTCAGTGCACTGGCGAGTTCTTCGCGCTTCTGGCGATGCGGGAACGTGGACGAGGTCATGTGCGGCCCGGGGGAAGGTCCGGTGCGCATTAGACCATACGCGCGCGTGTCGTCAGGTCGTGCCCCGCGCGCGCGCGGAGCCGGTCAGAAGGTGCCTGAGGCGTGCGCGTGCTCGCGGGTTGCGGCGAAGCGCACGTCGGGCCAGCGTTCCTGCGCCAGCTGCAGGTTGACCCGCGTCGGCGCCAGGTAGACGAGCTCGCCTGCGGCATCGATGCCGAGGTTGGGCGCGTTCTTCTCGCGGAACTCCTCCATCTTCTTCGCGTTGTCGCAGTGCACCCAGCGGGTGGTGACCACGCCGACCGGCTCGAAGATCGCATCGACGCTGTACTCGTCCTTGAGCCGGTAGGCGGCGACGTCGAACTGCAGCACGCCGACCGCGCCCAGGATCAGGTCGTTGGACATCAGCGGGCGGAAGAACTGGGTCGCGCCTTCCTCCGACAGCTGCGCCAGACCCTTCTGCAGCTGCTTGAGCTTGAGCGGGTCGCGCAGCCGCGCGCGCCGGAACAGTTCGGGAGCGAAGTTGGGGATGCCGGTAAAGGCCAGCTGCTCGCCCTCGGTGAAGGTGTCGCCGATCGAGATCGTGCCGTGGTTGTGGATGCCGATGACATCGCCCGGATACGCCTCGGTGGCGATCTCGCGGTCCGACGCCATGAAGGTCAGCGCGTTGGCGAGCTTCACTTCCTTGCCGGTGCGCGGATGGAAGGCCTTCATGCCGGCTTCGAAGCGACCCGAACAGACGCGCATGAACGCCACGCGGTCGCGGTGCTGCGGGTCCATGTTGGCCTGGATCTTGAACACGAAGCCGGTGAGTTTCGGTTCCTGCGGCGCGACCTCGCGGGTGGTCGTCGAGCGCGGCTGCGGCGACGGTGCGTGCTCGACGAAGAAATCCAGCAGCGGCTGCACGCCGAAGTTGTTGACACCCGAACCGAAGAACACCGGCGTCTGCCGGCCGGCGAGGTATTCGTCCTTGTCGAACGGGTGGCTTGCGCCCTGCACGAGTTCCAGTTCCTCGCGCAGGTCGTCGAGCATCTTCGCACCGATCTTCTCGACCAGGCCCGGCGCATCGAGCGACGGGAAGATCGTCGAATCCTGGCGGGTGAAGTTGCGGCCGGGTTCGTACAGATGCACTTCGCCGGTCAGCAGGTGCACCACGCCCTTCAGGCGCTGGCCCATGCCGATCGGCCAGGTCACCGGCGCGCACTGGATGCCGAGCACGGTTTCCACTTCGTCCAGAAGTTCGATCGGGTCCTTGCCCTCGCGGTCGAGCTTGTTGATGAAGGTCATGATCGGCGTGTCGCGCAGCCGGCAGACCTCCATCAGCTTGATCGTGCGCTCCTCCACGCCCTTGGCGACGTCGATGACCATCAGCGCCGAATCCACCGCGGTCAGCACGCGATAGGTGTCCTCGCCGAAGTCGGCGTGACCCGGCGTGTCGAGCAGGTTGACGATCTTGCCCTCGTAGGGGAACTGCATCACCGACGAGGTCACCGAGATCCCGCGTTCCTTTTCCAGCGCCATCCAGTCCGAAGTGGCGTGGCGCGTGGTCTTGCGCGACTTCACCGAGCCGGCCATCTGGATCGCACCGCCGAACAACAGCAGCTTCTCGGTCAACGTGGTCTTGCCCGCGTCGGGGTGCGAAATGATCGCGAACGTGCGGCGGCGGGCGGATTCTGCGGAAACGTCAGGCATGCGGGATTGCACGCGCTGCGTGCGGCAGGGTCAGGGGGCCGGCGATTATACGCGGCGCGGGGCCACCTATAATCCGGGACCCGCGCGGGGCGCGTTTTGCAGTCAGGGCGATGGATCAGTCGCAACGTCGGGTGCATCTGCAGTTGTCGAAGACCGGAGGTCCGCCGTTCAACGGCTCGGTGGGCTACGTCAACGACAGGATCGCGCCGTTGCTGCGCGCGCGCGGCTGGCAGGTGCAGGCGTTCGCGCCGCCGCGTCCACGCCTGCCGGCGGCACAGGAATCCATGGTCCCGCTGGCGCTGGCACGCGCGCTGGCCGACCAGGCCTCCGGGCCGAGGCCCCTGCTGGCCATCCACGACGGTGCGGGCGTATCGATCCGTGGTCCCTCCCGGCAGTGGGCGCAGCATCACCTGGTGCTGTATCACGGGCTGGCCTATGGCACCGGCGCGTGGATCGGCAACGAGGCCATCGACCTCCACTGCGCGAATTCGCCCTACCTCGCGCGCACGTTGCGTGCATTGTTCGCCACACCGGACTGGCGTGCGCGGCGCGTGCTTGACCCGGCGGGATGTGCCCGGGTGGTCGACGTGCCGATGCCCGTGCCCTGCGTGTCCACGCCCGCCGGTGAGCCGGGATTTCCGATCGGGGCCGACGTGCCGGTGGCGGTGCGACGCGCGGTCGATGCGGGCGTCGTCGTCGGGCATGCGCTGCAGCCCGGCAAGCAGGACCTGATGGCGACGGTCGGCATCCTCTATGCACTGAATGACATCGCGCGCCGGCGCGGCGGCGCGCGGGTGATGCTGGCGATCTCCGAGCAGTCGCTGCCGCCCGCCCACCAGGCATCGATCGACGCCATGCTGGCCGGATCGGGCCTGCGCTGTGCCGACCTGTTCCTGCCGGTGCCGCACCTGCACCAGCGCGCGGTGTTCGAGCTGTTCGGCCTCGCCCGGTTCGGCCTTGCCTACAACCTGTTTCCGGAACCGTTCGGCTTCTACGTGCTGGAATCGGTGCATGCCGGTTGCCCGGTCTACACCAACGGCGTCGGCAACAACCGGTTCCTGTTGCCTCCGGCACACGGCATCACCGTGATCGAAGACGCAACGATGGTGGCGGACGCCACGGGACAGGTCTCGCCTGCCGCGTTCGTGCCGGTGGCGGAAGCGATCCTCGACGGGATCGGCAATCCCGGTCCGGTCCGTGAGGCATGCAGGCGAGGGCGCGCGCATATCGACGCCTGCTGGTCGCCGGCCGCGTTCGAGCATGGCTTTCTTGCGGCGGTGGAACGCGCGCTGGTACCGCCGCCGCCGCCGGTGGACTTCGACGCACTGATGGTGGAAGTGGGGCCACTGGTGCGGGGCATCGACGCCACTTCCGGGGTCGTGCGCGGTGACTACGGCAGCCGGGTGCTCGGCCAGCGCGAACTCGCGATCGTGCAGGAGCTGGTGGGCCGCAGCGCCGCCGAGCTCGACGTTGATGACATGCAGCGGCTCGAGACCGAACACCGGCTGTTCCAGGAAGGCGTGCTCGCGCTTGCGGTGGCCGCGGAGACTACGGCTGAAACCGCAGGATCCCCTGCGGGCCGAACATCCGGAACGGGATCGATTCCAGGCTGAGCCCGCGGTTGACCTGCACCACGAAGTGCAGGTGGGGGCCGCTGGAGAGGCCGGTGTTTCCGGAGCGGCCGAGCCGCGTGCCGCGGCGCACGCGCTGGCCGGCGGTCACCAGTACGCCGCCGGCGTCGAGATGCGCATACAGCGCCATCGTGCCGTCGTCGTGCAGCACGCGGACGAAGTTGGCGCGGGTGACCGCTTCGTGGTCGCCGGGCGAGGCCTCGTCGAAGCCGGCCTCGGTGTGCATGACCGTGCCATCGCGTGCGGCGATGACGGGGGTGCCGACCGGGGCGGCGAAGTCGACCGCATGGCGGTTCTGGGCATCGGCGTGGCTGAAACCGCCGCCCCAGCCCTGTTCGATGCGCAGGTTGCGCGTGTCCAGCGGATAGCCGTATTCGATGTCACGCGGCCTCGCGCCGGAATGCCCGGGCACGGCGGTGAGCACCAGCTGGGCGGCGCCACCATGGCCGGCAATGCGGGTCAGCAACACTTCGGTGCGCGCGGGCACCGTGGCGCGCGCGGGCAGCGCAGGTGTCGCCTGGGGCGGGCGCCCGGAGACCTGGAGCAACACCTCCACCGGCCCGTCGAGCGGGTTCTGTGCCCAGGCCAGGTATTCGCCGTCGCCCTGTTCCACCCGCAACCGTGCGATCGCCGCCGGCGCGCTGTGGCCGATCCGGCGCGCACTGCGCGCGTCGGGCGCCGGACGATCGGCGTAATGCGGGTTGCCATTGGCATCGGTCCAGCGCCACACCTCGCCGGCGCGGGCGTCCATGCCGCAGGCCAGCAGGAGGATCGCGGTGAACAGCACGGAGTTCGACGACGGCATGGCGTGCGGCTGCCTAGTGCGCGCAGGCGGGATCGAGGTCGAGCGCACGGATCACTTCCGCCAGGTCGAACGCGGCCAGCGCGCGATCGTCGTGCACGGCGTACAGCACGCCGGCGGGGAAGCGCGGCGTGGCGGCGGCGTGCAGGGCGATACCGTCGGTATTGGCGGTGATCCCGCCGCGGAAACTGCCGCGCGGCGCCAGCGTTGCACGGTCGAACAGGTGGAAGGCGGTCTGCGGCAGGGTCTGGTCCACCGCCAGCCAGTAGCCGGCATCGAGGCCGCAATCCCACAGCGCGACACCCTCCGCCTCACCGGTAAAGGTCCCGGCGGGCAGGCTGCGGCCGGTGTAGCGTCCATTGAAAGCGTATTCGTGCAGGGTCGAGGCCTGGCGGGTGTCCTCGTCGGCGATCAACAGCCGCCCGTGCGCGGGATCGCCGGCGATCGACTCCACCATGTGCAGTACGCCACGGCCGCGGGTGGCACCGAACGCGCCCAGGTGGGTGGCCTGCATCCCCGTGTCGTCGAACCCGATGCGGTAGCGGCGCACGCGCTGGTCGAGTTCCGACGCCGGCGGCAGCTCGCGGTGGTCTACGCCATACATGAAACTGTCGGTGACGAATGCGTCCAGCACGCCCGGCGCGGTTTCATGTACCCAGATGCCGTACGGGCTGCGCAGCTCCTGCTCGCCGAAGCTGCCGAGGTGGGCGAACCCGGGCAGGCGCAGCACCTGCACGCGCGGTGCATCGCGTTCGGTCACGAGCACCAGATCGGCGAACACCGCAATGCCATTCGGGCGTTCGAACTGGCCAGCCCCACGGCCGCGGTGGCCGCTTTCGCCCAGCCGCGCGCCGCTGTCGCCATCGAACACCACCAGCCGGTGCGTCGATTTCGCCGTGGCGATGACCTGCGTGCGGCCTTCGCCATCCACCCAGGCAGCCAGCGAGTCCAGTTCGTCGTCGCGACGGCCCTCGGTGATGAAGGCTTCCGCCACCACCACGTGCCCGGGTTTGACAACCGGTGCGGGATGCGTGGAACCGCGGGCGCCGTGATGTGGACCGGTGCAGGCGCTGGCCAGAGGCAACAGGGCGACTAGAACGAACAGGCGTGGCAACGTCATCGCGGGATTATGGCGCAGCGCGGCATCACGCCGCGTTGTCACCGATGGCGGCCGCGCGTTGCCCCATCGAACTCAGACGGCGTCGCCACCTTCGCCACAGCCGATATGGGTGACCGTGAGCTCGCCGCGGCGCAAGAGCGCATCGACACCGTGCTGCAGGTCCGCAAGCAGCGTCCCGCTGCGCGTGGTCGCGGTCGGATGGAGCATCGCCGCGCCGTTCCGGCCATTGCGCTTGACGTGGTAGAGCGCCTGGTCGGCAAGTTCGACCATGGCCTCCCAGCCCAGCGGTTCGCCACCGGCGTCGCGGAAGGCCGGATAGGCGGACAGCCCGACCGACGCGGTGAGCGCGATCGCGTGACCGTCGCCGATGTCGAACGCGTCATCCGACACCGCGTGGCACAGGCGCCCGCCCAGCTGCAGCGCCTGTTCCGGCCCCATCGGCCGGAACACCAGCAGGAATTCCTCACCGCCCCAGCGCACCACGTAGTCGCCACCGCGGACCAGCGCCTGCAGGCGGCGGGCGGTTTCCACCAGCACGCGATCGCCGGCGGCGTGGCCGTGGCGGTCGTTGACCTGCTTGAAGAAGTCGAGATCGAGCAGCGCGAACACCACCACGCGACCGGCCATCGGGGCCTCGGCGTGGCGGCCGTAATAGTCGAGGTCGGCGGGCACCTGGCGGGCAAGGTAGCGACGGTTGCGCAGGCCGGTCAGCGGATCGGTGAGGCTGGCCTGCTCGAGCTGGCGGTTGGACTCGGCGAGCGCGGCAGTGCGCTCGGCGACCAGCGTGCTCAGCCTGGCCTGGCGGATGCGATAGCGATAGCGCTGGTAGCGATAGCCCGCGTAGACCAGCAGCAGCGCGAGTGCGAGCAGCAGCAGGCGGAAGCCAAGGGTCTCGTGGAAATGCGGCCGGATCACGAATTCCAGCCGCGCCGGCGCCGGGCTCCAGGCGTCGGCATTGTTGCTGCCCGTCACCTCGAACGTGTAGTCGCCCGGCGGCAGGTTGGTGTAGCGGACGTCGCGCTGCATCGGGCCCGCCACCTGCCAGTCCTGGTCGTAGCCGACCAGCCGGTAGTGCGCGCCGTTGCTGCGTGGATCCTGGAAGCTCAACACGTCGAAGGCCAGGGTGAGGTCGCGCTCGTGCGCGGCCAGCGTGGTGATGCCATCGGCGCCGGGAGCGCGCGGCTGGCCACCGGCCTGCAGCTGACGCACATGCACCGCCGGCGTCACCGGGTTGCGGGTGATGGCCGTGGTGTCGAGCGCCAGCACGCCATCGCGCGTGGGCAGCCACACGGTGTCGCCGGAAATGAAGCCGTCGGAGCGACCGGCGCCGTTGCAGCACAGGCCCTGCTGGCCGCCGTTGCGCATGCCGCGTTCGTTCACCAGCATCTGCGCGCCGACCCGGGCGATGCGGCCCTGCCCCCATGCCGCGAGGTCCGCGATCGGCAGGCGGTAGACGCCGTGCATGCTCGAGACCCACAGGAAGCCGGCGTGCTCGATCACGTGGAAGGCGGTGCCGCGTGGCAGGCCGCTGTCGGTGTCCAGCCGGTGCCAGCGGCCCGCGGCCTGGAACAGCAGCACGGATCCCTCGCCGGCCAGCAGCAGGCGCCCGTCCGCGAGTTCGGTGGCGCCATGCAGGCGCACGCCTTGCGGCAGGCCCCGGGCTTCCGGCGCGGGTACGAACCCATGGCCGTCGAACTCGAGCAGGGTGTGCGGGGTCAGCGCGAGGCGGCGGCCACGCGGCGTGATCTGGAATTCGGCCACCGGGCCGACGAGCCCACGGCTGGCGTCGACATGTTCCAGCGTTTCGCCCGTCCAGCGCAGCAGGTCTTCGCGCGTGCTGACCCAGAGGCTGCCATCGCGATCGCGGACGATGCCCATCACCGCGGCGTGGATGCCTTCGGCCCAGGGCGGCGTGGTGGTGCCGCGGCCGGGCTCGTGCATGACCAGGCCGTCGCGCAGGCCCATCCAGACCCGGCCGGGCTCGACGAACAGCGTGCGCACGGCACGCGTGGCGTCGGGGTTGTCGGTCGCGGCAAGCCGGAACCTGCCGTCGGCGTGCAGCCGCGCCATGCCGTTGTTGGTGCCCACCCAGATGCCGTCCCCGGCCGGGTCGGGTTGCAATGCCCACACGGTGGCGTCGGGCAGGCCTTCCGTGGTGCTGTACCGGCGGGTCCAGCCGTCCCAGAGCCGCGTCAGGCCGTTGGACAGGCTGCCCAGCCACAGGTTGCCCTCGCGATCCTCGAAGGCGCCGAACAGGTTGAACAGACCGTTGTCGCGGGTGCCGGGCACCGTTTCCACGCTGCGATCCGGGCGTACCCGCACCAGGCCGAGGTCACCACCGCCCCAGACGTTGCCGTCGCCGTCGCGGTAAAGGAACAGCAGCGGCAACGCATCGGCACCGGCGAGGGTCCGCCAGCCAGCAGCGTCATGCACCCAGATGCCGCGCGCGGTGGCGGCCCAGACCTCGTCGCCCACCTGCAGCAGGCCGTAGACCAGCGGTGCTTCGTTGCCCGGCCAGGCGGTCCGTGTCCAGTGCTGGCCGTCCCAGCGGCGCACGCCGTCAAGGCCGCCGGCCCACAGCACGCCGTCGACCTGCAGCAGCGCGTTGGTGGCGCCGATACCGGGGAGTGGACGCAGCTCGCCGTCCTCCACCCGCGCCACGCCCGCGGCACTTGCCGCCCAGACCACGCCATCGGCGACCAGCAGGCTGACGATGTTGGGCGCCGGCCCTGCACCTGCCCACGGCACCGCGTGGAAGCCGCCATCGCGGCGCACCGCCATGCCGCCGCGGGTGCCCACCCAGAGTGCGTCGCTGGCGTCGAGCGCCAGGGCGGTGGCGATCGGGTGGGGCAGGGCGGGATCGGTGTCCGGCGAGTGCGCGGTGAAGCCCACTCCGTCGAAGCGCGTCACGCCGGCCTGGGTGGCCACCCAGAGGTAGCCGCCGGACGTCTGCGCGATCGACACCGCGCTGATCTGCGGCAGGCCCTCCTGCACCGACCAGGTGTTGCGCACGTAATGGTGGAAGACCTTGTCGGGATCGAGTGCCCGCGCGGGCAGCGGCAACAGCCAGCACAACAGCAACAGGGCCGCCAGTGCGCGCAGTGACATCGGACCTCCCGGTGCGCGTCCCTGGCCGGGCGGCCATGCGCAGTCGCCGTCGTCAGCGGCCGGGGGCCGGGATTCTTGAGCCGGCCTTTGCCGGGCAGCGCGGATGCAGGCGACGCGGACTCATGCCCAGGCATCCACCGCCCGGTGCCCGTGGGATCGCATCAGCACTCGATGACGTTGACCGCGAGGCCGCCGCGCGAGGTTTCCTTGTACTTGTCGTGCATGTCCCGGCCGGTGTCGCGCATGGTCTTGATCACCTTGTCGAGGCTGACCTTGTGCTTGCCGTCGCCGCGCTTGGCCATGCGTACGGCATTGATCGCCTTGACCGCACCCATCGCGTTGCGCTCGATGCAGGGGATCTGCACCAGCCCGCCGATCGGGTCGCAGGTGAGCCCGAGGTTGTGTTCCATGCCGATCTCGGCGGCGTTCTCGATCTGGCTGGAGCTCGCGCCGAGTGCGGCCGCGAGGCCTGCAGCGGCCATCGAGCAGGCCACGCCGACCTCGCCCTGGCAGCCGACCTCGGCACCGGAGATCGAGGCGTTCTCCTTGTAGAGGATGCCGATCGCCGCCGCGGTGAGCAGGAAGTCGAACACGCCCTGCTCGTTGGCGTTGGGGCAGAAGCGGTCGTAGTAGTGCAGGACGGCGGGGATGATGCCGGCGGCGCCGTTGGTGGGCGCCGTCACCACGCGGCCACCGGCGGCGTTTTCCTCGTTCACCGCCAGCGCGTAGAGGTTCACCCAGTCCAGCGTGGTGAGCGGATCGCGCATCGCCGCTTCAGGCTGGCTGGACAGTTCGCGATACAGCGCCGGCGCGCGCCTCGACACGTGCAGCCCGCCAGGCAACACGCCGTCCTGGCGGATGCCGCGCGCGACGCAGTCCTGCATCGCCTGCCACAGCGAGCGGAGGTTGCCCTCGATCTCGTCGCGGCTGCGCCAGCACAGCTCGTTTTCCATCATCAGCTGCGCGATCGACAGCCCGGTCTCGCGGCTGCGCGCCAGCAGTTCGTCGCCGCTGGAGAACGGGTGCGGGACCGCGGTCTCGTCGGCAACGATGCGGTCTTCGGCGGCCTCGTCCTGGTTGACCACGAAGCCTCCGCCCACCGAGTAGTAGTCGCGGGTGGCGATCAGCTGGTCGGCGGCGTCGAACGCGGAGAAGCGCATGCCGTTGGTGTGGAACGGCAGCTTCTGCCGCTTGTTCATCACCAGGTCGCGCTTTTCCTCGAATTCGATGGCGTGCACGCCGTGCAGCTGGATGCGGTGTTCGCCGCGGATGCGCTCCAGCGCCGCCGGGATGACGTCGGGATCGATGCGGTCGGGCCAGTGGCCTTCCAGGCCCATCAGCACCGCCTTGTCGGTGCCGTGGCCGCGGCCGGTCAGCGCCAGCGAGCCGAACACTTCCGCGCGCACGCGCGCCACCTGGGCGAGGCGCCCGGGCTCCACCAGCCACTTCTCGACGAAGCGGGCGGCGGCGCGCATCGGCCCCACGGTGTGCGAGGAACTCGGCCCGATGCCGATCTTGTAGAGGTCGAACGTGCTGACGGCCATGGCGGCTATTCTACGCGGCCGTCGTTGAACCCTGCCGCCGTGCCGCGCAACGCCATGTCCCAGCCACCGCCCGCGCTGCAGCTGTTCCAGCGCGACCACTGTCCGTTGTGTGACCAGGCGCTCGATGTGCTGGCGCAGGCCCGCGTGCCGGACTTCGAGACCGTGTGGATCGACGACGACGCGGCGCTGGAGGCCCGCTACGGCGCGCGCGTGCCGGTCCTGCGTGGCGCGGACGGGCGCGAACTGGATTGGCCGTTCGACCTGCAGGCGTTGCGGAACTTCGCCGGGCTCACGTCGCCGGCGGACTGAACGGCGGTCGCGCCTCAGCGCGCTGGAGCGGGTTCGACCCCCGGCGTGGAAGCTGCAGGCGCGGTCCGCGGCGCCATCTCGTCGGCAAAGCGCGCAGTGCGCGAGGCGAAGGCCTCGGCCTCGATCCGCAATTCCACCGCATCGCCGATCATCGATGGCCAGGCATCGATGCCGAAGTCCGAGCGGCTGAGGGTGCCGGTGGCGGAGAACCCGGCAGTGCGCCGGAATGGCGGCAGCGGCGTCCGCTTGAGGGCGTTCATCCGCACCTGCAGCGCCAGCGGGCGGCTCACGCCGCGCAGGGTCAGCTGGCCATGCACGATCGCCTCGTCGTCGGACACCGGCTCCACGTGGGTGGAGACGAACACGGCCTCGGGGGCGCGGTCGGCGTCGAGCAGGTTGGCCGCGGCCACGGCCCGGTTCCAGGCCGCGTCGCCGAAATCCAGCCGTTGCAGCGGCACCCGCGCCTCCAGGCGCGCCTGACGCCAGTCGGCGGGATCGAACTCGAGCACCCCGGTGCTGCCCGAGACGGTGCCGATCGCCCGGGAATACCCGGCGTGGTCGATCGCCACCATCACCCGCGTGTGCACCGGATCGAGGGCGAATCGCTCGGCCGCCATCGCCGGAACGGCCTGCAGCAGCACCAGCAGGCAGGTGGACAGCGCCAGTCGCGGAAGGATGTGCATCGGCGAAGTCTACGGTTGGCGCCGGCATGCGTGCGCGATGGCCTGTCGGATTCAAGGTCGTCGCGATCAACCGACCCGCCTGTCGCGCTTGCGCATGCACGCCACCGTTGCGAGGATGGCCGGCCGCCGGGGAGGCGGAACTGGGGACATATCCGGACATGCGCACGGCGCTGACCACGGTGCTGTTGTGGCTGGGCGCCTGTGCCCTGGCCATTGCCGCGCTGCCGGAAACGCCACGCTTCCGCCCGCTGGGCGCGCAGGACGGCCTGCCGTCGAGCGAGATCACCGGCATCGCGCGCGACCGTGCCGGCTTCATCTGGATCGCCACCGGCGACGGCCTGGCCCGCTACGACGGCGTGCAGATGCGGGTGTGGCGGCATGACCCGGACCGCGCGGGTTCGCTGGGCGACAACTTCGTCCAGGCCGTGCACGTCGACGCCAGCGACCGCGTCTGGGTCGCCACCGAGAAGGGCGGCCTGGCCCGCTACCTGCGCGACGAGGACCGCTTCGAACCGATCGACGACGAGGGGCTGATCAGCGATCCCAACATCCTGGCCCTCGCCGACCGCGACGGCGAACTGTGGTTCGGGGCGATGGACGGCGCGCTGTACCGCTGGTCGGAAACGGCGGGGCTGCACCGCTTCGCACCCGACGACGACGCGCCCGACGGGCTGAGCTCGGAGCCGATCCTCGATCTCGAGGTCGACCCGCAGGGCCGGCTGTGGGCGGCGACCTTCGGTGGACTGGTGGTCGTCGACCGCGATCGCGTGCGCCGCGTGGCGATGCCGGGTACGGCGCCGCATCCGCGCGTGTATGCCGTGCGCTGGCTGGGCGATGCGCTGTGGACGGGCACCGCGCAGGGCATCCATGTGCTCGATGTCGATGGTGGCTGGCGCGCGCCGGCATGGAGCGCGATGTTCGAGGCACCCAACGCCGCCGTGAGCTTTGCCCGCGACGACGACGGCGCGCTGTGGATCGGTTCGCAACGGCGGCTGTGGCGCGTCCCGGCGGGCGGCGTGCCGCGCCCGGTCGAGACCGGCGCGCCGCTGCAGGACCGCGGCATCATGAAGATCCTGCGCCAGGCCGATGGCGCGGTGTGGGTACCGCTGCCGGGCCTGGGCCTGGGCTACCTGCGGTCGGACTGGCGCCAGGTCGCACAGTTCGACACCCGCGACGGCCTGCTGCCCACGCTCTATACGGCGCTGGCGCCGGCACGTGACGGCGGCATCTGGCTGGGCAGCTCCTCCGGCGTGCAATGGCTGTCGTCGGGCGGCGAGGTGGAAGCCTTCGAGGAGCCGTTGAACAGCCAGCTGCTGGCGCACCGGGTGTTCTCGATCGCCGAAACGGACAGCGGCGTGCTGTGGCTGGGCGTGCGCGCCGGGCTGGTGCGGGTGGGCGCGCAGGGCACCGTCGATTACTGGGGGCCCGACAGCGCGCACGACGCCGCGCCGGGGCGCATCACCGACCACGCGCTGATCGGTCCCGAAGGCACGCTGTGGACCGCCGCACGCCAGGGCGGCATCCAGCAGCGCGATGCGCAGACCGGCCGCGTGCTGCGCGAGATCCCGCCCGACGAACGCGGCGACCACGAAGCCATGGGGTTCGATCCCGAGGGCCGGCTGTGGACGGCCGGCGACTATGGCATGGCGCTGTTCGACCCGGACAGCGGACGCCTCGAGCCGCTGATCGCCACCGGCGCACGCACGGTGGTCGCGTTCGCGTTCGACGGCGCCGACAGCCTGTGGCTGCAGAGCATCGACGGCCTCGACCGCTACCGCCGCATCGACGGGCGCTGGACCTTCGATGATCGCGTCGACGCGCGCCGTGGCATGCCGCCGCTGTCGGCCTCCGCGCTGCGGATCGATGCGCAGCGGCGGGTGTGGGTGTCGACCACGCGCGGGCTGTATCGCTGGGATCCCGACGCGGAACGCATGCGCCATTTCGGCGTCGGGCTGGGCTTCCGCAGCCAGGAATTCGTCTATCGCGCGCTGACCCTCACCGCCGACGGCGTGCTTGCCGGCGCCACCCGCGATGCCGGCGTGGTGCTGATCGACACCACCGCCGACGCCGCGCCGCCGGCCCCGCCCACGCTCGAACTCGACCGCTTCGCGGTGCGCGAGGACGGCGAATGGCGCGAACGCGTGGGGCATGGCGCGGCGGTGCTGGCGCCGGGCCGCAGCGAGCTGCGGATCAGTGCGCGCCTGCTGTCGTTCGACGATCCGCTCGCCAACCGCTACTGGTCGAAACTCGAGGGTGTCGATGGCGACTGGCAGGCGCAGGGTGCCTCCGGCGACCGGGTGCTGGTGGGCCTGCCGCCGGGCCGCTACACGCTGCACCTGCGTGCGGCCGACGCGCACGGGTCCTTGGCCGAGCGCAGCGTCGAGGTGCTGGTGCAGCCGCCGTGGTGGCGCACGCGCACGGCACTGGTGCGTGGGTGCTGCTGGCACTCGCGCTGCTGGCCGCGCTGGCCGCCGGCTACCGCGCACGCCTGCGCCGGCGCCACGCCTGGCAGCTTGCCGAGCGCGAGCGCGCGCTGGCCGAGCAGGCTTCGGTGGCCAAGAGCCGCTTCCTCGCCACCCTCGGCCACGAGGTGCGCACGCCGATGACCGGCGTGCTCGGCATGAGCGAGCTGCTGCTCGATTCCCCGCTCGCGCCGCAGCAGCGCCGCTATGCGCAGTCGATCCGCCAGGCCGGCGAACACCTGATGCGCCTGCTCAACGATGCGCTCGACCTTGCCCGCATCGAAGCGGGTCGCCTCGAACTGGACCCGCGACCGTTCGATCCGCGCGTGCTGCTGCAGGACGTCGCCGGGCTGATGGCGCCGCTGGCGGGCCAGCGCGGCCTGGGGTTCGTCGAAGACGTCGACCCGGCCCTGCCGCGCTGGCTGGTGGGCGACGCCATGCGCGTGCGGCAGATCCTGCTCAACCTGCTCGGCAACGCGATCAAGTTCACCGAGCGTGGCCATGTCAGCCTGGTGGCGGCATGCGCGGAGGACGGGGTGCGCTTCGAGATCCGTGATACCGGGCCCGGCCTCAACGCCGGACAGCGCGAACGCCTGTTCCGCCGTTTCGAACAGGCCGATGGCGCGCGCACCGCCGCGCGCTATGGCGGCAGCGGCCTGGGGCTTGCGATCTGCCAGGAGCTGGCCGCGGAGATGCGCGGCCGCATCACCGTCGACAGCACGCCGGGGGAGGGCACCAGTTTCTCGGTGTGGTTGCCGCTGCCGGCCGCGGCGACCGGCCCCGACGAGATCGCAGAGCTTGCGGACGCGCAGAATGCGCCGACTGCGCCTTCGGGGCTCGATGTGCTGCTGGTGGAGGACGACCCGACCGTGGCCGAGGTGATCGCCGGACTGCTGCGCGGCCAGGGGCACACGGTGGTCCATGCCGGCCATGGCCTGGCCGCGCTCGTCGCATTGCGCGGGACGATGATGGACGTGGCGCTGGTGGATCTCGACCTGCCCGGCATCGACGGGATCGCGGTCGCCGGACAGCTGCGGGCGCAGTCACCCGGCATCGCGCTGGTCGCGATCACCGCGCGCGCGGATGCCGAAGCGGAGCCGATGGCGCGTGCGGCCGGCGTCGACGGCTTCCTCCGCAAGCCGCTCACGGGCAGGATGCTCGCCGATGCGCTGCGCGACGCCTGCGCGCGCCGCCAGGAGGATCCGCTCGAATGAGCCTGCTGTGCGCCCCGGCGCGTTGGTTGCGCCGGTCGGCGATGCTGGTGGTGGCGCTGCTGGCCATGGCCGCGCACGCCAGCCCGCACCCCGAGAACCTGCGCCTGCGCCAGATCGGCGTCGCGGAGGGGTTGCCCTCCAACCGCGTGAACGCCCTGCTGCAGGATCCGTCCGGCTATCTGTGGATCGGCACCAGCGACGGCCTGGCGCGTTTCGACGGCACCGGCATGCAGGTGCTGCGGATGGAGGACGGGCTGCCGACGAACTTCATCTGGTCGCTGGCCTGGCGCGCCGACGGCACCCTGTGGATCGGCACCCGCCACCATGGCCTGGTGGTCCACGACCCGGTGCGCGGCGACATGCGCCGCATCGACCGCCGCACCCTGCCGGGGCTGGGCGGCAACGACATCTGGGCACTGGATACCCACGAGCTGGACGCGGTGTGGATCGGCACCGCCGATGCCGGCCTGCACCGGCTGCGCAACGACGGCAGCATCGAGCGCTGGATGCCGGAACCCGGCAACCCGCGCAGCCTGCCCCATCCGGGGGTGCTGCGGCTCGATCGCGATGCCCAGGGCCGGCTGTGGGTGGCGACTGTCGGCGGGCTCGCGCGCTGGACCGGGGACGGCTTTGAACGCGTGGCCGGGCCGCGCCCGCAGGGCATGCGCTTCGACCGTGACGGCGTGTTGTGGGTGGGTACCAGCGAGGGCGCGCACCTGCTGGCGCCCGACGGCACGCTGCAACCCGTGCCGGTCGCGGCGGCCGATCCCCGCCTGCGTCCGATCCAGCTGCTGGTACAGGACGCACGCGGCGCGCACTGGGTGGACGTCGCGGCCGGGCTCGGCCATGTCGACCACGGCGAATCCCATGAGGTGCCGCTGTACAGCCCGCTGGCGCAGGACCGGGTGCGGCCGCAATGGACGATGGGCCTCGAGGACCGCGAGGGCGGCATCTGGCTGGCCAGCTACAGCCATGGGCTGTGGTACCACCCGGACGGCTGGAGCCTGTTTTCCGCGCGCACCCTGCGACCGGGGCAGCCGGGCGGCATCCACAACTCGCACGTGCGTGGCATCGCCGCGGCGGGAAGCGGACGGATCTGGCTGGTCGGCAGCGGCGGGGCGCTGGAATCGCTCGACGCCGGCAGCGGCGCACTGCACACGCACCTGCACGATGTCACCGGCGGCCCGCTGCTCGATTCGGTGTACGAAGACCAGCACGGCCAGGTCTGGATCGGTTGGCGGCGCGGCCTTGCGCGGTACACGCCGGCCAGCGGCGAACTGCAGCGCTGGACCGATGCCGATGCGCTGTCCGGTGAATCGGCGTCGGTGATGCGCTTCGCGGAGAACGAGCAGGGGCTGTGGCTGCTGTTCGACAACGGCGTGATCCAGTTGCGCGATCGCGATGGCCGCACGCTGCAGCGGCACCAGCCCGGACGCGGCGGGCTGGAGGCGGGCGAGAACGTGTACGACCTCGCCATCGGCCCCGACGGCGCGCCGTGGCTCGCCACTGCACGCGCCGTGCGCCACCTGCGCGGTACGCACTGGCGCCAGGTCGACGGCACCGTCGCCGGTGCATGGACGGCGCTGCGCTCGTATCCGCAGGCCGGCCGCGTGCTCGCGGCGGGGCCCGGCCACGTCGCGGTGTTCGAGTGGCGCGACGGCCGGCTGCATCCACAGGCCGGGCTCGGTACCGGCCAGGGCCTGCCGCAGGTGTCCTTCAGTGGCGTGGTCAGCGATGCCAGCGGGGTGGTGTGGCTGTCGAGTTCGCGGGGCCTGTGGCGGGTGGATCCGGCCGCCGGCACGGTGCGCGCCTACGGTATCGCCGACGGCCTGCCCAGCCAGGACTTCCCCACGCCGCTGTTCCCGGATCCACGCAGCGGGCGCCTGTTCGCGGGTTCGCCGGATGGCCTGGTCGATTTCGATCCGCTGCAGGTGGTGCCGCTTGCCGACGAACCCCGGTTGCTGGTCGAGGAGATCGGCCTGCGCGGGCGCGATCCGATCCAGCGGATGTCCGGCGCACCGTTCGCGATCCGCCACGACGACCGCGAGCTGCAGGTGCGGGTGCGGCTGATGTCGTTCCGCAACCCGGGCGCGCATCGCTATGCGTTCCGTCTCGATGGCGAGGACGCCGACTGGGTGGAAAGCGCGACCGGCGAACGCGCGTTCTCGCAGCTGGCGCCGGGCCGCTACACCCTGTCGATGCGGGCACGCAACGAGGAAGGCGTGTGGTCGCAACCGCAGGCACTGCAGTTCGAGGTCACCCCGCCGTGGTGGCGCACGCTGGCCGCGCAGCTGCTGTTCGCCGCGCTGGCGCTGGCCGCGGTCTGGTGGCTGGCGTCGAGCTATCGCCGCCGCCTGCGACGCCGGCATGCCTGGCAGCTGGCCGAGCACAAGCGCGAGGTGGCCGAACAGGCGTCGCTGGCCAAGACCCATTTCCTCGCCACCCTCGGCCACGAGGTGCGCACGCCGATGACCGGCGTGCTCGGCATGAGCGAACTCCTGCTCGGCACCGCGCTGGATGCGCGCCAGCAGCGCTATGCGGAGTCCATCCGCGATGCCGGCGAGCACCTGCTGCGGCTGGTCAACGACGCGCTCGACCTCGCCCGCATCGAGGCCGGCAAGCTCAAGCTCGACGCGCGCCCGTTCGACCTGCACGCACTGTTGGACGAGACCCTGGCGCTGATGGCCCCGGTCGCGCACCAGCGTGGGCTCGAGTTCCGCGAACGCATCGCCGTGGACCTGCCGGCCTGGGTGTCGGGCGATGTCGTGCGGGTGCGCCAGATCCTGCTCAACCTGCTGGCCAACGCGATCAAGTTCACCGAGCACGGCCACGTCGAGCTGAGCGCGGAGCCGGCAGCCGAGGGGCAGGTGCGCTTCGTCGTCGGCGACAGCGGGCCCGGGCTCAATCGCGAACAGCGCGAGCGCCTGTTCCGCCGTTTCGAGCAGGCCGAAGGCGCGCGCACCGCCGCACGCTATGGCGGCAGCGGCCTCGGCCTCGCGATCTGCCAGGAACTGGCGGCGGAAATGGGTGGGCGCATCGATGTCGACAGCGCGCCTGGCCAGGGCACGCGCTTCGCGGTCGAACTGCCGCTGCCGGTGGTGGATCCGCCGTCGACCGCGGCGTCCACGGACCAGGCGCCACGCGCGCCGGGCACGCTGTTCCTGCTGCTGGTGGAGGATGACCCCACCGTGGCCGAGGTCATCAGCGGCCTGCTGCAGGCGCAGGGCCACCGGGTGATGCACGTGGCGCACGGGCTGGCGGCGCTGGTGTCGCTGGCCACGGCCGAGGTCGATGCCGCGCTGCTCGACCTCGACCTGCCCGGCATCGACGGCCTGGCGCTGGCGCAGCAGATGCGTGCGCAGGGGTTCGGGCGGCCGTTGATCGCGATCACCGCGCGCGCCGATGCCGATGCCGAGCCGCTGGCGATGCAGGCGGGCTTCGACGGCTTCCTGCGCAAGCCGCTGACCGGCGGCATCCTCGCCGATGCCCTGGCGAAGTGGGTGCAACCGCCGGCGCCGGTCGACGACGCGCAGGGCGAACCCCCGGCCGGGGACCGCGACTAGCGCGTGGCGCGCATGCGGGCTTGGCACCGCGTGCACGCTCCACGTGTCGGAATGCGCCCATGAGCGCATTCAGCGGCGACCTCGTCGTCCTCACCCCCGAAGGCCTGTATTGCCCACCCGGGGACTTCCATATCGATCCGTGGCGGCCGGTGCCGCGGGCGGTGATCACCCATGGCCATGGCGACCATGCGCGCGCGGGCATGGGCGAATACCACTGCAGCACGGGCTCGTTGCCGATCCTGCGCTGGCGACTGGGGGAACAGCGTTACCACGTGCATGCGCACGGCGAGCCGTTCGTGCTCGGCGATGCGCGGATCTCGCTGCATCCGGCCGGGCACGTGCTCGGGTCGGTGCAGGTGCGGATCGAGGCGGGTGGCGAGGTGTGGGTCGCCTCGGGCGACTACAAGCGCCAGCCCGATCCCACCTGCGCGCCGTTCGAGGTGGTGCCCTGCGACGTCTTCATCACCGAGGCCACCTTCGGGTTGCCGGTGTATCGCTGGCCGCACACCCCGGACGTGGCGGCGGATATCGTCGAGTGGCGCCGCCGCTGCGAGGCGCGCGGCGAGGCGGCGGTGCTGTTCTGCTATGCACTGGGCAAGGCGCAGCGGGTGCTCGCGGAAATCGGCGCGCATGACGACCGCCCGGTGCTGCTGCACGGTGCGATCGCCACCGGCGTGCAGGTGTATCGCGATGCGGGCATCGTCCTGCCGGAAACCCGCGCGGTCGCCGAGGAGGAGAAGGGCCGCGACTTCGCCGGCGAGCTGGTGCTGGCCCCGCCGTCCGCGGCCGGCAGTCCGTGGATGCGGCGCTTCCGCGGTGCGCAGACGGGCTTCGCGTCGGGCTGGATGCGCATCCGCGGCAACCGCCGGCGTCGCAACGTCGACCGCGGTTTCGTGGTCTCCGACCACGCCGACTGGCCCGACCTCGTGCGCACCGTGCGCGAGACCGGTGCACGGCGGGTGATCGCCACCCATGGCGACACCCACGCCCTCGTGCGTGCGCTGTGCGAGGAAGGCATCGAGGCCGAGTCGTTCCGTACAGGGTACGGCGATGAGGATTGAGCGTCCGGAGACACGGAAGCCGGGCGCATGAAACGCTTCGCCGCGCTCTATACCGAACTCGACCGCAGCACCGCCACGCTCGACAAGCGCGCAGCGCTGGTGGCCTATTTCCGCGACGCGCCGCCACGCGATGCCGCCTGGGCGCTGCACCTGCTCAGCGGCGGCAAGGTGGCGGGGCCGAAGCGGCGCATTGCCGGCACCCGCGAACTGCGCGAGTGGATCGTCGCCGAATCCGGGTTGCCGGACTGGCTGGTCGATGCCAGCTACGACCAGGTCGGTGATCTCGCCGAAACGCTGGCGCTGCTGGTCGATGAACCCGCGGAGCCGGGTGACGACATCGGCCTCGCCGACTGGATCGAACACCGCCTGCTGCCGGTCGCCAACCGCGAGCCGGACACGCGTCGCGCGCTGATCACCGGCGCATGGCGTTCGCTGTGCTTCGACGAGCGGCTGGCCTTCAACAAGCTGCTGACCGGCGCGCTGCGGGTCGGCGTGTCGCAGCGCATGGTGCAGCAGGCGCTCGCCGAGATGAGCGGCATCGACATCGCGCTGATCGCCCAGCGCATGCTCGGCAGCTGGCAGCCGACGCCGGCCTTCATGCGCGACCTGCTGTCGCCGGACGCCTTGCCGGCGGATCGCCAGCAGCCGTATCCGTTCTTCCTCGCCTCGCCGCTGGAAAGCGCGCTGCGTACCGCGCCCGGCGACGATGCCCTGGCGGCAGACGACCGGGCGCCCGAAGCGGCGACGCTGGCCGGCGACCCTGACGCCGTCGCACGCGCGCTCGGCGACATCGACGACTGGCTGCTGGAATGGAAGTGGGACGGCATCCGCCTGCAGCTGATCCACCGCGACGATGACGCCGCGCTGTGGTCGCGTGGCGAGGAACGGCTGGACGGGCGCTTCCCGGAGATCGAAGCCGCCGCGGCCACGCTGCCGCGCCGCTGCGTGATCGATGGCGAACTGCTGGCCTGGGGCGATGCCGACGTGCCGATGCCCTTCACCGCATTGCAGAAGCGCATCCAGCGGTTGAAGCCGGGCGCGAAGACGCTGGCCGATGCGCCGGTGCGGGTGCGCGCCTACGACCTGCTCGAACTCGATGGCGAGGACCTGCGCGAGCATCCGCTGCACGAGCGCCGCGCGTTGCTGGAAGGCCTGCTGGACGCGCACGGCGATCCACGCATCACCGTCTCGCCGCGCGTCGATGTCGGCTCCTGGAGCGAGGCCGCGGAGCTGCGCGAAGGCGCGCGCGAGCGTGGTGTCGAAGGGCTGATGCTCAAACGCCGGGCGTCCACCTACCAGTCCGGGCGTCGTCGCGGCGACTGGTGGAAGTGGAAGATCGACCCGCTCACCGTGGATGCGGTGCTGCTGTACGCGCAGTCCGGCCACGGTCGACGCAGCACGCTGTACACCGATTACACCTTCGGCCTGTGGGATGGCGATGCGCTGGTGCCGGTGGCCAAGGCCTATTCCGGGCTCGACGATCGCGAGATCCTGCAGCTCGACCGCTGGATCCGCGCCAACACGCTCGAGCGCTTCGGCCCGGTGCGCTCGGTCACTGCCCACCATGTGTTCGAGCTGGGCTTCGAGGCGGTCAACCGCAGCAGCCGGCACAAGTCGGGGATCGCGGTGCGCTTCCCGCGCATCCTGCGCTGGCGCCACGACAAGCCCGTCGCCGAGGCCGACCGGCTCGACACACTGAAGGCGCTCGCGAGGTGAGCCGTACACGCGTGGCCGGCCGCCGCGCGGCGCAGGCGCGGCTGTCGGCATGGTTCACCGCGCAGGGCTGGAAGCCATCGCCATTCCAGCGCGAGGTGTGGCGGCGTTACCTCGCCGGCGAATCCGGGCTGCTGCACACGCCGACCGGCAGCGGCAAGACCCTGGCCGCGTTCGGCGGACCACTGCTGGAGGCGTTGGCGGCGGGGCCGCCGATGACCGGCGAGGATGTCACCCGGATCGGCGATGCGGCGGCTGCGGGAGCAGCGACGCCCGACCATGGCGTGGCGGTCGGGAGCGCGCCTGCGCGCGAATCCGCCCTGCCGCCGGCGCGCACCACCCGTAGAGGAAAAGGCAGCCTGCAACCGTCCGGCAGGCAACCGCCAAAACGCACGCCGCAGTTGCAGGTGCTGTGGATCACCCCGCTGCGCGCGCTCGCTACCGACACCCTGCGCGCGTTGCGGGTCGCGACCGAAGCGGTCGGGCTCGACTGGCAACTCGGCCTGCGCACCGGTGATGCGTCCGCGCGCGACAAGCGGCTCGCGCGCGCAGGGCGGCTCGACCTGATGGTCATCACCCCCGAATCGCTGTCGCTGCTGCTGAGCTATCCGGACACCGCACCACTGCTGTCCTCGCTGCGCTGCGTGGTGGTGGACGAATGGCACGAACTGCTTGGCAACAAGCGCGGCGTGCTGCTGCAGCTGGCACTGGCACGGTTGCGCGCGCTGAACCCGGCGCTGCGGACCTGGGGCCTGTCGGCAACGCTCGGCAACCTCGACGAGGCGCGCGCCGTGCTGCTGCCGCACGCGCCGGATGCCGCGCTGGTGGCGGGCGTGCGGCCACGCGGGTTCGAACTCGACACCCTGTTGCCGGCCGCCGGTGAACGCTTTGCCTGGGCCGGGCATCTGGGCCTTGCACAGCTGCCACGGGTGCTGGACACGCTGATGGCCGAGCGCACCAGCCTGCTGTTCGCCAATACCCGCTCGCAGGCCGAGCTCTGGCATCGCGCGCTGGCCTCCGTCTGGCCGGAAGCCCCGGAGACCCTGGCGCTGCACCACGGCTCGCTCGATCCCACGTTGCGCGCCGCCGCCGAGCAGGGCCTGCGCGACGGCAGCATCCGCTGCGTGGTGGCCACCTCCAGCCTCGACCTCGGCGTCGACTTCCCCGCCGTCGACCAGGTGTTGCAGATCGGCAGCCCGAAGGGCATCGCGCGGCTGCTGCAGCGCGCCGGTCGTGCGCGCCATCGTCCGGGCGAGAGCGGCCGCGTGGTCTGCGTGCCGACCCATGCGCTGGAACTGGTGGAGTACGCCGCCGCACGCGAGGCGGTGGCCCGCGGCGCGATCGAGGCCCGGCCACCACCGCGATTGAGCCTGGACGTGCTGGCCCAGCACTGCGTGACGCTGGCGCTGGGTGGCGGCTTCGATGCCGATGCGCTGTACGACGAAGTCCGCACCACCCATGCGTTCGCCGGCCTCAGCCCGACGATGTGGGCGGCGGTCATCGACTTCATCGTGCAGGGCGGCCGCGCGCTGTCGAACTATCCGGACTTCCGCCGCGTGGTACGTGGCGACGATGGCGTGTACCGGGTCGAGGACCGCCGCATCGCGCTGCGCCATCGGCTGTCGATCGGCACCATCGCCAGCGACGGCGCGGTGGTGGTGCGTTTCCTGCGCGGCGGCACGCTGGGTTCGGTGGAAGAGAGCTTCGTCGGTCGCCTGCGCCGTGGCGACCGCTTCCATTTCGCCGGCCGCCTGCTGGAGCTGGTGCGGCTGGAGGACATGACCGCCTACGTGCGCAACGCCGCCGGCGCCGGTGACGGCACGGTGCCGCGCTGGCTCGGCGGCAAGATGCCGTTGTCGAGCGAACTCGGTCGCGAAGTGGAGCGCGCGTTTGCCGGCGGCGTGGTGGCGCCGGAGCTCGATGCGATCGCCGGCCTGCTGCAGTTGCAGGGGCGGTTGTCCGCTTTGCCCGGCCCCGACCGTTTGCTCGTGGAGTGGATACGCGCGCGTGGCGGTCGCTATCTCTTCGTGTATCCGTTTGCCGGACGGCAGGTGCACGAGGGGCTTGCGGCGCTGCTGGCATTGCGATGGGGCAGGATGGCACCGGACAGTTTCGCCTTCTCGGTCAACGACTACGGCTTCGTGCTGTCGGCAGCGCGTGCCGAAAGCGTGGACGAGGCACAGCTGCGCACGCTGTTCGACCCGGTGGCGCTGGAAGACGATCTGCGCGAAAGCCTCAACCTTGGCGAGCTCGCGCGCCGGCAGTTCCGCGAGATCGCCCGCGTGGCCGGGTTGTTGCCGCCGTCGCTGCCCGGGCGCGCGCCGCGTTCGCTGCGCCAGCTGCAGGCGTCGAGCGGCCTGCTGTTCGATGTGCTGCAGCGTTTCGATCCCGGCCACGTGCTGCTGGAACAGGCCGAACGCGAGGTGTTCTCGGCGCAGCTCGAGGTGCGGCGCCTGCGCGAAACCCTCGACGACTGCGCGCAGCGCGACATCGTGCTGCGCACGCCGAAGTCGTTCACCCCGCTGTCGTTTCCGCTCTGGGCCGAAGCGGTGCGCGGGCGCCTGAGTACCGAGGACTGGCGCACCCGCGTGCAGCGCGCGGCCACGCAACTGGAGCGTCGCCATGGCGGATGAGCGCGAGGTCCTGGTCGCCGGCGAACCGGTGCTGCTGCACGCGGAGCGCGCGCTGTTCTGGCCGCGCACGCGCACCCTGGTCATCGCCGACCTGCACCTTGGCAAGGCCGACCATTTCCGCCGTGCCGGCATTGCGCTGCCAGTGGGCGGCACCTCGCACGACCTCGAACGCCTCGATGCGCTGCTCGAGCTGACCGGCGCCGAACGCCTGCTGGTGCTGGGCGACCTGCTGCACGGCGAGATCCCGGAGGCGCCGTGGCTGGCGCGCTGGTATGCATTCCGCAACCGCTGGGCCTCGCTGCTGGTCGACGTCGTGGCCGGCAACCACGACCGCGTGCTGCGGCGGCATCCGGAGCGCGCGGCGTCGATGGGCCTGAACCTGCACGCGCCCTACGTGCACGAGGCGCCGTTCCTGTTCGTGCATGCCGCGGAGGATGCACCGGTCGGCGGCGAGGGCTATGTGCTGGCCGGCCACCTGCACCCGGTGCTGCGCCTGCCGGGTCTGCCGCGGCTGCCGGTGTTCCGCTTCGCCGACGTCGGCATCCTGCCGGCATTCACCACGTTCGCCGGCGGCATGCCGTTCGACCCGGTGCGCGACGAACGCGTCTTCGTCTGTGCGCCCGGGGCGCTGGTGGAGATGCCGGTCGCCTGACCGCGCATGTCGCGCGGCCCGTGCCTACGCCGGCCGTGGCCGCAGGCTCACCATCGCGATACCGCCGAGGATCATGGCCGAGGCCAGCAGCAGGCGCGCGTCCACCACTTCGCCCAGCACCAGCACCCCGGCAATCGCGGCCGCCGGCGGCACCCCGAGCTGCACCCCGGCCGCGCGCGCCGCCCCCAGTGAGGGCAGCACCGCGTACCACAGCGCGTAGCCCAGGCCCGACGTCACCGCGCCGGACAGCACCGCCAGGGCGACGCCGCCGGTATCGGCATGCAGGCTGTCGGCCGTCGCCAACAGCAGCACGGACCCGAAGGACAGGGCACGCATGAAGTTGCCCGCCGTGTCGGCCAGTGGATCGCGGCTGCGCCGGCCACGCAGCGAATAGCAGCCCCAGGCGATGCCTGCGGCGAGCATCAACGCCGCGCCGACCGGTGCCGGCGCGGACAGGCCGGGCAACAGCATCGCCACCAGGCCGGCGAGCGCCAACACGAAGCCGGCCCATTGCAGCCGCGACAGCCGCTCGCCCGCCCACAGTGCCGCGCCGACCATCGTCGCCTGCACCGCGGCGAACAGCAGCAGGGTGCCGGTGGACACCGGCACATGCATGAAGGCGTACGAGAACCCGGCGGCATAGGCGAACAGCGCCAGTGCGGAACCCCAGCTGCCGCCCGTGCGTGCGTGCGCGCCGCCGCGCATGCGCACCAGCAGCCAAAGCACCAGCGCACCCGAGGCGAGCCGGATCGCGGTGAAGCCCGCCGGGTCGATGCGCCCGCCCTGCAGCGCCCAGCGACACAGCAGCGAATTGCCGGCGAATGCCAGCAGCACCAGTGCGGTCGACAGTACGAGGCGCAGCGGCGTCATCGGAGCGGACGCCGCGCGCGGATCAGCGTGCGCTGTGCGTATGCACCGCGTCGACCAGCACCGCGACGTGCTCCGGATCCATGTCCGGCGACATGCCGTGGCCGAGGTTGAACACATGACCGTCGCGCGAACCGCCATTGCCGTCGCGGTAGGCATCCAGCACCGTGGCCACCTCGCGCCGGATCGCGTCCGGGTTGCCGTACAGCACGCACGGGTCGAGATTGCCCTGCAGGGCGACGCGGCCGCCGGTGCGACGCGCGGCCTCGTCGAGCCCGACCATCCAGTCCACGCCGACGCCGTCGGTACCGGTCGCGGCAAGTTCCTCGAGGTACGCCGCGGTGCCCTTGCCGAACAGGATCAGCGGCGTGCGATCGGCACCCTCACCACGTTCCAGCTCGCGCGCGATGCGCTCGAGGTACGGCAGCGAGAATTCGCGGTACATCGCCGGCGACAGCACGCCGCCCCAGGTGTCGAACACCTGCAGCGCCTGCGCGCCGGCGGCACGCTGCGCGGCGAGGTAGGCGATCACCGCATCGGTGTTCACCGACAGCAGCGCGTGCAGCGCCTGCGGGTCGTTCAGCGCCATCGCCTTGATGCGGGCGAAGTTCTTGCTGCCGCCGCCTTCCACCATGTAGCAGGCCAGCGTCCACGGGCTGCCGGAGAAGCCGATCAGCGGCACGCTGCCGTCGAGTTCGCGGCGGATCACCCGTACCGCGTCCATCACGTAGCGCAGCTCGGTTTCCATGTCCGGCACGCCCAGCTTCGCGATCGCCGCGGCGTCGCGCACCGGCTTGCGGAACTTCGGGCCTTCGCCGTCGACGAAGTACAGCTCCAGCCCCATCGCATCGGGAATGGTGAGGATGTCGGAGAACAGGATCGCCGCATCGAGCGGGAACCGCCGCAGCGGCTGCAGGGTCACTTCACAGGCGAGGTCGGGGTTCTTGGCCATCGCCAGGAAGCTGCCGGCCTGCGCGCGGCTGGCGCGGTATTCCGGCAGGTAGCGTCCGGCCTGGCGCATCAGCCAGACGGGGGTGTGGTCGACGGGCTCGCGCCGGAGGGCGCGCAGGAAACGGTCGTTCTTCAGCGGTGTGGACAAGACGTGATCCTTGCAAGGCGCGGCGGCGCGAGGCCGCGGGGACTCAGCGCGGTGGTGGCGCGGTCGCGCCCTGGGCGTAGACCAGCCGGAAGCCGCGCTTGAGCTGCGCATCGCGCGCCTGCTCGAGCGCACCCACCGCGCTGGTCTGGTCGAGGAACTGTTCACGACGCACCTGGCTGCGGCCGCCGATCTGGCCGGACTCGCGCACCAGCGTCCAGCCGCCCAGGAGGTCGGGCTGGAGAGCATCAGCTGGACGAAGCGGGGCGCTTCGCGTCCTTCGGCGGGTTGTTGCAGCAACAGGCGCATAGGGCGCCATTGTACGGGGGCGGCAGGCTCCCGGCCGCTGCCGCCCGCGGCACGCGGGGAACGCAACTGCCGCGTTCAGTTTGCGCGCAGCACCGCCAGCACCGCGCTTTCCGGCACGTCCGACAGCACCTCGGCACGGCCGGCACCGCGCCAGACGATGAAACGCAGCCCGCCGGCCTGCGCCTTCTTGTCCAGGCGCATGTGCGCGAGCAGCTGTTCCGGGTCGAGCGCGGCGGGCAGGTCCACCGGCAGCCCGAAGCGTTCGAGCAGGGCACGCAGGCGGTCGCCATCCGCCGCCGGCGCCAGCCCCAGCGCCTCCGACAGCCGCGCCGCCAGCACCATGCCCACGGCGACGGCCTCGCCGTGGTTGAGCCCGCCATAGCCCTGCGCGGTCTCGATCGCATGGGCGAAGGTGTGGCCGAAATTGAGCAGCGCGCGCTCGCCATGTTCGTGCGGGTCGCGCTCGACGATCGCCGCCTTGTGCGCGCAGCTGCGCACGATCGCCTCGGCCAGGGCCTCGTGGTCCATGGCCAGCAGCGCATCGGCGTGGGCGTCGAGCCAGTCGAGGAAGGCGGCATCGCCGAGCGCGCCGTACTTGACCACCTCGGCCAGTCCGGCCCGCAGTTCGCGCGCCGGCAGCGTCGCCAGTACGGTGGTGTCGGCGATGACCGCGCGGGGCGGGTGGAAGGCGCCGACCAGGTTCTTGCCCTGCGGCAGGTCAACGGCGGTCTTGCCGCCGACCGAGGAATCCACCATCGCCAGCAGCGAGGTCGGCAACTGCACGCAGTCGACGCCGCGCATCCAGCAGGCGGCAGCAAAGCCGGCGAGGTCGCCGACCACGCCACCGCCCAGTGCATACACGCAGGCATCACGGCGTGCACCCAGCGCGGCGAGGGCGTCGATGGCGCCAGAGAACCCGTCCAATGTCTTGGAAGCTTCGCCCGACGGCAGTACGAATTCTCCGATCGCGAGGTCGGGGCGGGCGCGCTTCAGCGCGCTGGCAACGCGTGCGGCGTAGCGCGGCGCCACCTCGCTGTCGCTGACCAGCAGCGCCTGCCGGCCGCGCAACGGGCCTGCGAGCAGCGCGCCGTCGTCGAGCAGACCAGGGCCGATCCGGATGGGGTAGGGCGTGGCGCCGCCGACGTCGACGGTGCGGGAGGAGCGTTGCATGTGGAGATCGTCCGGAGTCGTGGGGGCGGAAGCCGGTAGGGGCTGGAACGGCGCACGCTGCCAGCGCTGGTCGAGCAGGCGTCCCAGCCGCGCGACCGCCACCGGCGGGGCGCAGCCACCGGTGTCGAAGCGCAGGTCGGCGACGTCCCGGTACAGCGGTTCGCGCACGGTAGCCAGCGCGCGCAGCACCTGTTCGCGGTCGCCATTGGCCAACAGCGGGCGGGTACGGTCGCGGCCCAGCCGTTCGAGCTGCTCGGCGAGTTCCACGTGCAGGTGTACGACGAACGCGCGCGCGGCCATCGCGCGGCGGTTGGCCGGATCCAGCACCGCGCCACCGCCGCTGGCCAGCAGCAGGCCCTCGCCCGCCAGCAGGTCCAGCAGCACCTCGCGCTCGCGCACGCGGAAACCGGACTCGCCTTCGCATTCGAAGATGGTGGGAATCGTCGCGCCGGTGCGCTGTTCGACCTCGCGGTCGAGGTCCACGAACGCCAGCCCGAACCGGCCGGCAAGGCGGCGGCCGATCGACGACTTGCCGGCACCCATCGGGCCGACCAGGACGAGGTTGGGAGCGGGGTTCATGAGCAGGCCATGGTAGGGCCTGCTCCCCGCCACGGCACCGGGGATCCAGGCTGCAGCACGATCAGGGCCCGATCCGTGGTGCGCGTCGCGCATCCAGTGGAACCAGCAGATCGACGATCGACGGCAACGTGCGCAACGCCTGGCGGCTGACGCGCTCGTAGTGCTGGACGAAGCGGTCGCATTCGACCCGGTCCATGCCGGCGCGCGTGGCGTCGCGTTCCTGCGCTGTGCGTTCCTGCTCCCAGCGCCAGCCGGGCACGGCCTCGAAGCCCGGCGCCTGCAGCACCAGCAGGCGGTCGATGCACGACCACAGCGCCGGGTAGTCGCGCGCGAGTGCGTCGTTGCAATGGCGGCGCCAGAGGCCATCCGGGTCCTCGTCGCGCTCCAGCGTATTGATCGGCGCGGCAAGTGCATCCGCGGGTTCCGGAGGCGTGGCCAGGAACCATCCCTCGAACACGACCAGGTCGGCCTGCGCCACGTGTTGCCACGCGGATTCCGGCAGCCGGCGGTCGGCCAGCTTGTCGAAACGCGGGATGCGCACCCTGCGGCGCTCGCGCAACGCATCCAGCGTCGCCAGCGCGAGTGGCAGGTCGTGGGTGCCGGGCGGGCCGCGGGTCCGCAGCAGCGGATGCACCTCGCGTGCGAGAGCGTCACGCTGCGGGCGGTCCAGGTAGAAGTCGTCGATCGACACCACCACGACCTGCAATCCGGTGGCACGCCCCGCCTGCGCAAGCTGTGCGGCGAGCGTGGACTTGCCGCAACCCTGCAGGCCGCTGACGCCGTAGATCCGCACGCGTGCGCGGCGTGCATCGGCGAGCACGGCCGCTACCAGCGTTGCGTCGAAGCCGCTGGCGGCGCGGTCCGCGGCAGCCGGATGCGTGGTCTGCGTCATCGGGCCACAATAGCCCGATGGACATCGACCCTCTCCACGCAGAAGCGCTGGCCACCTTCGACGTGCTGTTCGCCGAAGCCGCCCGCGCCGGCGAACCCGATCCCACCGCAATGGTGGTGGCGACCGCCGGCATCGATGCGCGTCCGTCTGCGCGCATGGTGCTGTTGAAGGCGCACGATGCGCGCGGCTTCGTGTTCTACACCCATCTCGACGGCCGCAAGGGTCGCGAACTGCAGGAGAACCGCGCGGCGGCCCTGCTGTTCCATTGGCCGCGCGTGCGCCAGGGCGTGCAGGTGCGCATCGAAGGCGAGGTGGCGCTGGTCGACGACGCCGAGGCGGACGCGTACTTCGCCAGCCGCCCGCGCGGCAGCCAGGTGGGTGCATGGGCGTCGCTGCAGTCCGAGCCGCTGGCATCGCCGGAGGAGTTCGCGCAGCGACTGGCCGACATCGAGGCCGAGTTCGACGGCCGCGACGTGCCGCGGCCACCACGCTGGAGCGGGTTGCGCGTGCGACCGGAGCGCATCGAGTTCTGGTACGGCGCACAGTTCCGCCTGCACGAGCGCTGGCTCTACAGCTGCGATCCCACCGACGCGTGGTCGAAGCGGATGCTGTTTCCTTGAAAGGCCAACCCGCCGGACCGCAGCGCATCGTCTGCCTCACCGAGGAGCCGACCGAGACGCTGTACGCGCTCGGCGCGCAGGACCGCATCGTCGGCATCAGCGGATTCACCGTGCGGCCACCGCAGGCCCGCCGCGAGAAGCCCAAGGTCAGCGCGTTCACCAGTGCCAAGGTGGAGGCGATCCTCGCGCTGAAGCCGGATCTCGCGATCGGCTTTTCGGACATCCAGGCCGACATCGCCGCCGAACTGGTGCGGCGCGGGGTGGAGGTGTGGATCGCCAACCATCGCAGCGTCGAGGGCATCCTGGATTACATCGAGCGCCTCGGTGCGCTGGTCGGACTGCCGGCAGAGGCGCGTGCCTACGCCGACGGACTGCGCCGTGGTCTCGACGCCGTCGAAGCGCAGGCGGCCCTGCTGCCGCGTCGGCCGAAGGTGTATTTCGAGGAGTGGGACGAGCCGATCATCACCGGCATCCGCTGGGTCGGCGAGCTGATCCGCATCGCCGGCGGTGACGACATCTTCCCCGAGCTGTCGGTCGAGCCGCTGGCGAAGGCCCGCATCCTCGCCAACGGCGACCCGGTGGTCGAGCGCGCGCCGGACATCATCCTCGGCTCGTGGTGCGGCAAGAAGTTCCGGCCGGAGCGGGTTGCCACGCGCCCGGGCTGGGAGAGGATCCCTGCAGTGCGCGATGGCGAGCTGCACGAGATCAAGTCGCCGCTGATCCTGCAGCCGGGGCCTGCGGCGCTGACCGACGGGATTGGCGGGATCGCGGCGATCATCGCGCGCTGGTCGCAACGGCAGGCGCGGTCCGGCAACTGAGGGCGGGCTTCCGCCGCGTGGAAGGCCCTGCGATGATGCGCGCCCTCGGACTCCGGAGCGCGCGATGAACCAGGCAACGATGCAGGACCTCGGCCGGCTGCTGCTGCGGCTCGCGGTCGGCGTACTGGTGCTGCTGCACGGCCTGGCGAAGCTGCGCACCGGAGTGCGGGGCATCGAGCGCATGGTGGAAGCGCATGGCCTGCCGGGCGAGCTGGCCTGGCTGGTGCTCGTCGGCGAGATCGTCGCGCCGCTGATGCTGATCATCGGCCTGCATGCGCGCATCGGTGGCGTGCTGGTCGCCATCAACATGCTGGTGGCGATCTTCCTGGTGCACATGGGCGACCTGGGCCGCTTGAACTCGACCGGCGGCTGGGCGATCGAACTGCAGCTGATGTTCCTTGCCGGCGCCGTGGCCGTGGCGCTGCTCGGGCCGGGGCGGTTCTCGGCGAACCAGCGGTAGCCGCTTTCTCTTGCTCTTGGGCTTCTCGGCGGAGCATGTGCTCCTACCCCTCTCCCGCGAGCGGGAGAGGGTGCCCCGAAGGGGCGGGTGAGGGCCGGGTCAGCGGTACACCTCTCGACTGAACTGCAGTTGCGTCACCTCGCCATCGCCGGTACGTGCCTCGACCAGGAAGCGCAGCGTGTCCGGCGGGGTGACGCGGACCACGCCGATATGGTCGGTGAGGTCGCCGACGGCGACTTCGCGCAGCGGCACATCGTGGCGCACGCCGCGCAGGTCGACGGCGGTTGCGGTGACCCGCGCCGGCACCGCGCGCTCGGCATGGTCGTCGCCGCGCCGCACGCCGATCATCAGCAGCAGGCTGTGGGCATCGCGTTCGATGCCGTATTCGCGTGCCGCCGCTTCGCTGGTCGCAAGCGTGGGCACGACGCTGGCACGCACGGTGAGATCACCCGAGCGGGTCACCGCGGGCGGCTCCGGGGCGCCTCGCGCGGCCGGCGGGGTGGGCGGCGCCCCACATGCGGCCAGTGCGAACGTGCAGGCGAGCAGGCTCGCAACCCGGAACGACCGGGACATGGCGACGTCAGTCATTCGCGGCCGACAGTTCCTGGCCACGCCGGCGCGCGGCCGCCACGGCATCCGCCACCAGCGCGCGCAGGCCGCCGGCCTCGAACGCCTCCAGCGCAGCTTGGGTGGTGCCGTTGGGCGAGGTGACCCGGCGGCGCAGTTCCGCCGGTGCTTCGCCGGATTCCGACAGCATGCGCGCGGCGCCGAGCAGGGTCTGCTGCACCAGCAGACGGGCCGCATCTGCCGGCAGGCCCTGGGCGAACGCGGCTGCCTCCATCGCCTCGGCGAACAGGAATACATAGGCCGGGCCGCTGCCGGAAATTGCGGTCACCGCATCCATCAGCGTCTCGTCGTCGATCCACGCCGTGCGGCCGGTGGCCGACAGCAGGGCTTCGGCAAGCGTGCGCCCGGCTGCGTCGACCCTGGCATTGGCATACAGCCCGGTCATGCCGGCACCCAGCAGCGACGGGGTGTTCGGCATCGTCCGCACCACCGCGGCCTCGCCGCCGAGCCAGCGTTCGATCTGCGCCGTGGTGATGCCGGCGGCGACGGAGACCACCAGCGGCACGCGTTCGCGTGCGGTGTCGGCAAGGCCTTCGCAGACGACTCGCAGCACCTGCGGCTTGACCGCCATCACCCACACATCGGCGGCTGCCACCGCCTCCCCGGCATCGGCGAACGTGGCCACGCCGAAATCGGCCTCGAGAGCCGCGCGGACGGCGTCGCCCGGGTCGGCCACGTGGATGCGCTGCGCGGCGAGGCCGCCGCCGATCAGGCCGCCAACCAGGCTGCGGGCCATGTTGCCGCCGCCGATGAAGGCGATGCTGTGGTTGCCGGGCAGGGCGGCGTTCGATGTGCTGGTCATGGGTCTCCTTGCGGTTTCATTCTTTCGGCGGGCGCGGGCCGAACAGGGCGGTGCCGACGCGCACGAGCGTCGCGCCTTCGGCAATCGCCTGTTCGAGGTCGTCGCTCATTCCCATCGACAGGGTGTCGACGGTGGGGTGGTCCGCCGCCAGCGCGTCGAACAGGACTTTCATGCGTGCAAACGCGGGCCGGCGGCGTTCCGGGTCGTCATGGGGCGTGGGGATCGCCATCAGTCCGCGCAGCCGCAGCGCGGGTTCGCGGGCGATCGCCTCGGCCAGGGCCGGGATGCTGTCCGGATTGCAGCCATGCTTGCTGGCCTCGTCGTCGACATTCACCTGCACCAGTACGTCGAGCGGTCGTGCCGGCTCGCGCCACTGCGCCAGCGCGCCGACCAGCTTCGGGCGGTCGATCGTCTGCACCCAGTCGAACCGCGCCGCCGCCTGCCGTGCCTTGTTCGACTGCAGGTGGCCGATCAGATGCCACTCGACCCCGGCATCGCCGAGGGCCTCCATCTTGGCTTCCGCTTCCTGCACATAGTTTTCGCCGAAGCCCGGATGCGCCTCGCCGAGGGCACCGCGCAGCGCGGCGAGCGCGGCCACCTCGGCGGCGTCGCGGGTCTTGCTGACGGCCAGCAGCCGCGGCGGTGGCCGCCCCGCGCGGCGGGCAGCGTTGACGATCCTGTCTGCGACCGAGCGCAGGCGTAGCTCGAGATGGGGGTCTGGGGTCATCAGGGGGCGTGGGTGCGGCGCCGGAATCCGTGCGCGCATCCGCTGGATTTACGGTGCGGTCCGGGGGCTATACTGCGCCGCAGGGGTGGGCGGATGCCAGTCGCAAGGCGCATCGGGCCCGATATCGGCCGCGAGGTCGTGGCGGCAAGGGGCAAGCAGGGGACACCATGGATATCGCCGAACTGTTGGCGTTTTCGGTCAAGAACAAGGCTTCGGACCTGCATCTGTCGGCGGGGTTGCCGCCGATGATCCGGGTCGACGGCGACGTGCGCCGGATCAACATCCCGGCACTCGACCACAAGCAGGTGCACGCGCTCGTCTACGACATCATGTCGGACAAGCAGCGCCGCGATTACGAGGAATTCCTCGAGGTCGACTTCTCGTTCGAGATTCCCGGCCTGGCCCGCTTCCGTGTCAACGCCTTCAACCAGAACCGCGGCGCCGGTGCGGTGTTCCGTACCGTCCCCTCCGAAGTGCTGACGCTGGAGGACCTCGGCTGCCCGCCGGTGTTCCGCCAGCTGATCGACCAGCCGCAGGGCCTGATCCTGGTGACCGGGCCGACCGGCTCCGGCAAGTCGACCACGCTCGCCGCGATGGTCGACCACATCAACAAGAACGAGTACGGGCACATCCTCACCATCGAGGACCCGATCGAGTTCGTGCACACCTCGCAGAAGTGCCTGATCAACCAGCGCGAGGTGCACCGTGACACCCACGGCTTCAACGAGGCGCTGCGCTCGGCGCTGCGCGAGGACCCGGACTACATCCTGGTCGGCGAAATGCGCGACATGGAAACCATCCGCCTCGCGCTGACCGCGGCCGAGACCGGCCACCTGGTGTTCGCCACCCTGCATACCTCGTCGGCGGCCAAGACCATCGACCGCATCATCGACGTGTTCCCCGCCGGCGAGAAGCCGATGGTGCGCTCGATGCTGTCGGAGTCGCTGCGTGCGGTGATCTCGCAGGCGCTGCTGAAGAAGGTCGGCGGCGGCCGCACCGCGGCGTGGGAAATCATGGTCGGCATTCCGGCGATCCGGAACCTGATCCGCGAGGACAAGGTGGCGCAGATGTATTCCGCCATCCAGACCGGCCAGCAGCACGGGATGATGACGCTCGACCAGCACCTGCAGGACCTGGTCAAGCGCGGCCTGATCACCCGTGCGCAGGCGCGCGACTACGCCAAGGACAAGCGGACGTTCGAGTGACGCCGCACGCGCTGATTCGGACATCGGGATTCGCAACCAGGGCGCAGGAGCGGTAGGGGAGCGGCACTACGAGCCCCTTCCGCTGCGCGACGCCCGCAGGAGCCACACATGAGCAGCATCGATTTCACCTCGTTCCTCAAGCTGATGGCCCACCAGAAGGCCTCGGACCTGTTCATCACCGCCGGCATGCCGCCGTCGATCAAGGTGCACGGCAAGATCTCGCCGGTCACCCAGAACCCGCTGACGCCGCAGCAGGCGCGCGACCTGGTGCTGAACGTGATGACGCCGGCGCAGCGCGAGGAGTTCGAGAAGACCCACGAGTGCAACTTCGCCATCGGCGTGTCCGGTGTCGGCCGCTTCCGCGTGTCGTGCTTCTACCAGCGCAACCAGGTGGGCATGGTGCTGCGCCGGATCGAGACCAAGATCCCGACGGTCGAAGAGCTCAACCTGCCGCCGATCATCAAGACGCTGGCGATGACCAAGCGCGGCATCATCATCTTCGTCGGCGCCACCGGCACCGGTAAGTCGACCTCGCTGGCGGCGATGATCGGCTACCGCAACCACAACTCGACCGGCCACATCATCACCATCGAGGATCCGATCGAGTTCGTGCACAAGCACGAGGGCTGCATCATCACCCAGCGCGAGGTCGGCATCGACACCGACAGCTGGGAAAACGCCCTCAAGAACACCCTGCGCCAGGCGCCCGACGTGATCATGATCGGTGAGGTGCGTACCCGCGAGGGCATGGACCACGCGATCGCCTTCGCCGAAACCGGGCATCTTGTGCTGTGCACGCTGCACGCCAACAACGCCAACCAGGCGATGGACCGCATCATCAACTTCTTCCCCGAGGACCGTCGCAGCCAGCTGCTGATGGACCTCTCGCTCAACCTCAAGGGCGTGGTCGCGCAGCAGCTGATCCCGACGCCCGACGGCAAGGCCCGCCGCGTGGCGATGGAAGTCCTGCTCGGCACCCCGCTGGTGCAGGACTACATCCGCGACGGCGAGGTCCACAAGCTCAAGGACGTCATGAAGGAATCGACCAACCTCGGCATGAAGACCTTCGACCAGAGCCTGTTCGAGCTCTACCAGGCCGGCGAGATCTCCTACGAGGACGCGCTGCGTTACGCCGACTCCGCCAACGAGGTGCGCCTGCGCATCAAGCTCGCCCAGGGCGGCGATGCGCGCACGCTCAGCCAGGGCCTGGACGGGGTCGAGATCGCCGAGATCCGCTGACCGCGCCGGCCACGGTCACACCGTGGGTGGATGCCGCGATGCAAGCGGTTCCCCCGCCGGCGCGACCAGCGCCGAAGTCCCCGTGCGCAGCGCCACGCGACGCGCGAGTTCCTGCGCGTCGTAGGGCGCGTGGGTCTTGATGTCGTTGTCGAAATAGCAGTACACGTCGCGCGGGACTTTCATCGCCGCGGGTCCGCCGGCCCGGCGCGCGCCGCGCGGCTCGGTGCCCCGGGTCCAGGCCGCGATGCGTCGTGCCCAGTCGTCGAGCGCGGCGTCGCTGTAGCCGCTGGCGTAGAGTTCCTCGTCGCCGTGCAGGCGCAGGTAGACGAAGTCGGCGGTCAGGTCCTCAAGCAGCGGCCAGCACCCCGCGGTGTCGGCCACCACCAGTGCCACCCTGTGTTCGCGCAGCAGCTCGACGAAGCCCGGGTCGTTGAAGCTCGGATGACGCACCTCCAGTGCGTGGCGCAGCGGTCGTTCCCCATCGATGTCCAGCGCGCTGCGCCCCTGCATGCGTCCGCTTTCGTGCTGCCTGGCCAGCGCCAGCGCCTGGCTGGTGTCATGCGGCAACACGGCGAGGAAATCGCGCAGCCGCTGCTCGTCGTAGCGGAAGTTGGGCGGTAGCTGCCAGAGGATCGGTCCGAGCTTCGGACCCAGCCGCAGCAGGCCCGACGAGAGGAAATTGGCGACCGGGACGCGGGCGTCACGCAGGCGCAGGTGGTGGGTGATGAAGCGGTGCCCCTTGACCGCGAACACGAAGTCGTCCGGCGTCTCGTCGCGCCAGCGCTGGTAGCTGTCGGGGTGCTGCAGCGAATAGAAGCTGCCGTTGATCTCGATGGTCGGAAACGTGCGCGAAGCGAACTCGAGTTCGCGCCGCTGCGCCAGACCCTGCGGGTAGAACACGCCACGCCACGGCGTGTAGCGCCAGCCGGAGATGCCGATGCGGACCTGTCCCTGGGTGGCGATTGCACTCATGCGGCCGAGCATCGGTCGCGCGGCGGCCAGTGGCCGTGAATGCAGCAACCGGCGTGGGACGGACCGTGGGCCGCGGACACGGTTGACCCATTTTTTACCCCGGGGGCGTCACAATGGTCGCCCTGTTCAGATTAGGACTGGAACCAGACATGGCCCATACCCTCCCCGATCTTCCGTACGCCTACGACGCGCTCGAGCCCCATTTCGACCGCCAGACGATGGAAATCCATCACACCAAGCACCACCAGACCTACGTCAACAACCTCAATGACGCGCTCAAGGACACCGGACACGCCGACACGCCGATCGAGCAGCTGATCGCCGATATCGACGCGTTGCCGGAGAAGGCGCGCAAGGCGGTGCGCAACAACGGTGGCGGGCACGCCAACCATTCGCTGTTCTGGACCGTCCTCTCGCCGCAGGGCGGCCAGCCGACCGGTGAAGTCGCCAGGCGCATCGAGAGCGATCTCGGCGGCATGGACAAGTTCAAGGAAGATTTCGCCACCGCGGCGAAGGGTCGCTTCGGCAGTGGCTGGGCGTGGCTGACGGTCGACGGCAGCGGCAAGCTCGCCATCGAGGACAGCGCGAACCAGGACAACCCGCTGATGAAGGGCATCGGGTCGGGCAACACGCCGATCCTCGGCCTCGACGTGTGGGAACACGCCTACTACCTGAAGTACCAGAACCGCCGCCCGGACTACATCTCCGCCTTCTTCAACATCATCAACTGGGAAGAAGTGGAGCGCCGCTACCAGGCTGCCCGCGGCTGATTCTCGCGCAGCACTGGATCGTCACGACGCCGGGCACTGCCCGGCGTTGTTGTTTTCGAAAGTGTCGTCATGTCGTGTAGCTGGCGTTCGCCGTGAAGACTCCGGTTTTCGGGCAGGACCATGGTTGTCCCCTGACGTTTCGTCGCGTCGGGGAGAAGGTCAACGGCGAACGTCGGACCATCGAGGTGGTCCACGACTTCGAGTGATCCGCTGTTTCTCCATGTCGGAATCAAGCGAGCGTACGAGCGTCGTCCGCCCGGGCAGGCACCGGGCAGCCGCTCCTGCTGTTCGTGCTGGAACCGGCGATCGCCGGAGCCCGTCGCGTGCACCGGGGAGTGTGCTCCCAGCCGGCCATGGATGGCCGGCGGCCGGCCGTGGTAGCGGGACGGACTCCGGCCGGGGGAGCACACTCCCCGGTGCGCGCGGCGGGCAGCGCGATTGGAAACGAAGTACCCCAGCGGCATCCGGCTCACCCCCGCGGTGTGCGACGGGCGCGAATCAGGCCCATGCAGCCACCAGCGCACACGGACATTCCGGCCGCAGGTCGCCATGGAGTGACTGCCTATCGATGTCCGGTTCGGAAGAATGCTGCCCCGCGCTTGCGCCTGCCACGCTGCGCGCGCAAAGATCGGCCACCCGTTTTCGAAGGAGCACGCATGGAGATCGCGAACCGCAGGGTCGGCACCGTCCACTTCACCCTGCGCGACGAGCAGGGCGCGGAAATCACCAGTACCCGCGGCCACCAGCCACTGGTCTACCTGCACGGCACCGGCAGCATCGCCGCCGGCCTCGAACAGGCCCTGGAAGGGCGGGCGGCGGGTGACCGTTTCACCGTGACCGTGCCCCCGGAACAGGGTTTCGGCCCGCGCCATGAGGCGCTAGTGCAGAGCGTGGCGCGCGACGTGCTCGATGCGCGCTCGGAACCGGTGGTGGGACAGAAGCTGCAGGCACAGACCGCGCGTGGTCCGCTGGACGTGGTGGTGACGGCGGTGGAGGCCGACGCCATCCATGTCGATGGCAACCACCCGCTTGCCGGGCGCCCGTTCGTGGCCGACGTCGAAGTGGTGGACGTACGACTGGCGACGCCCGAGGAACTGCAGTTCGGGCTGGGCTGACGGCCTGCTGCCGTCTGCACGGCGCGTGTCCGCCGCGGACCCGGCGGACTGCCACCTTGCAGCCGCCTCAGCCTAGAATGCACGCATGCAGACCGACCCCACGCCGCTCGCCAGCCAGCTGCTGATCGCGCTGCCGGCGCTGTCCGATCCGAACTTCGCGCGCGCGGTCACGCTGATCTGCCAGCACGATGGTGACGGCGCCATGGGCGTGATGGTCAACCGCGTGTCCGAATACACCCTCGGCGACGTGTTCGAGCAGATGGACATCACCAGCGCCGACGCGCTGCTGTGTGCGCAACCGGTGCTCGCCGGCGGCCCGGTGCATCCGGAGCGCGGTTTCGTCGTGCATGACGGCAGCCGCAGTTTCGATTCGACCCTGCGCATCGGCGACGACCTGCACGTGACCACCTCGCGCGACGTGCTCGAGGCGATGGCGCGTGGCGAAGGTCCGGAGCGCGCGCTGGTCGCGCTCGGCTGCGCCGGCTGGGGGGCGGGGCAGCTGGAATCCGAACTCACCGAGAACACCTGGCTGACGGTGCCGGCGGACGCCGAACTGCTGTTCGCGCTGCCGCTGGAAGCACGCTGGAACGCCGCGGCCGAGCGCATCGGCGTGGACCTGCAGCGGCTCGCGGACTACTCGGGCCACGCCTGATGCCCACCAACCGTGCCGACGCCATCCGCGCCGACGGCACCGTGTTCGGTTTCGATGTCGGCGCACGGCGGATCGGCATCGCGGTCGGCAGCCGTTTCGGCCATGGCGCGCGCGCGCTGGCAGTGATCGACGTGCACGACGGCCAGCCGGACTGGAACGCGATCGACCGCCTGCGCCAGGAGTGGAAGCCGGACGGGATCATCGTCGGTGATCCGATGACACTCGACGGCGGCGACCAGCCGATCCGCCGCCGCGCGCACCGGTTCGCGCGCGACCTGCGTGCGCGCTATCGCCTGCCGGTGCTGCTGATGGACGAGCGTTCCAGTTCGATCGAGGCCGCGCAGCGGTTCGCCGAACAACGCGCCGAGGGCCGGCGCCGGCGTCGCGATGCCGGTGCGCTGGACGCGGTGGCCGCGGCGATCATCCTCGAACGCTGGCTGGCGGCGCCCGATGACGCGGTGCCGCTGCCGCAGGATTGAACGACGCGCGTCGGCTGCACCGCGGCACCCAATGACGGAACCCATGAACGAACAGCTCGATCCCGATGGCCGCCTGCGCCACCTGTTGACCCTGGACGGCCTGCCACGCCCGGTGATGGAAGCACTGCTCGACCGTGCGCAGGCGATCGTCGACCACGGTGTTGCCGGTACCCCGCTGGCCGGCCAGGCCGTGTGCACGCTGTTCTTCGAACCGTCGACGCGTACCCGCATGAGCTTCCAGCGCGCGGCGCAGCGGCTCGGTGCCGACGTACTCGCGTTCGACGCTTCCACCTCGTCGACGACCAAGGGCGAGACCGCGCTCGACACCCTCAGGAACATCGAGGCGATGGGCGTGCGCGGATTCGTGGTGCGCCACGCCGCCGATGGCGCGGTGGCGTCGCTGGCCGCGGCCGCCGGTGCCGGCACCGCACTGGTCAACGCCGGCGACGGCCGCAGCGCGCATCCCACCCAGGGCCTGCTCGACATGCTGACCCTACGCCAGGCCAAGGGGCGCGACTTCTCTGCCCTGAAGGTGGCGATCGTCGGCGACATCCGCCATTCGCGGGTGGCACGTTCCGACCTGCATGCATTGCGCACGCTGGGCGCGGGCGAAATCCGCGTCTGCGCGCCGGCCTCGCTGCTGCCCACCGACGCGACCCTCGACGGTTGCCAGGTCTTCGACGACTTCGATGCCGCACTCGACGGCGTCGATGCGGTGATGATGCTGCGCCTGCAGCGCGAGCGGATGGAGGAGGGGCTGGTGCCGTCGCTGGAGGGCTACCACCGCGATTACGGCCTGACGATGGCGCGCCTGCGTCGCGCAGCGGCGGAGGCGGTGGTGCTGCACCCCGGGCCGATGAACCGCGGCGTGGAAATCGATGACGAGGTCGCGGATGGCCCGCAGTCGCTGATCCTGCGCCAGGTCGCCAACGGCGTGGCGGTGCGCGCGGCGGTGCTGGAAGCGCTGCTCGGCTGATCTCGCGAGCGTGGCCCGGGCCGGCGGTCGCGCCGGTAGCGTCCCGACGGGCGACGCGCCCATGATCAGCTGACGTGGGCGCAGCAGTCGCGTCCCGATCCGGTCCGGGCGGGGTATCGTGCGCAACCCGTCCCGTGGCACTCGCGATGTCAGCCCCCGAAACCTCGATTCCCGCCCGCGCCGCCGCGTCGCCGGCACACGCACTCAAGCCTCGCCAGCTGGTGATGATGGGCCTGGGCAGCGCGATCGGCGCCGGCCTGTTCCTCGGCTCCGGCGTCGGCATCCAGGTCGCGGGGCCCGCGGTGCTGCTGTCGTACCTGATCGCCGGCGCGCTGGTGATCGTGGTGATGCACGCGCTCGGCGAGATGGCGGCAGCGAAGCCCGCCAGCGGTGCGTTCTCGGTCTACGCCGAGGATGCGATGGGAGCCACCGCAGGCGCCACGGTCGGTTGGCTGTGGTGGCTGCAGGTGGTCGTCGTGGTCGCGGCCGAAGCGGTGGGCGCGGCCGGGCTGCTGGCCACGATCTGGCCCGGCCTGTCGGTGCCCGGGCTGACGCTTGCGTTCATGGCGGTGTTCACCGCGATCAACCTGCTCGGCGTGCGCAACTTCGGCGAGTTCGAGTTCTGGTTCGCGATCCTCAAGGTGATCGCGATCCTCGCCTTCATCGCCATCGGCATCGCGCTGGTGATGGGCTGGCTGCCGGGCGTCGCCTCGCCGGGCCTTACCAACTTCACCGCGCATGGGGGCTTTGCACCCAACGGCCTGATGGGTGTGGGCGCGGCGCTGCTGGTGGTGGTGTTCGCGTTCGGCGGCACCGAGATCGTCGCGATCGCCGCCGCCGAGACCGCGGACCCGGCGCGCAGCCTGGCCCGTGCCATCCGCACCGTGGCCTGGCGCATCCTGGTGTTCTACCTCGGTTCGATCGCGGTGATCGTGGCGGTGGTGCCGTGGACCAGCCCCGCGCTGGCGTCGCCGTTCGCCGCGGTGCTGGAGGCCGCGCGCATCCCGGGTGCGGCCACCGCGATCACCCTGGTCGCGGTGATCGCGTTGCTGTCGGCGCTCAATGCCAACCTGTACGGTGCGTCGCGGATGATCTGGTCCCTGGCACGGCGTGGCGAGGCGCCGGCCGTGCTCGGCCGCAGCGACCGCCGCATGGTGCCGATCGCCGCCGTGCTGGCCAGCGTGGCGTTCGGCTTCGCCACCGCAGCGCTGGAACTGCTGTATCCGCAGCGGGTGCTGCCGATGCTGCTCAACATCGTCGGTGCCACCTGCCTGCTGGTGTGGACGATCGCGCTGGTGTCGCAACTGATCCTGCGCCGGCGTGCCGACCGCGCGGGAACCGAACTGGCCTACCGGATGCGCGCGTTCCCGCTGCCGACGCTGTGCGCGCTGGCGATCCTCGGCCTGATCTTCGTCCTGCTGGTTGCGTCGCCCGAGACGCGCACGCAGTTCCTGTCGATGGCAGCGCTGACCGCGACCATCGCCATCGTCAGCGCCCTCGTGCGCAGGCAGCGCGGCCGCGGCTGATTGCAGGCGCCACGCCACGGCGCTGGCAATGACCTGTCACCCGACCCCGGCGTCAGCGCATGCCGGCGATGCCCCGGCCGAACAACTCCGGCCACGCGATGACAGCCGCCACGTTCAGCACCACCACGATCCAGAACACCGCCTGGTAGGACCGTTTGCGGCTCTTGTGGTGGAGCATGCGCTGGGCGAGCAGGGCGCCCAGCCAGCCACCGGCCAGCTCCAGCGCGTGCAGGTGGACTTCCGGCACGCGCTGGCGCCGTGCCTGTGCGGCGCGCTTGTCGGCGGCATAGACCAGCCAGGTGATCACCGACAGAACCGGCACCGCGGCGACGACGGCAATCGGCACGCGGCCCACCATCAGCGACCACGCCAGCAGTGCGGCGTAGCCCGCGATGGGCATCGCTGCCGCGGCCCGGCCGATCCGCGGCGCGTCCGTTGACACTGCGCGACGCACCGCGCCACGACGGCGTTGCGCGACCCGGTCCACGTCCTGCGCGCACCAGCGGCCATCCGCCTGGCGCGACTGCCGGAAGCGCACGAACTCGCCGACTTCCGGCCGGCGCCCGGACCTTCGATAGTCGCGGATATGGAAGAACAGCCGGCGATCGTCGTCGTGCGGCTGGATGAAGCCGAAGCCGCGCGCATCGTCCCACTCGATGACCTTGCCGAGGGCGGGTGCGGCTGCCATCTCAGCGCAGCAGCACCAGCGTGGCCAAGCCAAGGAAGCTGAAGAAGCCCATGACGTCGGTCACCGCGGTCACCACCACGGTGCCGGCGACGGCCGGGTCGATGCGCATGCGCTTCATCACCAGCGGCACCAGCACGCCCGCCAGCGCGGCCGAACAGAAGTTGATCACCAGCGCCGCGGCGATCACCAGCGACAGGTCCCAGTCGCGGAACCAGACCAGCGCCACCAGACCGACCAGTCCGCCGATCAGCAGGCCGTTGATCAGTGCAACCCGCAACTCCTTCCACATCAGGATGCCGGCGTTGCTGCCGCCCACCTGGCCGAGCGCGATGCCGCGCACCATCAGCGTCAGCACCTGCACCGACGCGTTGCCGCCGATGCCGGCGACGATCGGCATCAGCACCGCGAGCGCAACGATGCGCTCGATGGTGGCCTCGAACTGGCCGATCACCGACGCCGCCAGGAACGCGGTCAGCAGGTTGATGCACAGCCACACCACGCGTCCGCGCACCGCGCGGCGCACCGGCGAAAACAGGTCCTCGTCCTCGTCCAGACCCGCGGCGCCAAGCACCTGGTGCTCGGCCTGCTCGCGGATGATGTCGACCACGTCGTCGATGGTGATGCGGCCGAGCAGCACGTTGCCGTCATCGACCACCGGCGCCGACACCCAGTCGTGGTCGGAGAACTGCCGCGCGACTTCCTGCGCGGATTCGGCGACGTGGATCGAGGTCAGCGAATCGTCGATCAGCTGGTTGAGCGGCGTGCCGGGCTCGCAGGTCACCAGGTCCTGCAGCGCGACCCAGCCGATCAGCTGGTGGCGGCGGTTGACCACGTACAGATGGTCGGTGTGCTCGGGCAGTTCGCCGCGCAGGCGCAGGAAGCGCAGCACCACTTCGACCGTGGTGTCGGCGCGTACTGTCACCACGTCGGGGTTCATCAGGCGCCCGGCGGTGTCCTCCTCGTAGGACAGCGCCTGTTCGAGCCGCTCGCGGTTCTCGCGGTCCATCGAGCGCAGCAGCTGCTCGCTCACCGCCTCGGGCAGGTCGTCGACGAGGTCGGCGAGGTCGTCGATGTCGAGATCCTCGACCGCGGCCACCAGTTCGTCGGGATCCATGTCGGCGATCAGGCTCTCGCGCACCTCGTCGCCGACATGCACCAGCACTTCGCCGTCATCCTCGGCATCCACCAGCCCCCACACGACCATGCGCTTGTCGTGGGGCAGTGACTCGAGCAGGTTGCCGATCTCGGCCGGCGCCAGGGTGTTGACCAGCCGACGTACCGGGCCCAGCCGCCCGCTGTCCAGGGCGTCGGAGAGCAGACGCAGCTGGCGCGCGGTCTTGTCGTGGCGGGCGTTCTCGGCCATAGGGTCGCGTCTCGCGCCGGCACCCGCTGTCCGCGTGCTCCGCAGCCGCCCGCGATGCGCGGGCAACGTGCTGAAACCTTCGCGCCGTGGGCGACGGCCTGGGAGTGACATCGCAGCCCGGGGGCGCGACAGGTCAGGTGTTCATGCGCGGCATTATCGCGCGTGGCCGCTGCGGTGCCCACCCCGTCGTGGGCCCGGCGTGTGCAGCTCGCGACTCAGGTCGTCGCCTGGCGCATCCAGCGCTCGATGCCGGCACGGTCGCGCGCGCGCAGCAGGGCACCGGCGCGTCGGCGCAGCGCGCCGAGGTCGCAGCCACGGATGGCCTGGCGCACTTCCAGCAGCGTCGCCGGGTGCAGGCTGAATTCCTCGAGGCCGAGCGCGAGCAGCAGTGGCACGAATGCGGGGTCACCGGCCATCTCGCCGCAGACCGCCACCGGCAACCCGCGCATGCGGCCGATGCGGATGACATCGCGCAGGACCCGCATCACCGCCGGATGCAGCGGCGACTGCAGCGCCTCGAGCGCGTCGTTGTTGCGATCGGCGGCCAGCATGTACTGCACGAGGTCGTTGGTGCCGATGGAGAGGAAGTCGACCGTATCGGTCAGCGAGGGCAGGGCCAGTGCCGCCGCCGGCACCTCGATCATCGCGCCCAGCGGCACCTCGTCGGCGACATGGTGGCCTTCGGCACGCAGCGCGTCGCGCGTGGACTTCAGCAGCGCGGTCACCTGCAGCATCTCCTCGCGGCTGGCGACCATCGGCACCAGGATGCGCAACGGACCGTAGCCGGACGCGCGCAGCAACGCACGCATCTGGATCGCGAAGATATCGCCGCGGGCAAGTGACAGGCGCACGCCACGGCAACCGAGTGCGGGATTGGGCTCGCGTGGGAGGGTCAGGCCGGCGCGGTCGGCCTTGTCGGCGCCGAGGTCGAGCGTGCGGATCGTCACCGTGCGCCCGGTCATCCCCAGCACGGCATCGCGGTAGGCGCGGAACTGAGCCTCCTCGTCGGGCGCGACGTCGCCCTGCAGGAACAGGTATTCGGTGCGGTACAGGCCGAGTCCCGCCGCGCCGAGCGCGTGCGCTTCGGCAACGTCGGCACGCGATTCGGCATTGGCGTACAGGCGGATGTCGACCCCGTCCACGGTGCGCGTGGGCTCGCGACGCAGCCGGTGCAGCTGCCGGCGCTCGCGTTGCTCGTCGCGACGGCGAGCGCGGTAATCGCGCAGGTCGGAGGCATCGGGCGCAAGCACCACGCGGCCGCCGGCGCCATCGACAGCGAGCACATCCCCGTCGTTGACGTGCTGCAGCACGTCACCCGCGCCGACCACCAGTGGCAGGTGCAGGCTGCGGGCAAGGATCGACGCATGCGACAGCAGGCTGCCGCCAGTGGTCACCACCGCCAGCACCCCTTCCGATTGCAGTTGCACCAGCTCGGCCGGGGCGACCGTATCGGTGACCAGGATCTCGCCCGCTACGCCGCCCACCTGCGCCTGGCCGCGGTGCAGGGCGGCGTGCACGCGACCGATGACCTGGTCGATGTCCTCGCTGCGGCTGCGGAAGTACGCATCGTCCATCGTCGCGAACACCGCGGCGAGGCGGTCGCGTTGCAGGCGCAGGGCATAGTCGGCGCTGTAGCGGCCTTCGCGGATCAGGTCGTCCAGGCCCTGCAGCAGCTCGGGGTCGTCGAGCAGCAGCGCGTGCAGGTCCAGGAACTCGCCGACCTCGTGCGCAAGCGCGCCGTGCAGGCGTTCGCGGGCGGCGCGCAGCCCGGCACGCACGTCGTGGATGGCCGCATGCAGGCGCGCCAGTTCGGACGCGATGTGGTCTTCGGTGATGTGCTGTTCGTTGACCTCGAACAGATGCGGCAGCCGCACCCGCGCATGGCCCAGGGCGCTGCCCCGGGACGCGCCATGCCCGGTGAAGGCGCGCCGCATCAACTGTCCTCGTCGAAGCGGCGTTCGAACAGCGCAGCGACCGCGTTGGCGGCGGCGATTTCGTCCTCGCCATCCACGCGCAGCACCACCGGCGTTCCCGGCCCGGCGGCGAGCAGCATCACCCCCATGATGCTCTTGGCGTTGACTTCGCGGCCCTTGGCCACCAGCGTCGCGTTGCACCGGTAGCCGGACAGCAGCTGCACCAGCCGGGCGGTGGCGCGCGCATGCAGGCCGAGCCGGTTGGTGATCATCAGGTCGCGCTGGATCATGGCCGCACTCCTCCGCTGCGCACCCGGTGCAGGTCAGGCATCGTCATGGATCACCCCGATGCGCGCCCCGGCGGCCGCCACCGTGGGCAGCTCCTGCAGGCCGAGCTCCGGGTAGTTCAGAACCCGCAGCAGCATCGGCAGGTTGAGGCCCGACACCCGCCGCGCCGGCGTGCCCAGGCGGGCGACGCGCGCGGCAAGGTTGCTCGGGCTGGCGCCGTAGAGGTCGGTCAGGATCAGCACGCCGGCGCCACCATCCACGCGCCGCAGCGCGGCGCTGGCCGCGGGCAGCAGGGCTTCGGGGTCGGCATCGAAGGGCACCTCGAACGCCTCCACCTTCAGTGGCAGCGGCCGCAACAGGCGGCCCGCGACCGCGACCAGCGCGGTTCCGATGCCTTCATGGGTGACGAGGAGGACGCCGACTGTCATGGCGACAAACTAGCAGACGCCCGTGGAGCGCAGAAGACGGCCGACGCGTGCGGCACCGACCGGCAGCAGGACCTAGGGCGCGCCCCATCTGGTGCAGGGTCCGGGCGCCATCGAATATGGCTCCACATCACACGCCGTCGGCCCGGGCCAAGGAAACCAGCGCATGTTCGATTCCATCACCAACAGCCTGTCCAGCCTTGCCGGCAACTTCGCCGGCAACCTCGTCAACAACATCCTCGACATGGCCCCCGGGCTGGTGACCAACCTGATGTCGGTTGCCGCCAACACGGTACTGCCGGGCTCCGGCTTGCTGGTGCAGGCGCTGGCCGGGCCGATCGTCGACGCCGGCTTCGACGCCGTCGAGTCGCTGGCCCGCGATGCGCTGCTGCCCGCGCTGAGCGACACGCTCGATGTTGCCGGCCAGCAGGACTTCGGCGATTTCGGCAACTTCGCCACCGGTCTCGCCAACACCTTCATGGACGGCGTGCAGAGCGGCTGGGTGGGCTGATCCCCGTGGGCGACGACGCCTGGCGCAAGCGCCAGTTGTGGGCGGAGTCCGTGATCGGGCTTCGCGACCTCGACGCGATCACCGAAGCCGACCGCGAAACGCTGTTCCGCGAGTACGACGGCATGCAGCAGGCCATCCAGGACGAGCTGCACGCCGCAGCCCCGGAATTCGGACGGCTTGCGCGCGACGAGGGCCGCGACGCCGCCGAAGCGTGGATGCATGCGCGCATGCATGCGCTTGGCGTCGAACGCGGTCGTCGTCTGAAACAGGTGCTGGCCGGGCTCAGCATTGCCGACCAGCTGGAGCTGGACCGCTCCGCCTGATCACCCCGTGCGAGGGCGCATGCCTTGCGCGCCAGCGACGCCTCAGTCCAGTTCGCGGTGGTACGTCGCCACGTCGTCCCAGCCGTTGTCGCGCGCATGCGCCGCCAGCTTCTCGGCGAGATAGACCGAGCGGTGGCGGCCGCCGCTGCAGCCGATGGCGACGGTCACGTAGCTGCGCGTACCCGAGCGCATGCGCGGCAGCCAGTTGTCGAGGAAGCCGGAGACCTGTGAGAGGTAGTCGGCGAAGTCGGGACTGCCGTCGAGGTACTCGGCCACTTCCGAATCGCGTCCCGACAGCGGCCGCAGCCGCGGGTCCCAGTGCGGGTTCGGCAGACCCCGCGCATCGAATACGAAGTCCGCATCCGCCGGTACCCCGCGGCGGTAGGCGAAGGATTCGAACAGCAGCGACAGCGACGAATCGGCCAGGCCGAGTTCGGTGATCACCCGGCGGCGCAGCTGGTGGACGTTGAGGTCGGTGGTGTCGATGTTGACGTCGGCCAGCGAGCGCAGCGGCTTGAGGACCTGGCGTTCGAGCGCGATCGCATCCGCGAGCGCCAGGCCGAAGTGGCTGAGCGGGTGGCGCCTGCGGGTATCCGCATAGCGCTTGATCAGCACGGCGTCGTCGGCATCGAAGAACACCAGCCGCGGATCGAAGCCCAGCTCGCCCACCGCCGACAGCCATTGCGGGATCTGGGCCAGGTCCTGGTGGCGGTTGCGCACGTCGATGCTGACCGCGAGTTTCGGCGGCGTTTCCTGCAGCCCGCCGACGCTGCGCACGAACGCGGGCAACAGGTCGGCGGGCAGGTTGTCGGTGCAGTAGTAGTCGAGGTCCTCCAGCGTCTTCAGTGCCACCGACTTGCCACTGCCCGACAGGCCCGACACCACCACCATCAAAGGCCGTTCGCTCATGGCGTTCCCCTCTCCAGAAAATGCGAATGGCGCGCCAGGAAGGCGGCGGCCGGATCGACCCCCTTGGCGCGCAGGATATGCGTGCGTGCAGCGGCTTCGGTCAGCACCGCGAGGTTGCGGCCCGGCATCACCGGCAGGGTGATCGTCGGGACCTTCAGCTCCAGCACCTCGCGCACGCCGAGGTCGCCGGTCAGGCGCGCCATGCCGTCGGGCTGCGCGCCAGGTTCGTAATGGTCGGGCCGCGCGAGATGCACGATCAGGCGCAGGTACTTGTTCCGCTTGACCGCGGTGTCGCCGAACATCTCGCGGATATTGAGCACGCCCAGTCCGCGCAGCTCCAGCAGGTCCTGCAACAGCTCCGGACAGGTGCCGTCGAGCACGTCGGGTGCGATCTGGGTGAATTCCGGCGCATCGTCGGCGACCAGCCGGTGGCCACGGGTGATCAGTTCCAGCGCCAGCTCGCTCTTGCCGGAGCCGGATTCCCCGGTGATCAGCACGCCGATCGAATAGATCTCCATGAACACCCCGTGCAGGGTGACCCGCGGCGCCAGCATCCGCGCCAGGTGGTACTGCAGGTGGTTGAGCAGCTCGTGGCCGCGGCGGGGCGACATCCACAGCGGCGTCCTGGATTCTTCCGCCGCCTCGAGCAGGTCCTCGGGGCAGGGCTGGCTCTTGCTCACCACCAGCGCGAGCGGCCGGAATTCCATGATCCTGGCGATCGTCTCCCAGCGCAGGCGGGCATCGAGCTCATCCAGCCAGGCCAGTTCCTCCGTGCCGAGGATCTGCACCTTGTTGGGATAGATGATGTTGAGATACCCCGCCAGCGACGGCCGCCGCGCCACCGTTTCCACCGACTGCAGCACGCGTTGCTGGCCGCCCTGGCCGGCGGCCCAGCGCAGCTGCAGACGCTCCTGCTGCTGGTCGAAGAGTTCCTTGGCGGTGATGCTGGCGGTCATGCCTGCAGGGCCTGTCTCGCGGGCCCGCGTGCCATGGCGGGCGGGAAAGGGCCGGCGTGGGCCGCCGCAGGTGCGCAATCGGCCGCGCAACGCGCAATGCCGGTCGACAGATGGCCGGGCGAGAGTAACCGCAGATGAGGTCGGCTGTAATCCCGGGGGCGCCCGGGGATCGGCAAGGGCCCGGTGGCAGTGGCCACGAACGCCCGCGCAACCCCGGGCCGCCCGCCGTACAGGACACCGGATACAGGAACGGCGCGGCGGAAGGCTCCGACGCGCCGTGGGTCACGCCTGCGAGGCCCGGTCGATCGGCGACCGGACGTCGCGCGGGCTCAGCCGAAGCTGGCGGTGCGTGCCGGGTTCTCACCGCGGTGATGATCGACCAGCTTGCTCTTCTGCTTGACCAGGAGCCGGTCGAGCTTGTCCGCGAGAAGGTCGATCGCCGCATACATATCGACCCCGGTCGCATCTGCGTGCAGGGTGCGGCCCGAAATGGACACGGTGCCCTCGGCCTTGTGATGGGGCTTGTCGATGCTGAGCTGGATCCGCAGGTCGCACGGCCGGTCGAAATGCCTGGCGAGTCGTTCCATCTTGCTGTCGACATAGTCGCGCAGGGCGGGGGTGACGTCGATCTGATGGCCGTGGATGTCGGTACGCATCGCGGTGTGCCTCCTGTATGACGGACGGGAACAGCATTACCCGGAACGCCGCCGCTGTTGTTGCCAAGAGGTTAACCAGCGACGACGACGGGCACCTTCTGGGACCACGTCCACGCGCGGAGGTTCACCGCGTCGACGAACGGCGGGTCAGCCCAGCCGCACGCGCTCGTGCGAGGACGGGATGTTCATCGCTTCGCGGTACTTGGCCACGGTGCGGCGGGCCACCGGCACGCCGGCGGTCTTCAGCTCGTCGGCCAGGCGGGCATCCGAAAGTGGCTTGCGGGGATCCTCGGCGTCGACCAGTCGGCGGATCATCTGCTGGATCGCCGTGCTGGAGGCCTGGCCGCCGGTGTCGGTGTCGACGCCGGAGGCGAAGAAACTGCGCAGGGGCAGGGTGCCGCGCGGGGTGTGCACGTACTTGCGGGCGATCGCGCGCGAGACGGTCGATTCGTGCATGCCGATCTCGGCGGCGACCTCGCGCAGGGTGAGTGGCCGCAACGCTTGCGGGCCGAATTCGAGGAAACCCGACTGCTGGCGGGCCAGGCAGCGGGCGACCTTGAGCAGGGTCTCGCCACGCGCCTGCACGTTGCGCAGCAACCAGCGCGCTTCCTGCAGCCGTCCGCGCAGATAGCCGGCGTCGGAATCGCTGGCGTGGCGGATCATCCGCTCGTAGCCGCGATGGATGGTCAGCCGCGAATGCGGGCCGCCGACGAGGCGGACCTTCCAGACCCCGTTGCGGCGTTCGATCGCGCAGTCCGGCGCGACATAGGTGTCGCTGTCGACGCCGCCGATCTGCGCACCCGGGCGTGGATCCAGCGAGCGCAGCAGCTGCAGCGCGATGGCGGCATCGCAGGGCGCGCAGCCGAGGGCACCCGCCAGGCCTTCGGCGCCGAGCCGCGGCAGCGCTTCGATGAACTCGTCGACGATGCGCCGGGCGAGCGCACGGCCGGCCAGGTCGTCCGGCAGCGCGTGCAACTGGACCTCCAGGCATTCGCGGAGGTCGCGGGCGCCCACGCCGACGGGATCCAGCAGCTGGATGCGCCGCAGCACGGCGAGGATCTCGTCGTGTCCCCACGGGCCGTCGTCACGCAGGGCCTCGGCAATGTCGTCGAAGGACGCACGCAGGTAACCGTCGTCGTCGATGGCATCGATCAGCGCCTCGCCGATCAGGCGGTCGCGTGGCGACAGGTGGCTGAGGTTGAGCTGCCAGGTGAGGTGTTCGCGCAGGCTCTCGGTATGCACGATGCGGTCGGCGGGGTCGAAGCCGTCGTCCTCGCCGCCGCTGCCACTGCCACCGCCGTACCAGCCATCGTCGATGCCGCTTTCCCAGACATCCGGCGCGGCCCCGTCCGATGCACGTTCGGCATCTTCGGTGGCCGCCGCGTTCCCATCGCTGGCGCGCACGGCGGTGTCGTCCTCGCCCTGCCACTCGAGCAACGGGTTGCTTTCGACCGCGGCCGCGATCTCCGCCTCCAGCTCCAGCGCGGACAATTGCAGCAGATGCAGGGCCTGCCGCAATTGCGGCGTCAGGACCAGGTGCTGTCCGAGCGATGTCTGCAGACGCGGCTTCATCTTCCCCTACGAGCCAGGTGACTGCGCCCGGCCTACAGGCGGAAAGCATCCCCCAGGTAGACCCGACGCACGTCGGGATCCATCAACAGCGCGTCCGGCGCTCCCTGCGCCAGCACGCTCCCCTCGGCGAGGATATACGCCCGGTCGCAAATGCCCAAGGTTTCGCGCACGTTGTGATCGGTGATGAGCACGCCGATGCCGCGGTTCTTGAGGTGGCGGATGATGCGCTGGATCTCGCCGACCGAGATCGGGTCGACGCCGGCGAAGGGTTCGTCGAGCAGCATCAGGCGCGGCTTTGCCGCCAGCGCGCGGGCGATCTCGACGCGCCGCCGCTCGCCGCCCGACAGGCTGGCGCCGATCTGGTCGGCGACGTGGGTGACCTGCAGTTCCTCGAGCAGCTGCGCGAGTTCCTGTTCGCGACCCTTGCGGTCGAGGTCGTCGCGCAATTCAAGCACCAGGCGGATGTTGTCGGCCACGCTGAGCTTGCGGAACACCGACGGTTCCTGCGGCAGGTAGCCGACGCCCAGCCGCGCGCGGCGGTACATCGGCTCGGCGGTGATGTCGATGCCGTCGAGGACGATGCGTCCCGCATCCGCCGGCACCAGGCCGACGATCATGTAGAAGCAGGTGGTCTTGCCGGCGCCGTTGGGGCCGAGCAGCCCGACCACCTCGCCGGCGTCGAGGGTGAGGCCGAACTCACGGACGACCTCGCGCTGCCTGTAGCGCTTGCGCAGGCCTTCGGCGACCAGCATCAGCCGCCTTCCTGTGCGCTGCGCGGATTGATGCGCATCCGCACCCGGCCGTTGTCGCCGCCGCCGCCGCTCTCCACCTGGCCGGTGGCCATGTTGTAGACGATGCGCTGCCCGGCCATGGTGCCGCGCGGCTGTTCGATGCGCGCATCACCGGTGAGGGTGATGACGTCGGAGGCGAGGTTGTAGTCGACCCGCTGCGCGCGCGCGCTCATCGGCGAGCCGTCGTCCATCTCCTGGCGCATCTGCACCGGCCCGCCGGTCAGCACCGCGCGGTCGATGTCGCCGTTGCGGAGGTGCAGTTCGGCGCGGTCCGAGACGATGTGCAGGGTGCCCTGGGTGATGATCACGCCATTGGACATCACGGTCGGCGAACGGTCATCGAGGGTGCCCTCGGTGCGCCCCGCATCGATGTCCATCGGCTGGTTGCGGTCGGCCTGCTTCGCCTGCGCCGTCGACGGCAACAGCAGCACGGCCAGGACCACTGCGCTAACGGCGCCTGGGTTCATAGCGTTGTTTCACCTGGGAGGAGAATTCGTAGCGCTTGGTGGTCAGGTCCACCTGCATGCCAAGCCCCTGGATTCTAGAGCCGGGCTGCTGGATGGTCACCAACTCGTCGCTGCGGGCGATGTTGGTCTCCGGCAGCAGGGTCATGCGCGTGGTGGTCAGCAACAGGTCGCGCCCGCCCTGGTCGGGGCTGGTCATGCGCACGTCGCCTTCCAGGCGCAGCTCGTCATGGCTGGCCGAAACCCAGCCGGTCTGCGACCGTGCCTGCCAACGGCCACCATCGCGCTCGGGCACGAGGAACAATGGCGTTTCGATGGCGATCGTGCGATCGGCCGGGTTCTGCTCCAGCAGCGGCGCGCGCAGGGTGAACGATTCGCGGCCCTCGTTGTTGAGCGCGATCAGCTCGAAGTCGCGCAGCACGTAGTCCGACCGCAGCGGCCCGGTGGCCGTGCCCGGTGCATCGGCGCGCTGGCGCCAGGCCGACCAGCCGGACACCACGGCGGCGATCACCAGCACGATTGCCAGCCAGCCGCGCCAGCTCATTGCGCACCGCCGGGGGCGTGATCATCCGCATGGCCCTGCGCGACGAGCAGCAGGTCGCAGAGTTCGCGCGCGGCGCCTTCGCCGCCGGCTGCCTGGGTCTGCCAGTGCGCGTGGCGCGCGGTCCACGGATGTGCGTTGGCCGGCGCCACCGCGAACCCGGCCACCCGCATCGGCGCGAGGTCGGGCAGGTCGTCGCCCATGAAGGCGACGCCGTCGAGGTCCAGCCCCAGCTCGTTGCACAGGGTGGTCACGCGGGTGAGCTTGTCGCCGACGCCGCAGTGCACGCGCACGCCCAGCTCGGCGCCGCGGCGCTCAACCATCGGGCTGGTGCGCGCGGTGATCAGTGCGACCTCGATGCCGGCCCGCCGCAGCAACACCAGGCCCTGTCCGTCATGCACGTGGAAGGTCTTGCTCTCGTTGCCGGCGCTGTCGTAGGTCAGGCGCCCATCGGTCAACGTGCCATCGACGTCGAAGCACGCCAGCCGGATCCGCGCGGCGCGGGCGAGCAGGTCGTGCGGATAGGCATCGGCAGACATTCGTGTGACGGGTCCGGAATCGGGAGGAGCGGCGAGCTATACCACGCGTGCGCGCAGCAGGTCGTGGATGTTGAGCGCGCCGACCACGCGACGCTCGGCATCGGTGACCAGCAGGCCGTTGATCTTGTGCGTCTCTATCAGCCGTGCGGCCTCCACGGCGAGCGCATCGGCGCCGATGGTCACCGGCGAGCGGGTCATGATGTCGACGACCCGGGTGGTGCGGATATCGGTGCCCTCGTCGGCCAGCGTGCGGCGCACGTCGCCGTCGGTAAGCAGGCCGAGCAGGCGATCGTCGTCGTCGACCACCGCGGTCATGCCCAGGCGCTTGCGGCTCATTTCCAGCAGGACGTCGCCAAAGGTCGCGCCGGCGGCGACGCGCGGGATGTCATCACCCACGTGCATCACGTCGGCGATGTGCAGCAGCAGCCGCCGGCCGAGCGCGCCGGCCGGATGCGAGCGTGCGAAGTCGTCGGCGGTGAAGCCGCGCGCGTCCAGCAGCGCCACCGCCAGTGCATCGCCCATCGCCAGCGACGCGGTGGTGCTGGAGGTGGGCGCGAGGTCGAGCGGGCAGGCCTCCGCCGGCACGCTGACGTCGAGGTGCACGTCGGCCTCGCGGGCCAGCGTGGAACGCTCGCGGCCGGTCATCG